>CAYULG010000018.1:0-23677 GCA_964445365.1 uncultured Salinivenus sp. | reverse complement strand
CAGGTGCTTTTTAATTATGCGTTTGCGGCCAATGGCATGTGGCCGGCCGAGGCCACTTATGAGGAGGGCGAGTGGGTGCAGTACGAGATGAGGGCCGACGGGGAGGGAGAAGCCGCCTTCCAGACCCTGGAGCGGGCCTTCCTCAAGACCACCGAGGACGGAAATGAATGGTGGCGTGTGCAGGCGCAGCAGGAAGAAGATACCTGGGTCTACGAGGCCCTCATTGATCCGCAGCAGGCGGAGGTCCTGCGCCTGCGCTCGAAGGACCCGGACGGCAACGTCGGCGAGGTGCCGGTCACCGAACGTACCGTGTATCAGGAGCCCCAACAACTGACCGAGGAGAGCGTCGAGGGGGCCACGGTGGGCGAGAAAGACATCAACACGCCCGCCGGTACGTTCACGACCCGCCACGTACAATTTCAAGGCGGCATGGGCGGGGGCGATGTCACGTGGTATCTGTCGGAGGAGGTGCCCGGTAAGGTGGTGCGCTACCGTGTGCAGGGGAATCAGGGCGACGCCTGGATCAGCACCCTCGCTGACCACGGTGCCGACACCACCACCACGCTCGACTCGTACTGATCCGACATCCCGGGAGCACACCGGTGAGGCGAAGCGGTCGGTCGCCAGGAGGAGACCGGGATTGGCATCGTCCGCGTCGGGCGGCGCGGCCTCCGATGTCCAGTTTTGGGTGCGGGGAGGCGGCCAGCCCGTCCGGCTGTCGATGACGGACTGCCCGGGCGCACGGCGCGGGAGTGGGCACCGGGGACGAGCGCTTCAGATTGGGTCCGCGCTTTCCTATATTTTTTCCCGTGTTAACGGATCCGGCAGGAGCTGTGCTCATCGATTTGTTCTTCCCCACAGACGCTTTTGCAGACGACATGGCGCTTCTTTCTCGCTTCGGCATCGGCTCGGCCACCATTGACCTTATCCCGGACGAGACCACCGTACAGCCCGGCGGGACGGTGAATGCTCACCTTGAACTGGAAGGCGGAGCCAGCGACCAGACGGTCGAGGATATCGAAGTCGCCCTCGTCACTCGTTTTCAGGCCCAACAAGGCGGCGACCATTCTCCGGCCCAGTATGTGCTTTGGGAGACTGAATTCAAAGAGGGCTTTACTGTGGAGGCCGAGGTGGACCGCTCCCTTGACGTCCCGCCGATTGAGGTGCCCGTTTCCACCCCCGTCACGTTGGGGGACTCGGAGGTATGGATCCAGACCGGCCTCGACATTGAATGGGCGGTCGATCCCTCGGACGAGGACCAGCTCGACGTGACGCCGGGACCGCGCCTGCAGGCCGTGCTCGACGCCATGGATCGGCTCGATTTCGGTCTCCGCTCGGTGACCAACGAGGAGGAGGACAGCCGGTTTACGCCACTGCCCTTTGTGCAGCGGTTCGCGTTTCGGGGGGGAGGAGGGCCGTTTGCCGGCGAACTCGACGAGGTTTTGCTCACCCCCATCCGGGCCGAAGGCAACCAGAGCCTCATCCTTTTGGTGACGGTCGACCGGCTGGGCGAGGCCAAGATTGGCGACGAACGACACGCCCGCCTGACCGTCGATACCGACGACGCGGACGCCCTCGCCGACCGGCTGCACGACGAGATCGAGCGTCGACTTTAACTACGCACCGGAGACGCGCTCTACAGACGACCCTTTGATCAAACGACATGACCGACGAGACCGCAGCGGAACTTGAGGCGGCCGTAGAGGCCTGTAATGAGGCCCGTGAGGCCTTGACAGACGCCCTCGCAGCCGCGGAAGGGCACGACGGTGCACCCGACGACGAGGAGGTGCTCCGCCCGGTCGGGGAGGCGCTCTCCGACTGGCGCGACGGGCAGCGCCGCTTCATGGACGCGGTGGCGGCGTCGGATCCCCCAGATGTGGCCACCGCGGCGATGATGCTGAAGATGAACCACGGGGTGGATGCGACCAACGCCCGTCGCGGGCTCCCCGGCGTCACCGTCGAGGGAGCGGATAAGCCCTTTGACCTGGACCTTTCGGGCACACGAGGTACGGCCCTCACCACGGCCGCGATGCAATACGTGGAGTAGTCCGGCCGCCGGGAAGGCCGTACCTCTTCATTGCGGCCTCGCCCGCTCCGTAACTGTATCGCCGAGGAGGTGCCCGATCTGGTTTCTCTCCTTCGGGCAAAGACCCACTCGCACGACCAGGAGACCAGGCGATCTCCTTGCGTCCCGGCCTCTGATGGGTCGGTCTCCAGCGCGTCGCCAGGGGGGCGACTGGGAGCAGCGTCAAGCCTGTGCCGTGGCGGGTGCTTCCTTCGGCAGCCGCACGGTGAAACAGGTGCCTTCGCCCTTCGCTGTGTCCACGTCAATGCTTCCATTCATGAGGTTGACGAGGCGATGGGCCACGGCCAGGCCTAAGCCGCTCCCCTCATGGGTCCGATCGCTTCCGGTCGATTCTTGCTCGAAGGCATCGAAGAGGTGCGGAACGAACTCCGGATCGATGCCGATGCCCGTGTCTTCGACCTCCAGATGAACGGTGCCGTCCCGCTCGGCCGCTCGGACGGTGATGGTGTCGTCGGGATCGGTAAATTTGACGGCGTTGCTCACCAGGTTGTGGAGGATGCGTCGAAGGGCTTCGGGGTCGGCGTGGGCGTGGATGGGGGAATTTGAAATGTCGGTGGTGAGCTCCACGTCGGCTTCGTCGGCTCGGTTCTGAAAGAACTCGACCGTTTCCTGGATTTCCCGGCTGACGTCGACGGAGTCGGGACTGAGCGACATCGAGCCGGCCTCCAGCTGCGAGAAGTCGAGGACGGAGTTGAGCGTTTCGAGGAGGCGCCGACCGCCCTTTTCGATCAGACCGGCAAAGTGGTGGACGGCCTCCCCGTTTTCTCCGTTGGCGGACGCGCTGGGCGCCTGTTCTCCGATTGCTTCGGCGAAGCCGATAATTGAGGTCAGGGGGGTCCGGATCTCGTGACTCATGTTAGCGAGGAAGGCGGACTTGAGCTCGTTGGCCTCCTCGGCGGTCTCCTTGGCCTGTACAAGCTCCTGCTCGCGCTCGATGCGGTCGAGCACGACGGCGGCGTTGCCCGCGAGAATTTCGACGAGGCGAAGGTCGAACGCCTTGAAACTCGTCGTCCAAAGATTGCCAATGGAAATGACCCCCCGATCGTCCAAGGGCACACAGGCCAGGGACTGCAGGGATCCATAGTCAAGCGCAGTCTCCCGCTCCTGAAGATCGTCAACGACGGTCGAGTCGTTGGAGCGGAAGGCACGGCTGCCAATCGTGTCGTCCTCGACGTGGTATGAGGGGCGATCGGGCAGGACTTCGCGCATCTGTGGGGAAACCCGCACCGGCAGGAGGTCCTCGTCGTCGAGGAGACGAACGGTGGTGATGGGGTAGCCAAACGTGTTGATGAGGAGTTCCTCGATGAGAGCGGCCACTTCGTTGCGGTTTTTGGCTTTCACCAGGCGACTGGTGGCCGAGTAGAGGGCTTCGATCTTGCCTTCTCGCTCCTGCCGTTCCCGGACGCGCCGCTTCTGCTCGGTGATGTCGGTGAGCACGCCGAAAATCCGCTCCGTCTCCCCGGCCTCGTCTTTGAGCGGACGGCCTCGCTCGCGCAGCCACCGAACCTCCTCGGACCCCTTCGGGTGGATGCGGTACTCGAGCTCGTGGACGGGCTCGTTGTGCATGCGAGCAAAGGCGTGGCGGACCCGCTCGCGGTCGTCGTCGTGAATCAGGTGAAGAAGGTCGTCGACCTGATGGTCGGCGTCGGCGGACAGGCCGAGGAGCCGGCTGCATTCCTCCGAGAGTTGGACCGTATTGCCGACGAGGTCGATGGTAAGGTGGCCCGTCTGCGCGATTTTTTGCGCCTCGGCCAGGGCCATACGACTCTCCCGTACCTCCTCTTCCATCTTCTTCCGGTCGGTGATGTCCAGCACCGTGCCGGCTATACGAACCGGGTGTTCATCTTCTCGGTGCACTTCACCCCGCTCGAGAACGAACCGTTCCTCTCCGTCCGGCCGCCGGATGCGGTATTCGACATCGAGGGGGGCATCGCCGGCGACCGCCTCGGAACGGGCCTCCCGGAGGGTGGGGCGATCGTTCGGATGGACGGTGTCCAGAAACGTCTCATAGGTCACGGTGGCGTCCGCCGGCCAGCCAAAGATCCGTCGCATCTCCTCGGAGCAGAGCAGCGTGTCGGTCGTTAGGTCGCGCTCCCAGTTTCCCAGGCGGGCGATGCGTTGGGCCCGCCGCAGCCGTCGTTCGCTTTCCCGAAGCTCGCGCTCCATCTTCTTTTGATCGGTAATGTCGTGGACCATGCCCGTAACACGGGTCGTGGTGCCGTCGTGCACATGGGCTTCGCCCCGTGTTTGGACCCATCGGTGTGTGCCCTGAGAGGTAACCAGGGGAAGTTCCAGCTGGAAGGCTTCCCCCTCCTCGATACAGCGATTGAGGGCCGATCGAAAGACCGGCTGAGCATCGGGGGCGTAAAAGGCGATGGCCGACGCGAGGTCCGGCTCGAACCGAAGGGGGACCGAGTGAATGTTGTACAGTTCTTCGGTCCAGGACATTCGCCCGGTGCTTACGTCCAGTTCCCAGCCGCCGACCCGGGCCATTTTCTCGGTTCGGTGATGGAGGGTGCGACTGGTCTCAAGGGCGTTTCGGGCGCTGCGGCGGGCCCGGTGCTGTTCGTAGCGGTAGACGAGGAAGAGGGCACTGAGGCCCGTCAGCAGGATCGTCGCCCCGCCCAGATGGAGCAGGGGCCATTGGACCGGGAGGGCGGAATCGACACCGAAAACGAGGGGCAGTCCGTGCTGCCCGGCCACGAAGACGAGCCCCATAAGTGTCCCGCCCACGGCAAACGTCTGCCACGGATGGAAGGGCACCGCCAGGACGGCGGCCGTAAAGAGAAGCGTCAGCCCCTGAACGGAGATCCTTTCGGTGACGAGGTCGTGCGGTAGGCCCCCAATACATATCCCTACGACTGCGATCGTGACGACGGCTCGTGCTTCTCTGAGGGAGCACTGCGATCGGGCCGCGATGAAGCAGAGGAGGCAGGCGATGACGGCCAGAAAGCCGTTCCCCATTTGCAGAGTGGTTGCGAGGGAGAGGGTGACCGAGGGGACCCCTGACGTAATTTCCAGGGAAGCAAGGAGGAAGAGGTACAGGAGCGCGATCCAAAGCCCGAACCCGCTAATCCACGTCAGCGTGGTATGGGTGCTTGCCTGCAGACGGGCCCGGAAGTCGTCGTCCTGCTCGAAAACCCAGGGCTCGGTCAAGCTCCTTCGAATGTGTCGACCCCAGTCGCTCATCGGAAATTGTCGATCAGCTTGAAAAAACCATTATCTGTTATCGAATGGAGACACACGGGTTCACCAATTGTCCCGGACAGGGTGAGGGCCTGCCACATCGATCACGATTGCACGGCGGAAGCGAGGGCGCGGAGACGGGTTGTGTCCGGTTTGACCGTCAGTTGGGCAGGCACGCCAATCGGCAGGGTGCAGCGCGGCAAGAGGTGGCCGTAGGGGAGGCCTCTGGCGACGGGATAAGGGCGGTCGGCGAGGTAGTCATCGATCACCGTCTCGAGGGAGAGGGCGGGACGGTGGTCGTCCCGTTCGTCCGTTGTGAACTCTCCGAGGACGACGCCGGACACGGCGTCCAGGACCCCGGCGTGCTCCAGGTGAGCGAGCATACGGTCGACGCGGTACGCGGCCTCAGCCACGTCCTCCAGAACGAGGAGGGCCCCACTCCAGTCCGGAGCGTAGGGGGTCCCCAGCAAGCGGGTGAGGACCGACAGATTGCCCCCGAGCAGGGGCCCTGTGGCCGTGCCCGGGCGCAGGGGCGAAAGGGGGGCGCCGGTGAGCGAAAAGCGCCCGCCTGCTGAAAGGGAGCGGAAGGGGGCGAGGGTCTCTGCGTCGGCCGTGGCCCACTCGGTAACGACGGGCCCGGAGAGGCCGGTCCAGCCCACCCGGGCGTAAAAGGCGAGGTGGAGGGCCGTTACGTCGCTGTAGCCGACCAGGAGGGTTGGATGCTCCCGGGCGAGGGCCCAGTCGAGGCGGTTGAGCAGACGGAGGCATCCGTACCCGCCCCGAACGCAGACGATGCCTCTGATGCTTGGATTCCGGATCGCTTGCTGCAGGGCGTTCGCCCGTACGGCGTCGGGGGCGGCCAGGTATCCCTGCTGACGACCGGGCGCCCAGGCGGTGCGTACGTCGTACACGGCCCGGAGTCGTGCGAGGCCATTTCGGTAGCGGGTCAGGTCGCGCGGGGCACTGGCGGGCGCGACGACCGCGATGGGAGTGCCGGGGCGGAGGGGACGGGGGCGAAGCACGAAACGGATGGACGACCAGATGAGACGGCTTCCCCCAAGCTAAAAAAGCGAGGGAGGTATGTCTAGTCGTGATCTCGGGACAGGGCGACTGCGCTACGACGGCGGGCGGGCGGAGGTGGAGGAAGGAACCGAGCGGCCCTTCCAGGAGACGCGGCCGATCCAGTGATGGAGGGCGGAGTCAAGCTGAAGGATGAGTCCCAGAAGATAGGAGACGGGCGCGAGGAGGCTCACAGTTATGGAGGCCCCACTGGCCCGGTCGGTCACCAGTTTCAGACCGTAGAGGGAGGCCAAAAACCAGAGCGACAGGAACGGAGCCACGAGCCACGTGAGGAGGAATCCGCCATACATGATCGCGAAGCGGGGGGCCGTGCCGCCCAGCAGGAGGTACGCATTCTTGCGAAAGCCTCGCCAGGCCGCCGCGTAGCTGTCGTACATGTGGACGGACACGAGGTCCTGCACGTCGAGCAGGGTGGGAGGGTGGCCCTTCGCCTTCAGGTAGCGCCCAATGGCTACGTCTTCCAGCACAGCATTTTTAACGTGCTCGTGGGGCTCGTGGGTGTGGTAGGTCTCGGCGTCGACGAGCCAGCACTGCCCGTTGAGGGCGCTCAGGGCGGCACTTTCGGTGCGGGGAACCAGGGGCCAGGGCAGGCTACGAAGGAGAGCATGGGGGACGAGGCTTACCAGGAGCATCGCGCCGCCCCGCAGATGGGGAAATCCGGAGGACAACGACGTGGGGGCGTTGAGATGGCGGGCGACGAGCTGTCGGAGTGCGTCTGGGCCGTAGAGCTCCGCGTCGGCGTCCAGAAAGAGGTAACAGTCCCCGGAGGCTTCTCGCGTGCACCGGTAGAGGGCGTGCACCTTTCCCACCCAGCCCTCCGGCGGATCCGTGCCGCGCAGGGGCGTCAGGCGCTCGCCCTTCTGAGCCTGAAGAACCTCCCAGGTATCGTCCTCCGAGCCGTCGTCCCAGATTAGGAATTCGACCTCGGGGTACTTCTGCTGCTGCAGAGACGGCAGCAGGCGGCGGAGATTATCGGCCTCGTTGCGGGCGGGAATGCACACTGACAACGACGGGGTCGCCGACGATTTCGATTGAGGACGGCGCCGAAGATACGCAAGATTTGCCAGGAGCACCCCCCAGAACCCCAGGTGCGCAAGGGCAACGGGCGGAATGAGGACGAGTGACAGGAGGTCGGTCGTCATAAAGAGGGATTCGGATGAAAATATCCCCGAGGGATCAATCGGAGAACGAGAGATTGATTACACCTCGGGTGGATCCTCCAGGAACTGTCGGTACAGCGGGGCAGGGTCGCTCTCGATCAGCTGCTGGCGAAGCGCGCGGGACGCCTCGGATGGGCCCGCTTCTTTCAACGCGAGCCACTGCCAGACTTTGGCCTCCGTCGCAGGAATACCATCAACCGTGTCCGCCTGGGCGGCCAGTTGCTCAAAGGACTGTGCGGCCGCCTCCACGTCCCGTCCGGCAATGGCTGGACGAAACAGGAGGGACTGGCCTTCGATCAGGAGCACGTAGGGGTCGTCTGCGTCCTGAGCCTTGGCTTGCTCCAAGAGGTTGGCCGAGCGCCGTCCATACTGAACGGCTCGGAAGACGGAGGCCTCTCCGGCCTGGTACGACCATAGTCCGGAGAGGAGCGCCCGTTCTCGAGCACTTCCGTCCGGAAGATCGGACGGCAGGCCGTCGAGCACCGATGCGTCCTCGGTCAGAGGATAGAGGCGGTAGCGGACCAGCAAGGAGTCGGCCCGCGAATCCGCGTCGGTGAGGAGCGCGCGAAGCGCCGAGGCCTTCTGATGGGCGTAGGCGTGCTGGACCTCCTGTGCAAACGGGGATAACAGCGACACGGTGAGGAGGAGAATGAGAAACATAGGGACGAGCGTCAGAGGTAGCGCTCAAAGAATGACGCGGCGAAGGAAAAGCTCCATTGATCCGAGGCGCTCCGGGTTCCATCGAGGAGAGTGCGGCTCGGCTCAGGGGAGGCCTGGCGGAGGGAGGCCCGGCGGTCGGCGAGGCGCTCGCGTTCCCGGCTGTCCGCTTCGTGGAGGGGGCCGCCTGCGAGAAAGGCCGTGGGACGGGCCGCGCCCCGCCAGGTGACGTGCGCGGCGAAGGGCCACCACTGTGCCTCGGGATATAGCTCAGCGAGCCGGGTCAGCGCGTCGGGGTCAAACGAGCGCACGCCGCCGTCGGGGGGCTGCAGTTCTCCTTCGGGATAGTAAATAAGCACGGTCCGGGGACGGGCGCGGAAGCGGCGGGCGGTGCGCCGTAAGGTGGCCGCCCGCCGGGCCGGATCGTTGGGCGGGAAGGGCTGAGCCCCCACTGCCCCAAAGAAGGGGAACCGCTCCCACTCCGCCATCCAGAGCGTCGTGGGCCGCTCCAGGTGCTCCTGAAACAGAAGCCAGCCCAAGTGGCCGTCGTAGTAGTGATGGTGGTTGCCGTACGCGATCACGGGGCCGTCCGGCAGGTCCGGAGGCCAGTCGCCGACCCAGCACACGCGCCGGAAGGACCGGCGAAGTTCATACCGGAGCAGGGCCTCCACAAGCCACGGGACGGGATCCACGGTTGATCAGTCAGACGTACGGATGATCGTTGATTGAAGAGGCACCAATGGCCCGCGTGTAAGAGATCTATTCGGACACACGAGGGGGGCGCGCCTGGGCTTTCTGCCGGTCGCGAAAAATCAGGTGCGGAGGCGAGCCTTGCGCCAATCGTAGTTGTCGTAGGCGACAAGCAAGAGCTTGCGCCCGAACGAGACGTAGGCCCGGCGCGTCAAGTTGTCGTATTCATTGGCCCGTACCTCGTTCAGGATTTCGCGGTACATGTGGGCCGCGGCCCGGATGCCCACCCGGGTGCGAAAGGGCAGCGCGGCCACGCCTTCGTAGCTCTGGCGGTAACGTTCCTCGGCCAGCGTCATGGCGCGTTCGAGGAGAGTGGAGTACCCTGGGGGGCACCGGCCCTCCGCGAGTGCCGCGCGCGGAACGTCGTGGGTGCGCATCCACTCGGTGGGCAGGTAGACACGATCGAGCCGCTCGATATCCTCCCCCACATCCCGCAAAATATTTGTAATCTGCATGGCGATGCCGAGGTCGCGGGCAGGTCCCTCAAGGTCGTCGTGCCCGTCCTCGCGGAGGAAGGGAAGCATCATTGCCCCCACGCTTCCGCCTACCAGGTTCGAGTACGCAATCAGGTCGTCCGGCGTCTCGATCGGGCGGTCCTGCAGGTCCCAAACGGCCCCTTCCACCAGCTCTTCGAGCGGGCCCTGGTCAAGGTCGTACTGTTCGTGCACCTCGCCCAGACGCCGCCACAGCACCTCGTCGGCGGGCGGTCGCCCAGCGAGTGTATCGTGGAGTCGCTCGCGGACCGCTTCGACCTCGTCGAGTGCTCGCTTGGGGCCGACCTCCAGCACCCGCTGATCCGCAATCGAGTCTACGCGACGGCAGAAGAGATAGAGCGTTGCGATGGGCATTTGCACCGAGCGCGGCAGGAAGCGCGCCGCCAGCGAAAAGGTCCGGGAGTGGTAGCGAAAGGACTCCCAGATCCACTGGTTTTCGTCGGCGCGGGTGTCAAGCGTAGCGGTCGGCATGGGGCAGCTGAGTGGGCGCGGCGAAGCAGCGAACAGTTATGAGTGGGTGTAGGACGTACGCAGTTGAAAGCGCCAAGTGCGTCTCATAGGCCAAAAATGCCGTCTTGTTCGACCTGCGGGACGGTAGCGAGTGCCGGTTCCGGGCTTGAGGCGTTGGCTTCAGATCGAGCGCGGAGGTCCGCCCGTGAATGGCGTTCCGCAGACGCTTCCAGACTGAGGCCCCACGCAGTGGCTTTTTCAGGAAAGCAGGGGCGCATCTGCGAACAGATCAGTAGGAGCGTGCGACGGCGAGCGAGCGGGCCACAAAACCGGGGTCAGCGACCCATAGCAGCAGAAAGGGAACAGCGGAGGCAAGCGTGCCGAGGAGGGCGGCGAGGTAGAGGTCGCGGAGGAGGGAAATGGCCAGGGGAAAGAAGCAGTTAAGGGCATAGACCCAGGGTGCCCAGTCGCTTTGAATCTCCCGGCCTCCGCGCATCCATTCGTAGCCGACCATGATGACGAGCGTAACGCCGAACCAGCCGACCCAGTTGGAGAAGGGCATGCCGAAGAAGAACCCATCCGCGGCGTAGTTCCAGTAGGGAAAAGCCTGATTCATGGCGGGATCGAGCGCCACGTCCCAAAGCACCATGAAGATCGTCCCAAGGAGCACATATCCCCATCGGCGGCTCGTCACGCGTCGGGCAAGGTCGAGAGACACGATCGACATCGCGAACCAGGAGGGCGGGATGAAGTAGGGCACGTGCCCGGCGATCTTGGGGCCGAGCCACTCGGTGTAGTGGTACTCGCCGAATGGAAAAACGACGCCATTCACGGTAAACAGACCGGTGGTGCCGATCAGTTCCCCCGCTGCCCCCACGAGGCAGCCCCAACTCACAAAAGCGAGCATTCGCCACCAGCCCAGCGACGAGCCGTACATGAGGACGGGGAGGATCGCCAGCATCGTCATGAAGGTCCAGGTCGGTGTCTTCACGAGTTTCGTGTACACCGGTCCGAAGAGCGAAATGGCGGGGGGGTACAGCTTCAACAGGAGCATGCCCGCCACACTGAAGAAGATGGATCCCACGAAGAGCCAAAAGGCGATGCGGAAGAGCAAGTCAATCTGGTCTTCCAGGTCTCGTCGGGGGGCGGCGTCGGTCGAAGACATGGAAACGAGGGGGGTGGATGCGTGGTGAGGTGGGGAGCGTAAGAGACGAATCGTCGGGGTGCCGGGGACCGAGTGGAATGCGTACGAGTACATGCAGTCTCCGGTGCGATCGCACCCCCTCATTGTCCGCCCGTGAGATCTACCCGACGATCCGAAGTATGGTCGCCATTTGCCCCCCGGCTTACTTTCCGCCGCTGTGGTACACGGCTCTGTTATACCACGTGGATCACTTGATTCTCACTGACACGTTCCGCTATCGAGGCCAATCGTTCCAGGACCGTAGCAAACTGCGCAACGCCCAAGGGACGCACTGGATTTCGATTCCTACGTTTGGTCAGCCCCAGGGCGCACCGTTCCAGGAGGTCGAGATTGAGACCGGTGGCCGCTGGCGCGAGAAGCACTGGCGGTCATTTCTGTACGACTACCGGACGACGATGTACTTCGACTTCTACAAGGAGACATTTCGCCCCTTCTTCGAGGAGAGGTGGAAAACCCTGGCTGCGTGCACGTGCCGGTCGGTGGCGCTACAGGCCGAACTCTACGGGATCGACACAGCGCTGACGCGCGCTTCAGCACTGGAGGGGGCCCCGACATCGGCGGCCGCAATCGTGGAGGCCGTCGGGGCCGAGACGCTCGTTGTGCCCACCGACGCGGAAGAGCCGCCGAACATTGGGGCGTCCGTCGAAACGTTCGCCTACGAGCATCCGACGTACCGGCAGAATTTCGAGGGCTTCATCCCGGGCGTGACGGGGATGGACCTGCTCTTTAACTACGGGCGAGAGGCGCCTCGACGCCTCGCGCGGGGCATCGACGCCCCGGAATAACCAATACGACCCGCCAACACCAGGCCCACGTCGCGTACGTGCAGAAGATCGTGCGATGCCTCCGAGGAATCAACCCGGCCCATGGGAGAAAAAGGTGTCTCTCGTCCTGGAACCCGCCCGGCAGATCGCTCCATCCTCCTGGAGACCGGAACGGGTCTCAGGTCATGACGGGAGCGACGGCTACCCCGAAGAGGGCAGGATTGGACACAGATACGACCGTACGCGGGCCACAGGCGTTTCCTTGAGCTGTCGTCGGCAGCTCTTCTGTCTAATTGCTCAGGACATGCTTTCGAAGACGCTCGTCGGAGAGGGAGAGTCGGCCGTCGCCGTCCGCCTTATCGTACAGGGTTTCCGAGCAAACCGCCGTGTTTAACTCTTCGCACCAGCAGGCAAACTCGTAGCCGATGCCCCCGTGATCGTCTCCGTACGCTTCGAACTTGGCCGCCTGAATGCTCTCCTCCGGAGACTCACCCACGCCCCAGACGGTCCCGGTCGTCTTGTCGTACGTGACCCAGTACGCTGGTGTCGCGACCGTATGCGTCTGGTCCACAGGGCTACCCATAGAGGTATTCTCAGTTGCGGACTCGAACGTGCCTTCGGCGGCGTTCCAGACCAGGTCGTTGGGCGCAACAGTGCCTCCCTTCTTTTCAACGTATCCGTTGGGAAGGGGGGTGGGGCGTGCGGTGTCAGAGCGAGCGTTCTTCATTGGTGTACAGTGGCTATTTGGGCAAATCTACGACGTGGGCAAGGCACTGACTTTCGCAGTAAACCTCGGGCGTACTGCACACGTCGGATCGCGCAGTTGATTCGCTGGTCGAGCCCACCCGGTGTCAGTTTGGCGCTTAGCACAACTTCGTTACGAGCGCCGGCCCGAATCGCTGTCAATCCCCGGTTAGGAAGTCCCGCTCCAGCGTGCGAAGCTCGTCGAGCACGGTCTCGCGATCGTGAGTCGTATCCAGGTCGAGGTCGCGGAGGTTCGCCGACCCGGTCCGGACGTCCATGCCCGTTCCGTTCTCCGCGGTCACGATGAGCCCGAGCCGCAAGGAGGACGTGGCGTCCCCCGGAACCTGACGCTGGCGCACGCGCATCTCGCGGAGAGCGTCGCTAATTGCCCGAAACAGCCTCGTTGCTGCCGGTCCGTTCGTTGAACTCGGAACCGCACTGTCTGCAAGATCGACGGGGGCGGCGCCGGACGGGGTAACGGTCTCCGACGTGCGGTGGCCGATGACGGCGAGGTGGGCGTTCATGGGACAGGGAGGTGCGTCGAGGAAGATCGACGATGGCCCGTCGAATTTATGCCGGACGGGGATTGGTGAGACGATGGTGGATAGGGCTTTTTCTGCTGAGAGGTCCAATCAGATGAGATTGTTGCGCAATAGTCCGGACCCCGGCCCTCAGCGTGGAGACGGGGCGATCGCACGCTACACAAGTTCCTCTTCGATGGAGAAAACACACTCGTGTACCACAAGCGGTCCCCGGTTATGGCTTCGACGGTGCCGATCGCCGTTGTGACGAACCGTGTCCTGGCGACAATCGTGAGCCGCCGAATGTGCGGTGGCCTGAGATTAGAGCGGACGGTTCGGGCGAAGTACGGAATCTCGGTCGCTGGTATGTCGATAGGCAGTCGCTCGAGTGGCGGCTCCGACTTGACCTTGGGCGGGGCTTCTGGCTAGCTTCCCATCGTCTGTTCACGCCTTGTTTTAAATCCGCCTCCCTCATGATTCTTCCCGACCACAATATTCGCACCCTTGCTACGGAGCACGACATGATCGATCCGTTCGTGGACGGGCAGGTGCGGGACGAAGTCGTGAGCTACGGGCTCAGTTCGTTCGGCTACGACATGCGAGTAGCCGGGGAGTTTCGGGTCTTTACCCCTAATATTCACAACAGCGTCGTGGACCCGAAGCAGATCGATGATCGGGCGATGGTGGAGTACGAGGTAGACGATCACATCCTCATTCCGCCGAACTCCTACGTACTGGGGCGCTCAATCGAGTACTTTCAGATGCCATCGGACCTGCTCGCGGTGGTCCTCGGCAAGTCGACCTACGCGCGGTCGGGCATCATCGTGAACGTGACGCCGCTGGAGCCGGGCTGGGAGGGGCACGTCACGATCGAGATTAGCAATGCGACGCCCCTGCCGGCGAAGGTGTATGCGGACGAGGGCATCGCGCAGGTCATCTTCCTGCGGGGCGAGGCGCCGGAGGTGTCCTACGCGGACAAAGAGGGGAAGTATCAGCATCAGGAAGGGATTACGCTTCCGAAGCTCTAGCCCCCGCTACACGCCAGGCGGATGTATGGGCATGGGTGCCCTCGCGCTCCAGGGGAGCGCCCGTTCTCGACAGCGTGCGCGGCAGCCCTCTTTACAGGAGGCGCCCTGCATGCGGCGTGAACCCAGGTCCGGGGCTGGCCGTTGGTACCGGCTGACCTACTTCTCATCCATCGCCATGCTGATGGCAACCAACTCATCGTCTCGGGAGGAAGAAGCCGCCGCGGGCCGCTCGTGGCGGAAGTGGGCTGTGGGCGCCGTGCTCCTGGTATTCTTTTCCTATCTGATGTGGATCGTCGTGAATCCGTACCGCGATCAGCCGTACGAAGAGGTCCCCCACGGCGACCACGCGCATTACGTGCCGAAGGATCGGAACGAGGACGTGCCCATCAGCCGGTTCCCGACGGAGCCTCCATCGGAGGGGGAGCGTATCACCCCGGACGGAGAGGTGGTTTCGTCCGACCGATGACTCGGCCGACGTGGTTCAGGCAAGTGCCTGGTCCACTTCGTTCCAGAGCGTCTCGTGAAGGGACTGGAGGCGGGCCCCTTCGTCCTCGTCGAGTAAAGCGAGGGGCGGGCGCACCTGGGTCCATTCAGGGCGGTCGTGGCGCCAAGCCATCAGTTGCTTGAGCGCCGGAATGGTGGGGAATTGGGACAGGCGCGTGCGCAGTTCCGTGAGCGTCGACTGCGTGGAGGCAAACTGGTCGTTGGTCTCCCAGTCGCGCACCACCTGCTGGGCAAGGGGGGCGGTGACATTGACTGTGGCGGAGATGCAGCCGGCGCCGCCGGCGCGGAGGAGAGGGGTAAGGTGCCGCTCGCTGCCCGTAAAGATCTGGAGATCGGGAAAGGAGGAGCAAAGGGCGTCCTGGTGGTCCCATTCGTTGCTCGAATCCTTGATGCCGGCGATCTGGTCGGGATGCCGCTCGCACAGTGTTTGGATGAGGGGAAAGGGGATTGGGACCTGCGTAAGATTGGGGTAATGGTACAGATACAAGTGAAGGTCGGGCGAGTCCACCCCTTCGATTAGGTGCTCGTAGGTGGCCACGAGGCCGTCGCCCGAGACGTGCGTGAAGTGAAACGGGGGCAGGACGAGGACGCCGCCCACGCCGTGTGCCGTGGCGTGAGCAGACAGTTGGATCGCGTCGGGCAATGCGAGTGCGCCGGTGCCCACAAGGAGGCGCTCCGGCGGAACGCCCGCATCGATGACTGTGTCAAGGGCCTGGATCCGTTCCTCAACGGAGAAGGAGAGTCCCTCCCCGGTGGTGCCAAACAGAAGTGCGGCGTCGCATCCGCGGTGGAGGAGGGTCTGGACGTGGTCGGCGAGGGCCGAGCCATGAGGTGCACCGCTGTCGTCGAGGGGGGTAAGACTGGCGGCGAGGACACCGTTCGGAAGCGGAGCGCTGGACATCTTGAGGGAGATCGTTTTTCGTATTGGGGAAGGGTCTTCGACAGACGTGCCGTCTTCTTATAATAGGAGGTGCAGGGGATAAGTTGTACAGCGCGTCTGGAGAAAGGTCCGGAGAACTCGGCTTTGCCTCGTCCGGCGATCCCGATGCCGGACACGGTCAACTGATATTGAATGCCGAAGATCATTCTGCACGTTTCCGGCGTTTTCGATGGGCAGCGTCGTCTCCGTTCGAATCCGGTCCCTCCCAGACCCGGCACACCGGTGTGTCTGATCTAGGATCGTATCCGGTCGACGAGAAGCAACCCAGTGGGCATCGGCAACGTGCCCATCGATCCCGCATAATTGGTGCGACAACGGACGGACCGGCTTCTTTTTCGACCAAACACTGATGTGTCGGCGCTGGAAATTCTGGCTCATTCTTGCCGTTTTCGTTGGGGGAGCCGCTCTTCTTCGCCCTTAGCTTTCCTCCTTACCCGTTCCACTCAATTCGACCAACAACCAACGCATGAACACCCTTTTCCTTCTCCGACACGCCGACGCTGAACCCCCCAAATACTACGACGACGACCGGGACCGCGAACTCAGTTCTGCCGGGCAGCAGGACGCCCGGCGCCTGGGGCGCTTCCTCGCCGCGACCGACCAGCTTCCGGACCAGTTCGTCACCTCTACCGCGGTTCGGGCACGCGAGACCGCCGAGGCCCTCTCGGAGGGCGGGGAGTGGAGGACCGAGGTGCCCCATCGCCCCAGCCATGCTCTCTACCGGGCCCAGCCCGCCGATGTGCTCGAAGAAATCCAGGCCACGGAGGACGGCGTCGGGGCACTTCTGCTGGTCGGCCACGAGCCCACGTGGAGCACGACCGTCAGCCAGTTGGTGGGTGCGGCCAAGGTGTCGCTCCCGGCGGGCACCTGCGTACGGATTGATGCGAATGGCGACGCCTGGAGCACCTTGTCGTTTGGGGACGGCACCCTCCGCTGGATGATTCCCCCGAACCTTCTCGGCTAATCGGTGAGTCGAGGGCGTTGTCCGTACACGGGAAGGGCCGTGCCGAAGAAGGGGGCACGCCCGTACGGAGAAAGCATCCTCGAACGGAATCAGGCGACTTCCGACTCCGGCTCCTGATATTGCTCATACTCCTCCCGGTGAATGTCGATGCCGGCGGCTTTCAGCTTCCCCTCCAGATCCTCGTAGCCCCGGTCCAAGTGATAAACGCGGAGGACGTGGGTCGTGCCCTCGGCCATCATGCCGGCCATAACGAGCGAGACGCTGGCCCGGAGATCGGTGCTCATCACCTGGGCACCCTTGATTGGGGAGCCGCCGTGTACCGTTGCCGTGTTGCCGTCGACGGAGATCTCCATGCCCAGACGCTGAAGCTCCGGCACGTGCTTAAAGCGGTCGTCGTAGATCGTGTCGGTCACCGTGGCGGCGCCGTCCGCCAGGCCGAGGAGGACCGTCCACTGGGCCTGCAGGTCGGTGGGGAAGTCGGGGTAGGGGCCCGTTTCGATAGAGACCGGCTCGATGCGGTCCGGGCGGGTGACGGTGACGACCTCGTCGTCGTACTCCACGTCGACCCCTGTTTGGGCAAGGTCCTCCTTGAAGGCGTCCCCGAGGTGCTCGTGGGTGCCGTCACGGATGTCGACGGGCTCGCCCGGCTCGGCGGCCGAGGCGGCCATGAGCATGAACGTCCCCAGCTCGATCCGGTCCGGCGTGTTGCGCGCGGTGGTTGGGGCCAACCGATCTACGCCTTGAATCTCAATCGTGCGCGTACCGAGGCCGTCGATCTGCGCGCCCATGTCCCGCAGCGCTTCTCCGAACGCCACCACGTCGGGCTCCATCGCCGCGTTCTCGATGCGGGATGGCCCCTCTGCCCGCACGGCACCGAGGAGAAGATTGATGGTCGCCCCCACGCTGGAGGGCTCCAGGCGGAACGAGCCCCCGTCCAGCCGACCGCCGGGGGCGGAGGCGACGACGTAGCCCTCCTCCAGTTCAATGTCGGCCCCGAAGGCCTTCATGCCCTCAATGTGCAGGTCCACCGGGCGCGGGCCCCAGGCGCACCCGCCGGGCAGGGACACCTTCGCCTCGCCGCAGCGGCCCATGAGCGCCCCGAGCATGTAAAACGACGCCCGCATCTTCTTCACGAGCTCGTAGGGAGCCACCGGATGGTTCACCGTGGCGGCGTCGATGGTGAGGGTGTGGGCGTCGGCGTCGAAGGTGACCGCCGGGCCCGCCACTCGGATCACGTTGGAGAAGGTCCGCACGTCGCGGAGGTCGGGCACGTTGGTGATCCGGGACGTGCCCTCGGCAAGGAGGGCGGCGGCCATGAGGGGGAGGGCGGTGTTCTTCGATCCGCCGACGGTGAGGGGGCCGTCGAGGGACGACCCGCCGTGAACGACGAGCTTGTCCATGGATGTAGAGGGAAGCGGTGGTGGGAGAGACGGTGACGTTGGGGCGGCGCGCCCAGCACTCAGTCATAACGGTCTTGCCGGATGCGGGCCTTCGCCGTCCTTCCGCAAGGGGCCGCCGGCGGCCGGGAACGTGCAGAAGGGAAAGCCCCACACGATCATCGTGGCACGGTACTGGGTGTGGCTGCCTCCCGGTAGACGCGATCTGAAATGCACGATGGGGGTCATTGTTCGAGTGGAGGGCGCGTGTCCGGCCGGGCAGACCTCTCGTGAAAAACCGCGAGACGAGAATCAGGCGCTGCCTGCTTACGTAGATGCACCAGTATTGGCGTTGTCTGCTCGCATATTTGAAATCCTCCGGCTCGAATGAGACGCGTTTACCTCGATCACGCCGCCACGACGCCGCTTGCACCCGACGTGCTGGAGGAGATGAAGCCGTACCTGACGGAGCACTACGGCAACGCCTCGTCGGTGCACCAACTCGGGCGGCAGGCCCGAGTTACGCTGGAGGACGCGCGTGAGCGTGTGGCGGCGGCTCTGGGCGCCGAGCCCAGCGAGATTGTGTTCACCAGCGGGGGCACCGAGGCGGATAATCTCGCCATCAAGGGGGTTCTTTCCGCCGCGTCCGAGAAGGGGGAGCCGGCGGGATTCGTCACATCGGCCGCCGAGCATGAGGCGGTGCTGCGGCCGGCCGAGCGGCTGTTGGAGAACGGCCACCCGGTTCGGATCCTGACGCCGGACGCCCATGGCGCCGTCACGCCCGAACAGATTGAAGAGGCGATCGACGAGCGTACGGCCCTCGTGTCGCTGATGCACGCCAATAACGAGATTGGCGTGCGCACCGACGTGGCCGGTGTGGCCGAGGTGTGCAGGCAGAACGACGTTCTCCTGCACTGCGACGCCGTGCAGACGGCCGGTCTCTTCGACATTGACGTGGACGCGCTCGGTGTGGATCTGCTGTCGCTCTCCGGGCACAAGTTTTACGGGCCGAAGGGAGTGGGCGCACTGTTCGTCCGTGGGGGGGTAGATCTGGGTCCGTTGGTGGAAGGGGGATCTCAAGAGCGCGAGCGACGGGGCGGTACCGAAAATGTGCCCGCCGTGGTGGGGCTGGCCGAAGCCCTGGAGCGCGCCGCGGACGCCGCCGAGGACCGACGGAAGCGCCTCGCTCGCCTGCAGCGCCGTCTCGTGAACGGCCTCGAGGACGCGGTGCCCGGGCACTTCGTCCTGAACACGCCCGTCGACGATGCCCCCGTCGCGCCCCACGTCGTCAACGTGGCCTTTCCCCCGAACGGGGAGGACCCCGTCGACGGCGAGATGCTCATTCTCAACCTTGACATGGAGGGCGTCCTCGTCTCTGCCGGGTCGGCCTGCACGAGTGGGGCCCTGGAGCCGAGCCACGTCCTCACGGCCCTCGGCCTGGAGCGAGAGACCGCCTCCGCCGCCGTTCGCTTCTCTCTCGGTGCCGAGACGACCGAGGGCGACATCGACTACGCGCTCGATAAGCTCCACTCTACACTGGACCGGATGGTCGGCTCCGCCTGACGGATCAGTGCCGCTCCGGCGCGGACCGTGTGTCCCCCTGCCAACTGTGCGTCCGTCTCGCCCGAATGATCTTTTCACAGACTGACTGCCCCTTGCCTGTGTACCGCCTCGCACTGATCTGTTTCCTGACCGTCGGGCTTACGGCCTGCGGCTCCATGAATGAAATGGCTTTCGACCAGAACCGGAAGACGTACGTGCAGGAGAACGAACTGACGAGGAAGGACAGCGTGCACGTGCTGGATCAGGAAGTGTACCGGGGCATGCCCACCGAGCACGCCCTGGCGGCTCTCGGCCCTCCGGACGAACGCGACACGACGGCCACGGAGAACAGCCGGAAAATTCGGTACGTCTACGAGTCTGGGCCGAATGCCTTCGACCCCGGCAATCTGAAAGAAGGATATCTCTACACGGAGGATGGGGCGGTGACGGACTGGGAAGACCTAGACAAAATTCCCGCACTGGATGCATACTACGAGGGCGGCCTGTAGCAAATCAGGCTTAGAAGTCCCAAGGACCTGTCTGCGTGAAAACCGGAGAAGTTCGTTGCGTAACTTCTTTTAGCCTGATTCCCGTCGAATGCCTTAATTAGGGAGAGTCATCCGTCCCTGCCGGGCTCTCGTCCGCTCAACTCTATCGCCTTGCCCAGAACGACTGGTCTCATGGACGCTGCTCTCGTTGTCTTCGCCAAGGTCCCTCGGCCGGGGGAGGTAAAAACCCGTCTCACCCCTGTTCTCACCCCGACCGAAGCGGCCCGGCTCTACGACGCATTTCTTCGGGATGCCCTCAAGCTCTACGGGGAGATGGCCGCCGAGGTGCACCTGCACCTCGCGCCGCCCCTGCCCGATGAGCCGCTGACTGCTCTCCCCGACTCGGTATCCTTGTTCGAACAGGACGGGGAGGGGCTGGGCGCCCGGATGAAACGCGCCTTCCGCGACACCCTCGATCGGGGGTTCGACCGGGTCTCTCTCGTCGGCACCGATCACCCGACCCTCCCGCTCAGCTTTATCCGTCAGTCCTTCGCGGCCCTCGACACGCCCCGATCCGTTTGTATCGGGCCCAGCGACGATGGGGGCTTCTACCTGCTGGGAATGAATGACTTTTATCCGCAGCTTTTCGACGGGATGAGGTACAGCCACGACGCCGTGTTTAGCAACACGCTTGCCCGGGTAGAGACGACCGACGCTCGACTGACGGTCCTGCCCCGATGGTACGACGTGGACACGCCCGCTGCGCTGGAGCGAATGGTTCAGGACCTGGAGGACGAAGATATCGTTGCACCACGCACCCGAGAAACGGTCGAAAATCTTCAGTTGAACGAGCTCTCTCGCGCCGAGGAGCAATAGTCTCAATCGCAGGGTTCGAGCTGGGGGACCCTTCGCCGGACGCAAACAGGGCTATCGCATCTGTTGACGAGAGTAGGTTTTCCCTGCTTGTAAGGAAACGTCGGAGCGGTCAAACCCGAAAATCCACCGAATTCAGGATGCTCAGGCGCCAAGTAGGTCCGGTTCGCCGTTCCGAAGGCTTTCGGAATCCGTTCGGCGACCGGAACCTACCACAGTACCGAACAGAGAGGGTCGTTTGACAGACGCGATAGCCCTACGGACGCAAAACGGGCGTTTCATTTCTTCGGCGTCGCTGGTATCTTGGAAGCGGTTCCAGAATCTGTGTGTTGTTTGCCCTATACAATCAAGTCCCTCCATCCGCCACCAGTCACAATCTCTAGCCACATAGCCATGAGTACCTCCAACGACGCGCCGACCCCGCAGGGCACCGCGCCCTCGGAGGCCGAGCTCGGGGAGTTTAAGACGCTCGAACAGTTCATCATTGAGCGACAGGATCGAATCCCGCACTCGACGGGGGCGTTTTCGCGGTTGCTGCGCGACATTAGCCTGGCGGCCAAGATCGTAAACCGCGACATGCGGAAAGCGGGCCTGATTGACATCTACGGCAGCACTGGGGACACCAACGCACAGGGTGAAGTGCAACAAAAGATGGACGCATTGGCGCACCGTGAGTTTGTCCTCGCGCTGCGGCGAGGGGGCGAGTGTTGCCTCATCGGATCCGAGGAGCACGCCGAGGCCATTCCCATGAGCACAACCTCGGAGGGGGACGGCAAATACATCGTCCTGCTCGACCCGCTCGATGGATCGTCCAACATTGACGTGTGCGTGTCGGTGGGCACCATCTTCAGCATCTATCGGCTGCCCGACGGCTACGAGAAGGAGGAGCCGGAGTTGGAGGCAGCCCTCCAGCCGGGGACCGAACAGGTGGCGGCGGGCTACGTCGTGTACGGCTCGTCCACCATGCTGCTGTACACGACCGGTCATGGCGTGAATGGCTTTACGCTCGACCCGTCGATCGGGGAGTTTCTGCTCTCGCATCCCAATTTGGAAACCCCCGACCGCGGCCGTCTTTTCTCCATCAACAGCGGGTACTACAACTCCTTCGAGAAGGGGCTCCGCAATTATCTCGACTGGCTGCAGGAGTACGATTCGGAGACGAACCGCCCCGCGAAAACGCGATACATCGGGTCCTTTGTGTCGGACTTTCACCGGAATCTAGTGAAGGGGGGCATTTACATGTACCCTGCCACGCAGGGAAACCCGAAGGGCAAGCTGCGCCTGATGTACGAGGCCAATCCGATGGCCTTCATCGCCGAGCAGGCGGGGGGGCGGGCCTCGGACGGCCACACGCGGATCCTCGAAAAGCAGCCGGAGAAGCTTCACGAGCGGACCCCACTGTTTATCGGAAGCGAGGAGATGGTGCAGCGGGCCGAGGCCTTCCTTGCGGGCGAGCCCGACCGGGCGGTTCCGGAAACGTAGAGAAGCGATAGCCCTCGGGACTGGGGGAGCGGACGCTGCGGCTACGGCCCATTGCGAGAACCTCATCGAACACATCTCCGAATGCGGCCCCGACAAGTAGAGGGGCCGAGGGTACGTCCTCTGTCTGGGTGAACGTCCGGGCTGAGGGCGGGCCGCCCAGACACGGTGGAGGGGCGTTCCGCTCAACAAGCCGATCGAACAGGCCGAGAGGGGGGACTGGCAAGTTCTTCGATGCAAGGGAGGCGTGGCCTGAGGTGGGGAAGACCAGAAGTCACTCGAGGGAGAGAACGAGTGTCCTTGAGGTCCTGGAACAGTTAGGCTGTTCCTGGAACAGCTAGGCTGTTTCGGCAAGATCCTCCATCAAGTAGCCTTCCGCCACCGATATGTAGGCCTCCACCTGTTCTTGCTCCCAGGCCTCGTCCTCCCCCAGTTCATCGGCCATCAGCGAGGCCACGCGGGGGGCGATGTCGATACTGGCCTGCGCATTGAGCAGGAGGCACCGGGTCCGGCGGGCAAGGACATCCTCGACGGTCCGGGCCATCTCGTGGCGAGCGGCCCACACGACCTGCGCCCCTCGGATGGGAAGGCGATCGTCGAGACGCGGCTCCAACTCCGGCCGGTTCTCCATTAGGTCCTGGATGGCGGGCGCGTCGGACCCGTAGGCGGACAGGTCCCCGAACTGATCCGCGTTCTCGTGGGCACCGTACAGTTTCAGATCGTCCGTTACGGAGGGCCGAGAAGCGAGGTTGCCCTGGCCGATGGCCCGGTCGATCGTATCCTCGGCCATCTGCCGGTAGGTGGTCCACTTGCCGCCCGAGATGGTGACGAGGCCACTGTCGGACACGTGGAGCTGATGGTCGCGCGAAATGTCGGAGGTATCGCCGCTGCTGCCCGGAGGGGCCACGAGCGGACGAATGCCGGCGTACGTGCTAAGCACGTCGTCCCGACGCACCTCTTTCGCGAGATAGCGATTCGAGTGTTCGATGAGGTACGAGATTTCCTCCTCGGTCGGCTCCGGCTCGTGGTCCACGTCGTCGACGGCCACGTCGGTGGTGCCCACGACGACGCGGTCGTTCCAGGGAATGGCGAACAGCACCCGCCCGTCGTCGGTCTTGGGGATCATGATGGCACTATCGCCGGGGAGGAACGACCGGTCGAGGACGATGTGTGTGCCCTGACTGGGGCGAAGGGTGGGGGCCGCGTCGGGATCGTCCATCTCCCGAATCGTGTCCGTGAAGATGCCGGTGGCGTTGATCACGGCGTCCGCCCCAATCTCGTAGGTCGTTCCGGTCTCCTCGTCCCGGGCCACGACGCCGTCCACGACACCGCCGGACTTCGTGAGGTCGGTCACCTTCATATAGTTCAGGGTGACCCCGCCGTGCTC
>CAYULG010000017.1:0-24009 GCA_964445365.1 uncultured Salinivenus sp. | reverse complement strand
TTCGGGAGGGAGGGCAGACGGTCGGCGCGGGCGTCGTCAGTGAAATTCTGGACTAACCATATTGGGAACGGCAATCTCTGGGTGTTGAATGGCGACCCATCCGACACCCTACACTCAAGACTCGGAAACTGACACTGAGATATGGCCACGCAGCAGAAGATCCGTATTAAGCTGAAGTCGTACGACCACTCGCTCATCGACAAGAGTGCGGACAAGATTATCCGTACCGTGAAGTCGACCGGAGCAGTGGTGAGCGGACCCGTTCCGCTGCCGACCGAGAAAAAGATCTATACGGTGCTGCGCGGACCTCACGTGGACAAGAAAAGCCGTGAGCAGTTCGAACGTCGGCACCACAAGCGCCTGATCGACATCCTCTCGTCGAGCAGCGATACAGTGGATGCACTGATGCAGCTTGAGCTTCCCAGCGGCGTAGACGTAGAAATTAAGGTGTGACTCGATCCTCGAATTCGGCCTGGCATCGGCTCATTGCGCTTGCAGGGATTGGGAGTCTGATCCTTTTCGCAGGAGGTTGCGACAGCGCCGGATCGAAAAGCGACTCCCTGTTCCAGCAGTTGATCGGAACGTGGTGCATTGATCGGATTCAGTTGAATCGTAATGAGGTTAATCTTGAGGCCGAAGATGCTGTTCGGATCGAATTTTTGAAGCAGGGAGACAACCGCCCGTACCGCATCATTCGGAGCGCTTCGGATGACACAACCCAGAGGGGAAGAGTTCGCATTCAAGAGAATAACGTTTTGCAGATGACGGTGGGGACGGGGCTTTTGGAATGGAGCTTTGATTTTGGGAAACCAGAGGATGTAAGTGAAAGTGTTCGGTTTCAATTCCGAGGAGACACAAACGAGAGTGTACAGGACTTTTTGGAGGCACTCGGGGTGAGCGGGGATGCACAGCGTCTCCAGCTCGACCTTGAGCGCCATTCTGGGTGAGTTCATCCTGTTTTCTGAACGCTATGAATCGGAACTATTGCACGCTATGAGCAGCGGACTGATTGGTAAAAAGGAGGGAATGACCAGCATCTTCGACGATGAGGGTAAAAACCTCGCCTGCACAGTCGTCGAGGCCGGTCCCAATGTCGTCACACAGGTGAAGAGTGAGGACGGACCGGACGGTTACAACGCCGTACAGTTGGCCTTTGACAACAAGAAGGAGAAGAACACGACGATGGCCATGCAGGGCCACTTCTCCAAGGCCGATGCGCCCCCGAAGCAGGTTCTCAAGGAGTTTCGCGACTTTGAGGAGGACGTTGCGCACGGGGACGTGGTCCGGGTTGAGGATCTGTTCGAAGAGGGGGAGACCATTGATGTGGTTGGTGTATCGAAGGGCAAGGGCTTTCAGGGCGTTGTGAAGCGTCACGGCTTCAGTGGTGTGGGAATGATGACTCACGGCCAGTCTGATCGTCAACGGCATCCGGGTTCGATTGGGGCGTCTGCTGATCCTTCTCGGGTCTTCAAAGGAATGAAGATGGCGGGGCAAACCGGGGGGGAGCGGACGAAAATCCAAAACCTGACTGTGGTCCGCATCCTTCCCGACCACGACGCCCTCCTCATTCACGGGTCGGTCCCCGGCCCGAAAAACGGATACGTCGAACTCCACAAGAAGAAGAGTCACGAAATTGATTAGCGACGAACTTCCGTGTAGATGACCGGTACCGTCCGGTCGTGATACACTGAGCGAGTGTGAACTTCCTCAACTGACTGGGACCATGGATATCGAAATCTTCCAGGACGACGGCGTGGGCTCCGGGCGCACTGCGACGCTTGAGCCAACTGTGTTTGATATTGAGCCCAACGACCACATCATTTGGCTGGATGTGAAGCGAATCCAGGCCCACGAGCGACAAGGTACCAATAAGACGAAGCAGCGCTCTGAGATCCGAGGTTCGACCCGCAAGCTGTACCGACAGAAGGGCACGGGGAATGCGCGGGTTGGCGATGCGAAGTCGCCTATTCGTCGCGGTGGCGGGCGCGCCCACGGGGCTGATCCCCGCGATTACACCCACAATCTCAACCGCAAGGAAAAACGACTCGCCCGGCGCTCGGCGCTTGCCTACAAAGCACAGAGCGACGACATTCGGGTGATCGAAGACTTTTCCATGGAGCGCCCGAGCACCCGCGAGCTCTCGGACATTCTCGATCTGCTGGAGGTAGAGGGCCAAAAGGTTCTTTTTGCGACCTCGGAAGTAGAGCAAGAGATTTACCAGAGCGCTCAGAACCTTTCGGATGTCAATGTGCGGGAGGTACACAGCGTAAACACCGTTGACATTCTCGACGCCAACGTGGTGGTCTTCCAGGAGGGGGCGCTCGAATGGTTGACTGACGTTCTCGCCACGGCCCAGCCGACGCCTGCGTAAGCATTCTGGAGCGGACTTGATCTCCTCATCCCGACAACCTGCTGAGTTATGAGTGACCGCGTTCTCATTCGTCCCTACGTCACCGAGAAGACAACCTATCAGATGGAGGAGGGGAAGTACTCCTTCGTGTGTAGCCTGGAGGCCTCGAAGCCGGAGATCCGGCAGGCCATCGAGGAGCGCTATCCCGGTGTCGAGGTAGCGAACGTTCGCACCCAAGTTGTTCCTGGTAAGCGGCGCCGACAGTTTCGGGATGGCAATATGATCGAGGGACGCACATCGGGCTTCAAGAAAGCTATTGTTGACCTTGACCCCGACGGCGAACAGATTGATTTCTTCGAAGGCATTTAGTGCCCCCCTTAGCCCGTTCGAGTACCACTTTCGTTCGAGACTTTTTTCACTACCGACAGTGGGCACCGCGCACTGTCGACAGGATTAACCTATCATGGCTATTAAGGAACGAAAGCCGACCATTAACAGCCAGCGTCAGTACTCGGTCGACGAGAAGGAAGACGTGACGACGACCGATCCTGAGCGAAGCCTATTGGAGGCGATGACCAACAGTGGTGGTCGCAATAACCAGGGGCGAATGACGATGCGCTACCGCGGAGGTGGCCACAAGCGGCGCTACCGAAAGATTGACTTCAAGCGGAACGACAAGGATGGGATTCCTGCCCGTGTCGAGACGATCGAGTACGACCCGAACCGCTCGGCTCGCATCTCGCTCCTCGTGTATGCGGACGGCGAGAAGCGGTACATGATTGCCCCGGATGGGATTGAGGTTGGCCAAACCGTTATGAGCGGGCCGGAGGCCGTCGCGAAGGTTGGAAATTGCCTGCCGCTCACGAACATCCCGCTTGGTACGCAGGTCCATTGCATCGAGATGCGCCCGGGGAAGGGGGCACAGCTGGCACGCGCAGCTGGGACTCGCGCCCAGCTTACCGCACGGGAGGGGGACTACGCAACCCTCGAATTGCCGAGCGACGAGACCCGACTGGTGCCGTCGAAATGCCGGGCCACGGTGGGCGTAACGAGCAACGTGGAGCACTTCAACATTGATCTCGGCAAAGCTGGGCGCAGTCGCTGGCTGGGGCGTCGTCCCAGGACGCGCGGTGTGGCTATGAACCCGATTGATCACCCCATGGGGGGTGGTGAGGGTCGTGCTTCCGGCGGTCATCCCCGGTCGCGAAAGGGCGTTCCGGCGAAAGGGTACAAGACCCGTACCCGCAACAAGGAGTCGAACAAGTACATCATCCGCCGCCGTACCGAGTCGAAGAACCGCACCAACAATTAGCGACGGCCCCAGGCCGTTCCGGTGGATTCCACCGCCCTCTGAGTGAGTCCTACAGGATCGAACGAACCACAAATTGCCATGCCCCGCTCTCTCCGTAAAGGCCCCTACGTATATTACAAGCTGCAGGAGAAAGTTAAGGAGCTGAACGAGTCCGACGATAAGAAGGTCGTCAAGACGTGGTCGCGACCGTCTATCATCACGCCGGACTTCATCGGGCACACCTTTGCTGTGCACAACGGGCGCCAATTCGTGCCGGTGTACGTGACCGAGAACATGGTTGGCCACAAGCTCGGCGAGTTTGCGCCGACCCGCACATTTGAGGAGCACTCGAAGGCCAAAGTTGACAAACGGGCCCGCCAGAAACCGGGACAGTAGGCTTTTGCCTGGTGCCGACGGGACGGTTGTCCCGCGATCGACGCCCTTCACTTGTAAACCGTACGACGAGACATGGAAGCACGAGCCGTTCGCAGACACATCCGGAGCTCGCCCCTCAAGATGCGGCGCGTCATCAATTTGGTACGTGACCGCAACGTCCCGGAGGCCGTGGCGATTCTGGACTACATGCCGCAGAAGGTGACAGGTGTGATCGAAAAGACCATCCGTTCGGCGGTGTACAACTTGATGGATCAGCACGACGAGCGCTTCGACGAGGGGGCGCTCCAGATTCAGGAGATTCGGGCCGACGAGGGGCCGACGTTCGAGCGCTTCAATGCTCGTGCACGGGGACGGGCGGCCCCCATTCGGAAGCGGACGACTCACCTCAAGGTGGTCGTTGAGGTGCAGGAAGAAGAGCCCGAACAAGAAGCGGCGTAGCACGCACCTGCTTGTTCGTCCGCTCGACGGACGATGCTCTCCACACGACACTCTTTGAACTAGACGACGAGGTATAACCGTGGGTCAGAAAACACATCCCATCGGATTTCGTCTCGGGGTCATTCGCGGTTGGGATTCCAACTGGTACTCCGAGAGCGACTTCCAGGACAAGCTCGTTGAAGATGAAGAAATTCGGCGCTATCTGCACACGCGTCTCAAGCGGGCCGGTTTAAGCCGGGTCGTCATTGAGCGCACGCCGAAGCGCGTGATTCTTACGCTCCACACGAGTCGTCCGGGTGTTGTGATTGGCCGAGGGGGATCGGAGGTTGAGAAGTTGCGTGAAGAGCTGAAAACCCTCACGGGCAAAGACATCCAGATTAACATTAGTGAGATCAAGCGTCCGGAGCTGGATGCTACCCTTGTGGCCAAGAACATTGCCCAGCAGCTGGAGGGGCGGATTTCGTTTCGGCGGGCCATGAAGCAGGCCATGCAGGCTGCGATGCGAATGGGGGCGGAGGGTGTTCGGATTCGGGCCGCGGGTCGTCTGGGCGGCGCCGAGATGGGTCGGGTAGAAGAGTACCTCGAAGGTCGGGTTCCCCTTCACACGATCCGGGCCGACATTGACTTCTATCAGGCGACAGCCCGTACAATTTACGGCACCATTGGTGTCAAGGTCTGGATCCATCGTGGCGAAATTCTCGGCCAGCCCGATCTGAGCCCGAACGTCCAGGCCCAGCAACGCAAGCAAATGAAGGAGACGCCTCAGGAGCGTCGGCAGCGACGCGATGGCAGCTGAGATTGCTCCGAGCCCTCCGTATCCACTCTTGGTAGACGAGCCGTACAGCCTAGTCACGACTTATGCTTGAGCCAAAAAACCGAAAGCACCGCAAGGTCCAGCGCAATCAGGGCAAGACACGGGGTGAGTACGCCTCGAAGGGGACGCGCCTGAATTTTGGCGACTTTGCCCTGAAGTCCCTAGAGAAAGGAGAGGTTACCAGCCGTCAGCTGGAAGCTGCGCGCGTGGCGATCAATCGTTATCTGCAGCGGGCCGGGAAGGTGTGGACCCGCTTGTTCCCGGACAAGCCCGTCACGAAGACGCCTGCCGAGACGCGAATGGGGAAAGGGAAAGGCGAGCCGGATCACTTCGTGGCACCGCTCCAGAAGGGCCATGTCCTCTTTGAGGTTGGGGGTGGGGTCGACGAAGAAACGGCCCGAGAGGCCCTTCGCCTCGGCAAGCACAAGTTGCCCATCAAGACAAAGTTCGTTGTACGGCCGGGCTACCACGCCGACGAGTGAGGGCGGCGATCGCCGCTTGATTTTCCGAACTGAACAGCTTTTGGACGATGGAAGCCGACCAAATTCGAGACCTTAGCGTTGAGGAGATTCAGACGCGAATCGACGAAGAGCAGGAGGAACTGGAAGAGCTGAAGTTCCAGCACGCTATCCAGGGACGATTGGAGAATCCGATCATTCTCCGCACCAAGCGTCGCTTCGTTGCGCGCCTCAAAACGATTTTGAACGAGAAGCAGTCCGCCGACGCGGAATAGTCGGGGCGGAATTGATTGTTGCACGTCCTCATTGAAGATCGAACCGCCGACCGAACCCATGGAGCACACTGAGGAGCAGACTGAGGAACAAGAGACTGATTCGTCTCCCGAGCGCAATTCCCGTAAGGAGCGGGTGGGCGTTGTCGAGAGCGCAAAAATGGACAAGACCGTCACCGTGTCGGTGCGGCGCCAGATGAAGCATCCGATGTACGGAAAGTATCTGGAGCGGTCCTCGACGTTCATGGTCCACGATGAGGAGGATGAGGCCAACGAGGGCGACACGGTTCGGGTTATGGAAACCCGCCCAATTAGCAAGAACAAGCGTTGGCGCCTCGTCGATATCATCGAACGGGCGAAGTAGATCCGTCTCACGATCCGTCGACCGCAGCACGAAAATCAGGGTGTCGCTTGCCGGCGCCCGATTCTTTGCAATTTGCAACACGAACCTCGGAGAGCGTCATGATTCAGCAAGAAACCCGACTGACGGTAGCCGACAACAGCGGCGCCAAGGAAGTACAGTGCATCCGTGTGCTTGGGAGCAGTGGTCGCCGCTACGCCGGCATCGGCGATGAGATCGTGGTATCCGTGAAGTCGGCCATTCCGAGCGGCAATCTCAATAAGGGCGACGTGAGCCGAGCGGTGGTGGTGCGGGCGAAGAAAGAGACGCGACGTGAGGACGGGACGTATATCCGTTTTGACGAGAATGCGGCCGTTCTTATCGATGCTCAGGAGGAGCCGGTAGGCACCCGTGTGTTCGGCCCGGTTGCCCGGGAGGTTCGCAAGAAGCAGCACATGCGGATCGTTTCTCTGGCCCCGGAAGTGCTTTAACTTTTTTCGAGATGGGGTGGACGCCGCCTTGCGTTCGACTCTCACTCGGCGCGATTCCGATTGAATTAGGACCTACAGACTCATGAAGCAGAAGAAGCTCCACGTGAAGAAGGGCGACATGGTTATGTTGAACAAGACCATTACGTCTGCCAAGTCGGCGGGAGAGGATCGGGAAAAGGGGTACGTCGGCAAGATTCTGAAGGTCTTCCCGGAGGAGGAGCGCGTCATCGTGGAGGGGGTGAACATGCGCATCTTCCACGAACAACCGAGCCGCAACAATCCCGAGGGCGGCCGCGAGAAGCGGGAAGCTTCGATTCACGTCTCCAACGTGAACCCCATTGACAGCAATGGTGAGCCGACTCGGATCGGGCGAAAGAAGGTAGAGGACCCGGAAACGGGCCGGTCCCGGTGGGTCCGCTATGCAAAGACGACTGGGGAGGAACTCGACGAGTAACACATGGCGACCGGCGTGAATCGTTCGTGCAGGGGGAACTCCCTCCTGCTCCCTTCGATTTCCAACGTCTGCGTCGTTTCGGGCCGTATATCATGGCGACCTCCACTCACAAGATTTGATTCACGAACGAGCCTGACTCATGGCCGAACACGTTCCACGACTCCAAGAGCAGTATCAGGACGAGGTTCGAGCCAAGCTGGTTGACCAGTTTGGCTACGAGAACGAGATGGAGGTCCCGCACCTGAAGAAGATTGTGGTCAACAGGGGCGTCGGTGAGGTCTCGGAAAATGAGCAGGCGATCGACACGGCCGTTGAGGAGTTGCGGAAGATTACCGGGCAGCACCCGACCGTGAACCGTGCCTCAAGCAGCATTGCCAGCTTCGACATTCGGCAGGGAATGCCTGTTGGCGCGTCGGTGACCCTACGAGACGAGCGGATGTTCGAGTTTCTCGACCGTCTCGTCACGTTGGCCCTGCCCAACATTCGCGATTTTGAGGGCGTCCCCGACCGGAGCTTTGACGGACATGGTAATTACACGCTGGGGATTGACGAACAGACCATCTTCCCCGAGATCGACGTCGACAACGTCGACCGCATCGACGGGATGGACGTGACGTTCGTCACCAGCGCGAAGACGGACGAGGAGGCCTATGCTCTCCTCAAGGGGTTTGGGATGCCCTTTGTCCGCCGCGGTGACGAAGAGGGGGAAGGAGTGGTGCCTACAGTGTAGGTCCCGGCGGCTCCCAGGTGTGCGTTTTTGACACTAGACCGAACCAATTAGTGAGATGGCCAAGAAAAGTTGGATAGCGCGCGAGGAGAAGCGCGAAAGGCTCTACGAGAAATACAAAGAGAAGCGCCGCAAGCTGAAAGAAGAAGGGAAGTGGACCGAGATCCAGAAGCTTCCTCGAGACTCGAGCCCGGTGCGCCAGAATAACCGCTGCCGCCTCTGTGGACGACAACGAGGATACCTTCGAAAGTTTGGTGTCTGCCGGATTTGCTTTCGAGAACTGGCGCTGGAAGGAAAAATTCCCGGGATCCGGAAGGCTAGTTGGTAAGCCGCGATCTCGCGCAGGTGCTTCCTTCGGACGCTTTGACTGGCGTCTGGATCGACGTTAAAATCTGAACCCGACGACCTACAGCAAGATGAGTGGTGTTTCTGATCCTGTCGCCCAGTATATGACTCGCATTCGCAATGCGCAGCAAGCCGAACACACGCATGTGGACATTCCTGCGTCGAAGCTGAAGCGTGCCTTCACGCAGATTCTTTTGGAAAAGGGCTTCATTAAAAACTACGTCAACATTGACGACGGCAAGCAGGGGTTGATCCGCGTGTATCTGAAGTATGACGACCACGGGGACCCGGCGATTCGGATGATGGAGCGTGTCTCGAAGCCGGGACGGCGCGAGTACGCTAGTTCCGACGAACTGCCGAGCGTGAGAAATGGACTGGGGATTGCCGTTCTATCCACTTCCCGGGGCGTGATGAGTGATAAGGAAGCGCGCCGGTTCGGCGTCGGTGGCGAAGTGCTCGCGAAGGTCTTTTAAAGTAGCCGCGCGGTTCAGAGTGCCGGGCTCTTTGATGAGGCCCGTCTTCCCGAATTGCACAAATCAACGGATCGATATTCATGGCTCGTATAGGAAGTAGACCAGTACCTTTTGGCGATGATGTTACCGTGACGGTCGACGACGAGAACGTCGTGACTGCGGACGGGCCGAAAGGCGAACTTACCGAGCAGATTGACCCCGATCTCACGATCAAGGTTGAGGACGGCCAGGTTATCGTCAATCGCCCGACCGATCAGAAGCGGCATCGTTCCGTTCACGGTTTGAGCCGGTCGCTCATTCAAAACATGATTGAAGGGGTGACGGAGGGATACAAGAAGGAGCTCAAGATTATTGGAGTTGGGTACCGGGCTCAGATGTCGGACGGGGCCCTGGAACTTGCACTCGGTTATTCCCACCCGATCTTCTTCCTGCCTCCCGAACCGATCGATATTGAGGTTGACACGGGTCGTGGCCAGGACGACATCATCGTTGTGGAAGGTGTTGACAAGGAACGGGTTGGTCAGGTGGCAGCCAAGATTCGAAGCATGCGTCCGCCCGAGCCCTACAAGGGGAAAGGCGTTCGCTACGTAGATGAAGAGATCGAGCGGAAGGCCGGTAAGACGGCGGCTCGATAGCATTCGGTTATGATCGAGGAGAGCGAGTGATGCTCCTTTTCTCACACGAAGACGTACGAGACTGACATGCCAAAGGGAAAGGCCGAAAAAGTTCAGCGACGAGAGCGGATCCGCAAGAGTATCCGTGAAGACATGATGGGGACGTCAGCGCGTCCTCGTCTGTCAGTTTATCGTTCGAACAAGTACATCTACGCTCAGCTTATCGACGACTTTGCAGGACACACGATTGCCTCGGCGTCGAGTTTGGAAGACACGGTTGATGAGGACAGCCCGACCGAGGAAAGTCGGATGGTCGGGGAGCTGATTGCGGAGCGTGCCCGAGAGGATGGCATTGAAAAAGTCGTCTTCGACCGCAGCGGGTACCAGTACCACGGCCGGATTGAAGCCTTGGCCGAAGGAGCACGAGAGGGCGGACTGGAATTTTAAGCAATCTCCCATCGTCCTGGAGGGGTAACCGTCGACGAATGCACTCACGGAGCAACGAAACGAGACATGGCAGATCGAAGAGAACGAAAACGCGTCAACGCCGAGAAGCGGCAGGAAAACTGGGTTGATCGGCTCGTATCGGTCAATCGTGTGTCGAAGGTCGTGCAGGGTGGCCGCAGATTTTCCTTCAACACGGTCGTCGTGGTGGGGAACGAGGACGGACTCGTTGGGATGGGCCACGGAAAAGGCAATGAGGTTTCCGACGCCATTTCGAAAGGGGCGGACGACGCGAAGAAGAACGTTTTTCGTGTGCCGATGCAGGACGGAACGATTCCTTACAAGGTGGAAGGCAAGCAGGATGCTGGCAAAGTGCTCCTGAAACCAGCAGCACCCGGGACTGGCGTTATCGCCGGTGGTGGTGTTCGTGCCGTGCTGGAATGCGCCGGGTACCGGAATGTGCTGACGAAGTCAATTGGTACCTCGAACCCCTTCAATCAGGTGAAGGCGACGATCAATGCGCTGACGGACCTCGAGGATGCCCTGGAGGTGGCTCGGCGTCGAGACATCCCACTTGAGAAGGTCTTCCACGGCTAATCGGTTATGGCCTGTTTGTGTGTGACCCTGTGAACCGCACGATAGGCCCCACGGTCAAGCTTGAGGCCAAACGGATTTGAAGTCCCATTGGGGGACCGGAAAGGAATTGAAACCGGTTCGGGTTTTTGGTCGTCGTGTCTGGGACCTTATCGTTCGCGATCACACGTCCCAGGTTTGGGGTATTATTGACCAGATCCAGCACTTGATTCAGGACTGAGAGACCGACGGGTAGCTGGTCTGGTCCCGTTGAGGAGGGTTTTGTTGAGTCCGGATGCTGCGTTCGACCAGCACAGACGGGCATCCGGTTCTTCGTATCGCGTAAATCAGAAGAGATGTGGTACCATGGATCTTAGCAACCTGAAGCCCGCAGAAGGCGCCACACATTCCGATCAGCGACTCGGACGGGGAGAAGGTTCGGGGCGCGGGGGCCACAGCTCCACTCGGGGAACAAAGGGCCAGGGCAGCCGCTCCGGTGCGAAGGAGCGCCCCATCTTTTTCGAGGGGGGACAGACGCCCCTTTTCCGCCGGGTCCCAAAGCATGGGTTCAACAGCCCCTTTCCGACCGAATACGCTGTTGCGAATGTGGGGCGCATTCAGATCCTTGTTGATGAGGGTCGAATCGACGCCGACGAGCCTGTGACCCCCGAAGTGCTTGAATCGGTCGGGGCTGTTCGTGACGCCGAGCAGGTGAAAATTTTGGGGGATGGCGTGCTGGACGACGCTCTGGAGGTGTCGGCGCACGCGTTCAGCGACTCGGCGAAAGAGCAGATCGAGGACGCGGGCGGTTCGGTCACGCTTCCTGAGAAGCACGAATAGAACGTAACGTACGACACTGTTTCCACGCGGCACGTCCGACCAAGAAGGCTGATTTATGGCTGGTTTCGCCGAGAGCATTCGCAACATTTGGAGTGTTCAAGAGCTGCGCGAGCGCATATTGTATACGCTCGGCCTGCTCATTATATACCGCTTTGGGACGTTCGTGACCCTTCCGGGCGTGGACGCCGGCGCACTCGCTCAGATTAATGCTCAGCAGGGAGGGGGAGGTGGCCTCTTTGGGCTCCTCAACATGTTTGTAGGAGGGGCCTTCAAGCAGGCAGGGATCTTTGCGCTCGGCATCATGCCGTACATTACTGCCTCTATTATCATCCAGCTGATGGGGGCAGTCGTGCCGTATTTTCAGAAGCTGCAGCGTGAGGGAGAAGAGGGGCGCCGTCGCATCACTCAACTCACCCGGTACGGGACCATCGGCATTACGGCGCTTCAGTCTATCGGGTATGCCATCAATCTTCTGGCGGGGGCCACCGGACGCGCCATCGTGATCAACTCGACACTCTTCATGATCACGACGGTAATCGTTCTAACGAGCGGTACAGCTTTCGTGATGTGGTTAGGGGAGCGGATCAGTGAGGATGGGATTGGAAACGGCATTTCGCTGATCATCATGATCGGCATCATCGCCTTCCTGCCCCAGTCGCTGATTAATGAGGTGCAACTCGTCGGCGACAACATCTTCATTCTGCTTTTGGAAATTGGTGTCTGGGTGCTCGTGACGGGCGGGGTCGTGCTGGTCTCACAGGGGATGCGCCGGATTCCGGTGCAGTACGCGAAGCGCGTCGTCGGGCGAAAATCTTATGGGGGGTCGACCCAGTACCTCCCCCTGCGCGTCAACGCCGCGGGCGTGATGCCCATCATCTTCGCGCAGTCCATCATGTTCATCCCGTCCACGATTGCGTCCTTCTTCCCGAACAGTGCGACGATGCAGCAGATTGGGACATGGTTCTCGGACGTCAGTGGGACGGGGTATTCAATATTCTTCTTCTTCGTGGTGGTGTTCTTCACCTACTTCTACACGGCCATTACGGTTAATCCGCAGGAGATGGCCGACACGATGAAGAGGCAGGGCGGCTTTATTCCCGGCATCCGCCCGGGTAAGCAGACAAGCGAGTTCATTGACAAGATTCTGACCCGCATTACGCTTCCCGGGTCGATTTTCCTTGGCCTTGTATCCATCTTCCCCGCCATCGCGATGCGGGCAGGGGTGTCGCAGGGCTTCGCCATGTTCTACGGGGGCACGAGCCTGCTCATTCTCGTACAGGTGACGCTCGACACGTTGCAACAGATCGAGAGCCACCTCCTGATGCGCCACTACGACGGCTTTATGAAGAGCGGAAAGATGCGCAGCCGCAAACAGGGCCTCTAGTGCGCCTTAACTTGCTCGGAAAGGTGTTCTTCTCATGCGGTGGTTCTCCCACCTTTGGAATCGAATCCGTGGTGCCTTCATGGTTCACGTCAAAAGTCAACGCGAAATTGAGCGACTGCGCGAGAGTGCGGACCTTGTTGGCCGTACCCTCGCCGAAGTGGCCCGTCACATTGACGTAGGCGTCACCTTGAAGGAGCTCGATGCGGTGGCGGAGGACTACATCCGAACACACGGCGCTGAGCCCGCATTCAAAGGTTATCAAGTTGGAGATAACGTTTTTCCCAATACGCTATGTACCTCAGTCAATGAGGCTGTTGTGCACGGCATTCCGAATGATTACGCTCTCCAAGACGGAGACCTTCTCTCGATTGATTGCGGCGCGAAACTGAATGGATACTACGGCGACTGGGGGTTCACCTTCGCCGTGGGGACCGTCGCCGACAAAAATGCGGCACTTTGCCGAGCGACCTACCAGGCGCTCCTGGATGGCATTGATCAGGCGGTCGCTGGGCGGCGGGTTGGAGACATCAGCCACGCCGTGCAGTCACACTGCGAAGCCCACGGATATGGAGTTGTCCGAGAACTTGTCGGACACGGTATCGGCCAAAGCCTCCACGAGGATCCGCAGGTCCCAAATTTTGGAAACCCTGGACAGGGGCGACGCCTCAAGCCAGGAATGACCTTGTGCGTCGAACCGATGATCAACCGGGGCGGGAGTGAGGTCACCACCGATAGCGATGGATGGACTGTGCGGGCCGCCGACGGACTTCCTTCGGCCCACTACGAGCACATGGTCGTCGTTCAGGAGGGAGAAGCCGAGATTCTTTCGGACTTTGGGTACATTGAGGACGTTGTGGAGCCCCCTTACGCATTGGATTCCGTTAAAGAAACTTCTACTCGCTAATGGCCAAGGAAGAAGCCATCGAGAAAGACGGGGAGGTCCTTGAGGCCCTTCCCAACGCACAATTTCGTGTGGAGCTTGAGAACGGACACGAGATTCTTGGTCTGCTTTCCGGTAAGATGCGAATGAATTATATCAAGATTCTTCCGGGGGATCGAGTCAAGGTGGAGATGTCCCCGTATGACTTGTCGAAAGGACGCATCGTGTACCGATATAAGGACTGAACACGTCTGATGCCTTCGAAGCGAGTTGAGAGTTAGACGCAGGCGTCGTATTTCACTATGTCGAATTGAAAACACTTAGCATCAACCATGCCACGGATTTCAGGCGTTGACGTACCGGATCACAAGCGAGGAGAGATTGCCCTCACGGAGATCTATGGAGTTGGTCGGTCGCGGGCACAAACTGTGCTCGAAGAGGCCGAGATTGACGTGAACAAGCGGCCCAGGGAGTGGTCCGAGAGCGAAACGAAGCAGGTCCGCCGGATCATCGAGGAAAATTATACGGTGGAGGGCCAGCTTCGAACCGAGAAGCAAATGAACGTCAAGCGTCTCATGGACATCGGTTGCTATCGAGGAAAGCGTCACCGAGAGGGCCTTCCGGTCAATGGCCAGCGTACCAGGACGAATGCGCGCACCCGGAAGGGCAAGCGCAAGACCGTTGCGGGCCGCAAGCAGTCTACCGAAAACAAGTAACCACATCGGCCCTGGGCAGATTCTTTTGATCACCACACTACGAGTTGAGATATAGAGCTATGGCTGACGAAAAAGGCGGTAAGCGCGTTCGAAAGAAAAATGTGGTCGTCGAGTCCAACGGCCGGGCCTACGTGAAGGCCACGTTCAACAACGTGATTGTGACCGTTACCGATCAATACGGAAACACGATTTCCTGGGCGAGTGCAGGCAAGATGGGCTTCAAAGGAAGCCGGAAGAACACCCCGTATGCGGCTCAGAAGGCCGGTGAAGCGGCCGCACAGGAGGCGTACGACCTTGGGCTCCGCCGTGTGGATGTGTACGTGAAAGGACCTGGTTCCGGCCGTGAGGGTGCCATCCGTGCGATGTCGGAGGTTGGGCTCGAAGTGGCCACGATCAAGGATGTGACCCCGCTTCCGCACAACGGTTGTCGTCCCCCCAAGCGTCGCCGCGTGTAAGTCCTCTCTGGGACTCTTGGTTGTGGAGGTTGGGGAGGCCCCTAATCCGCAATCGATCCGAAATCGAAAATTGAATATCTACTACTGAAACATGGCTCGATACAGAGGTCCGAAGCAAAAAATCGCCCGTCGCTTCAAGGAGCCCATCTTTGGCCCCTCAAAAGCGCTGGAGCGGAAGCCGTATCCGCCTGGTCAGCACGGCCAGTCGCGGCACCGCCGCGAAAGTGAGTACGCTGTGCAGTTGAAGGAGAAGCAAAAAGCGAAGTACACCTACGGTCTGCTCGAGAATCAGTTTAAGAATCTCTTCGACCAGGCTTCTCGCACCCAGGGCGTGACGGGCGAGAAACTTCTGATTCTCCTTGAGGCCCGGCTTGACAACACGGTATTTCGCATGGGCTTCGCACGGACGCGCCGACAGGCCCGCCAGTTTGTGTCTCACCGCCACATTATGGTCAACGGAGAGATTGTGGACATTCCTTCCTTCGAGATGTCGGCGGACGACGTGGTATCGGTAAAGCCGGGGAGCCAAGATCTCGAAGTCATCCAGGACAATGTGGCGCACCAGAAGCGCACCTTCTCTTGGGTTGAAGTAGATCGGGAGGAGATGAAAGGGAAGTTTATCGACTATCCCAACCGGGAAGAGATTCCTGAGAACATCGACGAGCAACTCATCGTCGAGCTCTATTCGAAGTAAGAAGCGGGGAGGTCACGTCCTGCTGTTCGGAGGGTACGTCTCGTGCCCTCGATGGCGCTCGGCTCGCCGTTGTGCGGGCCACTCTCTTGCGACATGCTACTCTAATTTGCTGATTCGAACGTATGGATAATCACGGGCTTCAGATGCCGGAAGGCGTTCAGGCCGAGGAGGTCTCCGATTCCTCGGGGCAGTTTGTACTCGAACCATTAGAGCGTGGTTATGGCCTGACGATCGGAAACGCACTTCGCCGTGTGCTTCTCTCGTCGTTGCGCGGCCTCGCAGTAACGGCCGTTAAGATTGACGGTGTGCAACACGAGTTCTCAACGATTGACGGGGTGACCGAGGACGTATCGGACATTATCCTCAACCTCAAGGAGGTGCGCTTCAAGGCTGACGAGATGCGAGAGGGTCACCTTCATCTCAGCCTTGAAGGGCCAGGGAACTGGACCGCTGAAGACATTGACGAGGCAAGTTCTGACTACGAGGTTCTTAATCCCGATCAGCACATCGCGACGCTGGCTGAGGACGCCACAGTGAACGTAGATCTTCGCGTAGACTACGGTCGGGGTTACATTCCTTCCGAGGAAAACAAGCGCGAGGATGATCCTATCGGGGTCATTGCGGTTGATTCGATCTTTACGCCGATCAAGAATGCCAACTACTCGGTGAAGCCGACGCGAGTGGGCGAAAAGATTGACTACGAGAAGCTGATCCTGGACGTGGAAACAGATGGCTCCGTGACTCCCGAGGAGGCGATCACGCAGGCCGCGTCCATCCTTCGGGACCACGTTAACTTCTTCATTCAGCTCGAGGAGGAACCCGAGCCGGTCGTCGAGGAGCAAGAGGTCGACGAAGAAGTCAAGCGGATCCGTGAATTGCTCGCACAGCCCGTCGACGAGCTTGATCTCTCGGTTCGCTCACACAACTGCCTGAAGGCCGCAAGCATCAAGACGATTGGCGACCTCGTGCGCCGCGAAGAGGACGAGATGCTGAAGTTTCGGAACTTCGGTCGGAAGTCCCTACAGGAATTGGTTGAGGTGCTTGAAGATCGCGGCCTGCACTTCGGGATGAATGTGGAGGAGTACTTGGAAGAACAGAAAACCACATAGGAGACCCGTAAAGGGTTTGCCGCAGGTGGGATGTCCTGCTAATTGATCTCCGTCCCGTTGAGCTAGCCGACGCATTACTCTCATTTCGCATCTGCAGAGATCATGCGACACCGAAAGAAAGGAAAGAAGCTTGGACGCACGTCCCCGCATCGCGAACGGACACTGCAGGCGCTGTCGAATGCGCTCATTGAGAATAAGAAAATCACGACGACCGTCGCGAAGGCAAAAGCGCTCCGTCCGTTTGTGGAACCACTCATTACTCGGGCGAAGGAGGACACCGAGCACAATCGCCGTCAGGTATTCCGCCATCTCCAAAACAACGAGATGGTCAGTGAGCTCTTCGATGAGGTGGCTGAGCGGATTGGGGATCGGCCCGGTGGGTACACACGCGTCATCAAGCTTGGCCAGCGGTCCGGGGACGGGGCGGAGCTTGCACTAATGGAGCTGGTGGACTACAACGACGTGAAGCCGGCCGATGCGACGGGTAGCGGCGTGTCCGGGGGCACCCGGCGAGGCAGTGGCAAGGGTCGTCGAGAGGATGAATCCGCGGCCGACGATGCACCCTCCGCCGATGAGGCATCCGAAGAGGAACCTGCCGAGACGGAGACCACGGACGAAATGGATGCTTCCGATTCTGCCGAGATGGACGAGGAAACTGCAGATGGGGCAGAGGTTGAGGGAGATGCAGATGTGTCCGCCGAGAGTGCCGACGACGAGGAGTCGACATCTGAAAATATGGAGTAGGCCCTTCTGGGTGTTGCCCAGTGACATTTTTTCGAGACGACGAGGCGTCTGGAGTCATCCGGCGCCTCGTTTCTATTTCGGGCCATTTGCCGGCCCAGCGATTGTTGCGTCGGCTCGGGAAACTTGTGGAATGACAGGAATTTAAAACTGATTCCACGCCTCGTCTTTTCGGACGCATAGTGCTCAAGCGGATGATCCAAGCCTCGACCGTTCCCGAGAGGGGGGACCTAGACGTTGAAGAGCGGTTTCACGACCTGCTCGACGAGCTTCTCGTCCACTGTCAAGAGAACCTCCCGTCCGTAGACGAGGACATGATTCGCCGGGCCTTTCGGCTCAGCTACTGGGCCCACCGCAACGACTGGCGAGAGTCTGGGGAGCGGTACATCATACATCCGCTGAAGGTCGCCATCATAGTGGCCCGGGACATTGGGCTCGACGACACAAGCGTGGCCGCAGCGCTTCTACACGACGTTGTCGAGGATACTGAGCTCTCCCTCGACCTCATCGAGGAGGAGTTTGGGGAGACGATGGCCAACATCATCGACGGCCTTACGAAGATCAGCGGGGTCTTCACCAGTGAAAAGCTAGGGCAGGCCGAAAACGTCCGGAAGCTCATGTTGTCGATGGCGACCGACCTCCGCGTGATCCTGGTGAAGTTTGCCGATCGGCTCCACAACATGCGCACCATCGAGGCGCTGCCGAAGAAGAAGCGGCTCGAGAAGGCTAGCGAAACAATCGACCTGTTTGCCCCCCTCGCCCACCGGTTCGGGCTCTTCAGCGTCAAGAGTCAGCTGGAGGATCTTTCATTCAAAGTCCTAGACCCGGACGCCTACGAACACATCGTTGATCGGCTCGAAGAGATGGCCGAGCAACGCGAGGCGTACATCGCGGAGTTCATTGCCCCCCTGAGAGAACATCTTGAGGAGGAAGGCTACGAGTTCGACATCTACGGTCGGGTCAAAAATGTCCATTCCATTCATCGCAAGATGAAGCGGAAGAATAAGCCGATCGAGGAGATCTACGACATCTTCGCCATCCGCATTGTCCTGCGGAGCGACGGCAAGAAGGGAAAGGAGGACTGCTGGCGCGTCTACTCTCTGGTTACGGACCTCTACAAGCCTCTCCCGGAACGCTTCCGCGACTTTATTTCCGTTCCGAAGTCGAACGGCTACCAGAGCCTCCACACCACGGTCTTTGGGCCGAAGGGCCGTCGGGTGGAGGTGCAAATCCGCACCCAGGAGATGCACGAAGTGGCCGAGCGGGGCGTGGCGGCCCATTGGAAATACAAGGAGGGGACGAAGAACGTCGATGAGGAGATGGAAAAGTTTCTCGAATGGGTGCGGGACCTCCTCGACAATCCGGAGCCGGACGAGGCGACGGAGTTCGTCAAGGAGTTTCGCCTGAACCTGTACGACGAGGAAATCTACGTCTTCACGCCCCAGGGCGACCTCATGACCTTGCCTCAAGGCGCTACGCCTGTGGACTTTGCGTTTAAGGTGCACACGGAAGTAGGCATGGAGTGCATCGGAGCCAAGGTGAACGGCAAGATGGTCCCACTTTCCCACGAGCTTTCAAGCGGGGATCAGGTCGAGATCATCACGTCCGAGAAGCAGCAGCCCAATCCGGATTGGATCAACTTCGTGGTGACCCACAAGGCGCGAAGCCGAATTCGGCAGTGGACCAACGAGGAGCGCCGCAAAGCGGCGGAGCTCGGGCGCGAGATCTGGGAAAAGGAGAAGGATCAGGCGGACCTTGAGATCAGCGATCAGGACCTGCAGGGCGTGGCCCACGAATTGAAGTTTCCCGACCTGCAGCAGCTTTTTTACGAGATTGGAAAGGGACTCTACGACCCGCAGGAGCTGGTTGATTACATCAAGGGGAAAACGGACCCGGACGAGTCTGGTGAGCAAACGAAGGACGACGAGGAATTAAAGGAGCGATTCGAGAATTTCCTCGACTCGGCGCAGTCGAGTGACAAACAGTCGCTCGTGATCAACGGAGAAATTCAGGAAGACCTGGCCGTCAATTATGCCTCCTGTTGCAACCCGATTCCGGGAGACGAGGTCTTTGGGTTTGTAAGCAAGACAGGGACGATCAACATTCATCGGTCGAACTGTCGGAACGCGTCAGACCTGCTCGTCAACCACGCCGATCGGATTTTAGAGGTGGACTGGAGCCATCAGAAGGACGTGCAGTTCGTAGCGGCTTTGCGCTTGATGGGAGAAGATCGGGTCGGCATGGTCAACGACATCACCACTGTCATTTCGAAGAACCTCAAGACCAATATCCGGTCCCTGACGATTGATACAGAGGATGGCATTTTCTCCGGTACCATCATGCTTCACGTCTCGGACCTAGAGCACCTTCAGCGTCTTATGGAACGGCTCAAGCGCATTGACGGCATCCACGGTGTGTACCGATTCGAGGAATAGACCCCGCATTCTCTTTTTCAAACGAGCCAACGAGTTCGAATCATGTCTGAGCGTACGGAGACGATGACGAAGGAGGACGTTGCCCGGCGGGTGGCCGAGAAGATGGACTGTCCCCTCTACAAGGCGAAGCCCTGGGTGCGAGCCGTCCTCATGGCGGTGGGCGATCTGTTGATGGAGGCGGATCCGGAGCGCCGAATTGAACTTCGTGACTTTGGGGTCTTTGAGGTGAAGAAAACCAAGGCCAAGCCGTCGGCCCGCAATCCCCAAACGAACGAAACCGTGTTCGTGCCCAGCCGCCGTAAGGCCCACTTCAAGCCGGGCAAGCGGATTCGGGAAAAGTTGAAGACGCCGCTCCGCGACCTCGGGTACTCGGTTCCAGAGGGAAGTGCAGATGCCCCGAGCACCGAGGCCGATACCGAGGAATAACGCGCTCCGTCCAATGGATCGGTCTGAGTCGGTTCTCGACGGGCCATCACGCGCCGTCGGCGTGGACGTCGGGACGAAACGTGTTGGCGTGGCCGTTGCCGATCCGCTTCAGCTTTTCGCCAAACCTCACGGCACGTTTTCGCCGGAGGAGGCTCTCGAAACCCTTCGCTCACTGGACGCGAAGGAGGGGATAGACGTGATCGTGGTCGGGTGGCCGCTCACGGAAAAGGGGGAGGAAGGGGACGCGGTCGAGATGGTTGAGGACTACGTCGAACGCATCGGAGACGCACTCGCGGCGGTTGAGGTTGTTCGCCGCGACGAACGATTCACGTCCGAAATCGCCAAGGATCTGCTCCGGGATGCGGGGGTAAAGCAGCCGGGTCGATACGACAAGGGACGGGTGGACGCCGCCGCCGCTGCCGTCATCCTCCAGGATTATCTCAATGTCCAAAACAGATAGGAGACACGGTTATCCTTCGTCCTGTCGACGCTCTTCCTCGTCCAGAATCCGGTGGGCAATGGTGCGTGACAAGTCCGGTGCGTTGCCCCATGCCCGATTGTTGGCGATAACGTTGAGCGTCGCGTTCTGGGCCTGGGCCCGGTACGCGAGGGCCGTGGCGTCGAGCACCATATCGTGCGCCTGATCGGTCTCGCTGAGCTCCGGGACGGGCTCGTCGAATGGATAGGCTTTGGCGTAAGCGTCGGCGTACTTCGTGTTGCGGGGGGTGAGCAGGCGCGTCACGACCTGATCGTTGGCCGCTGTGAACCGCTCTCCGCACATCGCCCACTGTTGGCGAATGGCCGGGAGCCAGGTCCAATGGCTGAACACATGCCCGAGGCTTCGCGCGTCCAGCCAGTCGAAGTACGCGTCCGTCAGCAGATGCTCCGAGCGGAGCTCGACGTGGAACTGCGCGTCCTGGGGGAGCGCGGAGAAGAAGTCGTCGAGTTGCTCGACGTTGGCGGTCGGGCTCGGGCTGTCAGCTACGCGCTGATACTCCTGCTGGAAAATGATGCCCTCGAGCCGATCGCCCAGCATCTCGACGGCGGGTTCGTGGAAGGTGTTCATGTAGCCCTCGGCGTCGAGAAAGTCGGGATTGTCTACAAATTCGCCGCCTCGGCGGAGCGTACGGGCAAAAAACTGCTGCGGGGCCTTCAGCAGAAACGAGGCGTCATCGGGGGCGTGATCGAGGTAGTTCGACAGGACGAAGTAGTTGGACGAGGGCTCGTCCTCTTCCAGAAGCGGGCGATAGAAGGTGAAGTCCAGCTCGAGGACGCTGAAGTATTGGAAGTACGCGTGCACGGATTCAATTGGGACCTGTCGCTCTTCGAAGGTCTGTCCCTGAAGGGTCCGATTGCGGGTCGATATTCGGTCGGCGTACGGGTCCTCGGGGTAGATCTGACCGATCCAGCCGGCGTACCGGTCGCTGGCCGTGCCGAAACGGACGTGAGGGTGCACCTCGCGGAACTTGTACGTGTCCACCGCCTCCCGGCGGGAGGCCAGTGGGCGGGTGGTTGGGGCGTCGGACATCGGTGTTGGGGACGGGTTCGGCGTTGGTACGGGGGGCGTGTTCAGAGGAACGAAAGCATCAGGTATGGTCCTCTTCGGATGAGGGGACAGGGTCGTCAATGGCGGCGCGGAGCTTCTCGTAGGTCGTGGATAGGTCCTCCGGGAGCACGCGCGTCTCGCCGGTGGACGTCATGAAGTTCGTGTCGCCGGCCCAGCGAGGGACCACGTGGACGTGGAGGTGCTCCGGAATGCCGGCCCCTGCCGCTGAACCGAGATTCATGCCGACGTTGACGCCTTCGGGGGAGAGCGCGGCGTTGATCCACTGGATGCACCGGTCGATGGTCGCGGCAATTGCGTGCTGTTCGGCAGTCTGGAGGGCCGTGTAGGCCTCGACCTCCCGGTACGGGACGATGAGCAGGTGGCCGTTGTTGTAGGGGTACCGGTTCATAATCACAAACACGTGCTCGCCCCGCCACAGAATGAGGTTGTCGGTGTCGTCACCCTCATCGACCAACTTTGTAAATAGGGATTCGTCATCCTCGGGCACGCGCTCGACGGCGTCCGACACGTATTCCGAGCGCCAGGGGCTCCACATGCGGTCCATGAACAAGAAGGGGGTATGGAAGTCGGCGGACAGTTGATTGATAAAGTAAACTTTGGAAGACCGGGACGGTTCAAAGAATTCCTTTCTTGAGGCCTTGTCCGAGAGAAGGAAGGACGAAACCGATACCTGCAATCCGAAGTGGCAATCTCATGGGCCAGGACGTCGTGTTCGCAGACCTTCACACGCACACGGACGCCTCGGACGGGGTCCTGTCACCCGCATCGCTGGTATCCCGGGCGTCGGAGCGGGGCATTCGGGTACTTGCCGTGACGGATCACGACACCGTGGACGGACTTCAACCGGCTACCGAGGCCGCGCAAACGGAGGCTATTGACGTGCTTGCCGGAATCGAGTTAAGCGTGACACTCGAGGGGGACGAGGTCCACCTGCTGGCTTATGATTTTGAGCCGACCCACGATGGATTCCAACGGCATCTAGAGGCCATGCAGGCGGCGCGGCGGGATCGAGCCTGGTCCATCGTTGAGCGCCTTCAGGACCAAGGGATTGAAGTGGAAGACGACCGTCTCCGCGACGACATTGCCTCCACTCACGCGGTCGGGCGGCCCCATGTAGCAGCGGCGCTGGTGCGGATGGGACACGTAGACACCCCCAGGGAAGCCTTCGAGCACTATCTTGGACGCGGCCAGTCGGGCTATGTGGCCAAACCCGCCTTCCCGGCGGAGCAGGCGCTGGCCCTTGTTCATGATGCCGGCGGTGTAGGGGTGCTTGCGCATCCCGGGCACTGGACTTCTGGTACGGAGGTTCGGAAGCTTGTGCAGGCCGGACTTGACGGAATCGAAACGCGGCATCCGTCCCACGACTCCTCCCTACAGGGCTACTACGAACGACTTGCTCGCGGGTACGACCTCCTCACGACCGGCGGCTCCGACTATCACGGGCGGAGCGACGAGGAGGAGACGCACTTCGGAACCCTGGGGATGAGCCGTCCGGCGTGGGAACGTTTCCGGACGGGGCTTACGTAACAGCGCATCGTCTGATAAGTGTTCTCCCTGCCAACCCCCGAGGCAATGCCTACGTACCTTGAAGGAGATCTCGTCGCCGACGATCACCAGTTTGCCATTGTGGTGAGCCGGTTCAACGAGTTTGTGACCGAGTCGATGCTCGACGGGGCGCTCGACACGCTCGATCGGCACGGCGTCGATCTCGATGAGGTGACCGTCGTGCACGTACCTGGATCTCGGGAGATCCCTGTCGCCGCCAAGAAGTGCGCGCGCAGCGGTGACTATGATGCCGTCGTTTGCGTAGGGGCGGTTATCCGGGGCGCCACTGATCACTTCGATTACGTGTGCTCAGGGGTGTCGAGTGGAACAATGCAGGCGGCCCTCGACACTGAGGTGCCCGTTATCTTTGGGGTCATTACCACCGACACGATCGAACAGGCCATTGAGCGTGCAGGAACCAAAGCCGGCAACAAGGGAAGCGACGCGGCTGCCGCCGCCCTGGAGATGGCAAACCTGATGGACCAGCTTTGAGTGCATTCGTTCCAGGTCTGGTAGTGATTCACCTTGTGACGGGTCAGGGGCTTGACGACGCTGTCCGATCGTCCACGGAAAGTTCACGTCTGAGAACAGGGATGTCTCTTGCAATCATGAAACGAACCGCCTAGAGCTTCCGTCTCAGAAGATAGGCTTTTTACCCCCAAATGGTGGACGTAGCTCAGTCGGTTAGAGCGCCAGGTTGTGGTCCTGGAGGTCGTGGGTTCAAATCCCACCGTTCA
>CAYULG010000016.1:11194-24352 GCA_964445365.1 uncultured Salinivenus sp. | reverse complement strand
AGCGTCGAGATGCGGTGCCGCAGCTTCTGGATGACCTCGTCGGCCACGCTCTCCTGGACGAGCAGCCGCGAGCCGGCGCAGCACACGTGGCCCTGGTTGAAGTAGATGCCGTCCACGATGCCCTTCACGGCCTGATCGATGGGGGCATCCTCAAAAATGATGTTCGCGCCCTTCCCGCCCAGCTCCAACGTCAGCCGCTTCTTCGACCCGGCCAGCTGCTTCTGAATCTGCTTACCAACGGCGGTGGAGCCGGTGAATGCGACTTTGTCCACGTCGTCGTGCTCGACGATGGCAGACCCCACCTCGCCGGCTCCGTGCACGATGTTGACGACACCGGGCGGGAGACCCGCCTCCTGCATCACCTCGGCCAGCTTGATGGCGGTGAGGGGCGTCGTCTCGGCGGGCTTGATGACGACCGTATTTCCGGTGGCGAGGGCCGGGGCAATCTTCCAGGCCGCCATGAGCAGCGGGAAGTTCCAGGGAATGATCTGGCCACAGACGCCAAGCGAGCTGGGGCGACCGGGACCGGGGAGCGCATACTCGAGCTTGTCGGCCCAGCCGGCGTAGTGGAAGAAGTGCGCGGCCACCAGCGGAATGTCCATGTCGCGCGACTCGCGGATGGGCTTTCCGCCATCCATCGATTCCAGTACCGCAAACTCGCGCGACTTCTCCTTGATCATGCGCCCGATGCGGAAGATGTACTTCGCCCGCTCCGAGCCAGGGAGGTCTCGCCAGTGGGATTCGTAGGCGGTGCGCGCCGCACTCACAGCGCGATCGACGACCGATTCGTCCGCCAGCCCCACCTCGGCAATTGTCTTCTCCGTGGCCGGACTGATCGAGGGGAAGTAGTCGTCGGCCTCGCAGAATTCGCCGTCGATGAAGGGGCCGTAGCGGTCCGCCAGGCGCACGTGGTCGGCGGACTGCGGGGCGGGGGCGTACTCCCAGTCATCGCCAAACAGGAGTTCGCGGGCCGTGTCGGGGGCTGCCTCAAGTTCAGCCATAGGCGTTGAAAGAGCGATTTGAGATCAATGAGGGCGTGGGGGACTCCCAGCAGTACTTCGTATTGCGTATGTCTGATCTACTTACGTGATACGAAATACGCAATAGACGCGGCGCATGAAACACAGGCTCTACGTGCAGAAGATTACCCGAGCGACAGGTATCGCTTGGAGTAGTACCGCCCGGTTCGCTCCTTCTCCAATTGGAGCAGGAGGTCGTTCAGGAGCGAGGAGGCACCGATGCGGAAGCGCTCGGGCGTGAGCCAGTCGTCGCCGAGCGTCTCCTTCACCATCACCAGGTAGCGGAGCGCCAACTTGGCGTCACGGATGCCCCCCGCCGGCTTCATGCCGACTTTTTCGCCGGTGTCGAGGTAGTGGTCGCGGATCGCCTCCAACATCACCAGCGTTACCGGCATCGTCGCGGCGGGTTGGATCTTCCCCGTGGAGGTCTTGATGAAGTCAGCGCCCGCATCCATCGCAATCTGGCTCGCGAGGCGAACGGCGTCGTAGGTCTCCAACTCCCCCGTCTCCAGAATCACCTTCAGGTGCGCCCCCCCCGAAGCCGCCGCCAGCTCGCTGATCTCGGAGTAGACCCGGTCGTACTCGCCGGACAGAAAGGCATTGCGATTGATAACCACATCGATTTCGTCGGCCCCGGCGTCGCGAACCCGCTCCACCTCTTCCACGCGGTCGCCAATCGCCGCCTGTCCGCTCGGAAAATAGCTGGCCACCGACGCCACGTTGATGTCGGTGCCAGCCACCTGCTCCAGGGCCACGGGCACCATCGGCGGATACACGCAGACGGCCCCGACGGAGGGGAGCGTTCGTTCGGCGTCGGGATTAGGGGTGCGGGCCTTCTGACAGAGCGAGCGGACTTTGCCCGGCGTGTCGGCGCCCTCCAAGGTTGTCAGGTCCAGCATCGTGATGAGCATCTTCAGGCCCTCCACCTTCGCATCCGTCTTAATGCTGCGGGTGGCCAGGCGGTCGGCCCGCTCCTTCGCCGCCACCTCGTCCACGCTGGGCACCTGCGGCGGGCGATAGCCCGACTCGTCAATCATCTTCATGAGACTATGAAGCAGTTTCAATTTCAGACGTTGGTAACTTGGCTCCGTCGTAATGACGGATAGAATCTCAGACGTCCAATACTGATTGTTCCTCCCGTCTTTTCGTCCCCATCCCTCCCTCTCAGTCACGAAAGGGGAAGAAATCGGTCCCTCTCAGCGAGAGCGATCAAAAATGAAAACAGGTTTTAAAAACCTTAATGCACCAACGGCTCGGGGCAAGTCTCCGTCCGATTTTGTCCTTTCTCCTCTATCGAATGAGTGAATTGATTTCAGAGACAGTTGATTCACAGCCCTCGAGCAGAGAATCTCAGCGGAACGACGAAAGTTCGGCCGTTATCAATTTTTGGCGGTGCTCGCAGGCATACGCTGGACGGGAATGGGACGTCGGACGCCCTGTCTGTCGGTGATCAAGAGTTGAGCGACAAAAACACGGCCTAATCGAGAGCAGACCCGCTCTCGTCCGGAGCCAGACCGCATCGCGTCAGGGATTCCCCTGAACTCTCACGTGTGCCAACACAACGTGCGGACGGCCATCTCGTCAAGAACACCTACACGACCACACGAACAGACTCACGGACCCGGCCGAAACAGCAATTCGGCTGAACCGACCAAGCCGCCCACTCGGGACGGGGTCGCCCGTTATCGTTCGACCAGTTCATCAAGGTTATAGCGCTTGCGCTTATCCCAGAGGGTCTTCTTTGAAATACCGAGGTCGTCCGCGATGTCTGCATAGCTGTCGTCTGCACGGGCTTCGAGGGTCTGACGGATGTAGTCTTTTTCCACCTCCTCCAATGTATGGTCGAGCGGAAACTGAAACGTCTCGTCCGAGGCGCGAACGTCGTCGAGGCGACCCGGCGGTGCAAGCGTCAGGTCGTCCTCTCCGATCAAGTTGTCGTTGGTGAAGATCATGGAGCGCTCCAGCACGTTCCGTAGCTCACGCACATTGCCGGGCCACGTATGATCGTGCAGTTTCTCCTTCGCCCCGTCGGTAAACCCTTTCACGTCACTTCCAAATTCCCGGTTGAACTCCTTCACCATATGGCGGGCAATAAGCATGATGTCGTCCCCCATGTGGCGGAGCGGCGGCATTTTCACGTTCACGACATTGATGCGGTAAAAGAGGTCCTTGCGGAACGTATCCTCCTGTACGCTCTCTTCCAGGTCGGAGTTGGTTGCACAAAGGATCCGCACGTCGGCCGAAAGGTCTTCTACCCCGCCCAGACGCCGAAACTGACGGCTTTCGAGGAAGGAGAGCAGCTTCGCCTGCAGGGCCATGCTCATCGAGTCGATCTCATCGAGGAAGAGCGTGCCCTGATCGGCCACTTCAATGAGCCCCTTCTTCGAGTCGCGGGCGTCGGTGAAGGCTCCCTCTTCGTACCCAAACAGCTCTGCCTCGAGCAGATTGTCGGGCAGGGCGGCGCAGTTGATGTCGGTAAAGGGCTCCTTCGCCCGGGGCGAATTGTAGTGCAGTGTCTTTGCCGCCAGATTTTTGCCGGTCCCCGTCTCTCCGGTAAAGAGGACCGTCGTGTCCGAGGCATTACAAAGCGTTTCGATCGTGTCCCGAACCCGCACGATGGCATCGCTCTCCCCAAGAATGCCCTCGACGGGAAAAGCCTCCTGCTGTTCGGTTTTGATCTGCTCCAGCTCCTGCTGAGCCCCGTAGAGCTCAATGGCCTTCTCCAGAAGCGCCCGCATCTCCTCAAGGTTCACAGGTTTCTGAATGTAGTGGAACGCCCCCTGCCGCATGGCCTCCACGGCGGTCTGCACCGAGGAGTGCGCCGTCATAATGATGACCGGCACATCGAGCTCTCGCTCCTGCAGGGTCTCTAAAAGCTCCACCCCGTTCATCTCGGGCATCATCATGTCCGCCACCACGACGTCCGGCTCGTCCGTTCCTTCGTCGAGGGCGTCCAGCATCGAGACCGGATTCAGGAAGGCGTCCACCTCATACCCGTCTCGCTCCAGCACATTCGAGAAGAGATTGCCGATCTTCGGCTCGTCGTCAACGACGAAAATCCGCTTATTCATGGAAGAAGAAGGGTTCTAGAAAAAGAGTTGAGTTCGGCGACGGGAGAGCCTGTTTCAGCGACGGACGACAGCCAGCCCGAAGAGCACTCGATAACCATCTATGTTGGCCTCATTGTCGGCCCAGAACGACCTCAACGCTCGTCCGGGGGTCAGCAAGCATGAGCAATTACTGACGCACCGTTCTGCCAGTTCTCCCCCTGTATATACCTACAAGGCACATCAGTCGCTACACTCGTGTCGGGATCGTGTCCATCTAACAAACAGGCTCACAAAATTACAAAATGTGTATCCAGTGATACTTTCGTGACAACCGGATAGATAAGTTTACGAACTGAAGGTATTTTTTTCCACTTTCGCAGGGAAAATAGACGCAGAAACTATGCGCAGGGATTCCTGCGAAGCACGTTTTCATCCGAATCCGGCCGGAGTCCTTACTTCTACCCGGCCGTCGACCTCTCTTTTGTTCTAAGTAAACCAACAACTTCCACCCCCATGGCGTATGACGACGGCAATTTTCGTTCTGTCCTACTGGAGACCGTCTAGGCATCGTCATGCCCCTACATCGGATCGCTCTCGCTTTCTGCCTGCTGCTGGGAGCGTGTGGGTCGTCGGAGACGGACCGGCCGGACTCGAGCGTCACTGATGACCTGGGACGAACGGTGGAGCTGGATCGACCCATCGAACGGGTGATCTCCCTGGCGCCCAACCTTACCGAGCTCACGTACGCGGCGGCACAGGGGTCGACCCTCGTCGCCGTCACGTCGTCCGCCGACTATCCCCCTGCCGCGGATTCGATCGATCACGTCAGTGCTCTTCCCGTCGACTTCGAAGCCGTGGCCAGCAAGAATCCAGACCTCGTCCTCGCCACCGATCAGATCAACCCGCCCGGGGACACAGAGACGTTCGACGCCCTCGACGTACCCATCTACTTCTTCTCGTTTTCGTCCCTTAACGATGTATTCGGCGCGCTCCGCACGGTGGGCACTCTTCTGGGCACGGAGGCCGAAGCGCAGGACAGCGCACGGGTCCTCGAACGCCAGATGGCGGACCTCCGTGCCCGTACCGACTCGCTCTCAAGGGACGAGCGTCCCCGCGTACTAGTACTCATTGGGGACGACACCCTCTACAGCTTCGGTGCGGGCAGCTACGTGCACGAGCTCGTGGAGATCGCGGGTGGACGCAGCATCACTGCCTCCATTGAAACGGAGGCTCCCACACTGAGCGAAGAGTTTGTCCTCACCGAAAAGCCGGACGTAATCATTGGTGCCTGGGGTGCGGATTATAATCCGAACCGTCTGCTAAGCCTGCATCCGACGTGGGACGTGGTTCCGGCCGTTCAGAACGACCGAGTCTACAGTCTCCCCTCCAGCCTCCTTCTCCGGCCTGGGCCGCGTCTCGCAACGGGCGCACGGCGCATGGCCGCCTACCTACACCCGGCTCGGTTCGCGACCCTCACGGGCGCCTCTGACCAGCCCGAAGCCTCCATGCCCTCTTCTTCCGTAGACGGCTCCCCTCAACCATGAGACATCCCTGGGTCGTCGGGCTCGGGCTGGGGGCCGGGCTCCTCATTACCGTTGGGGTGGCCGTCTCTATTGGGAGCACTGCCATTGGCTGGGCGGACGTCTACCGCGTCTTGGCCCGTCACCTACTAAACGTAGAGGTCTCGGTCAAACCGACGGTCGATCGTATCGTGTGGCAGCTTCGCCTGCCCCGCGTCGTCCTGGCCTGCGTGGTGGGGGGCGGCCTCTCCATCATTGGCGTGGCCATGCAAACGCTCGTCCGCAATCCCCTGGCTGAGCCTTACATCTTGGGGATCTCGAGTGGGGCCTCCGCCGGCGCGTCGCTCTTTTATCTCGGCTTTCTCCCACCGCTTCTCTCCAAAACACTTACGATGCCGGCAGCAGCATTTCTCGGGGGGCTCGCGTCTATCAGCATCGTCTACCTCGTAGCGCGCGACGGCCCTCGCGTATCGGTGGCGCGGCTGCTGCTCGCCGGGGTGGCCATGTCCGCCCTCATGGCGTCACTCACGTCCTTCGTTACCTTCTCGTCTCCAGAGCCCGACAAGCTACGGGCTGTCCTGTTCTGGCTCCTCGGCTCGCTGAACGGTGCGCGCTGGATCGAGCTTCCCATTCCAGTGCTGGCCACGGCACTCGGCCTCGTCAGTCTGCTCGTCCTTGCCCGTCCTCTCGACGCGATGCTCGTGGGAGAAGAGCCGGCGCAGAGCCTGGGTATGCCCGTTGAAGCGATCAAAAAAGGCCTCGTCGTGCTCGCGGCCCTCGTCACCGGCACCCTCGTCGCCGTCTCCGGCGCCATCGGGTTTGTGGGTCTCATCGTCCCTCATGCCGTGCGCCTGCTCGCCGGCGTCCCACACCGGCGCCTTGTTCCCCTCAGTTTCCTCGCCGGGGCCATCTTCCTCAGCTGGGCCGACCTTGCGGCCCGCACCATCCTCCCCGCACAGGAGCTTCCCGTCGGCATCCTTACAGCTCTCTGCGGCGTTCCCTTCTTTCTGGTGCTCCTCCGCCAAAAAAGTTATCGCTTCGGATAAGGCACCACCGGCGCTGTAGCAACGCCCATTCGTCCCAGAACTTATGTTAGATCATCCTCTGGCTGCACCGGTGAGGCCGACGCTTCTTTGGGAGCGTGAACGGGAGATGCTCCGGATTCTCCCGAATCGATCCGAACGGCCCGATCCACCTGCCGGTGAAAGCGACCAACCAGCAGCACCGCCGCCGCGGCCAGGCCCACGACCAGTCCCCACCACAATCCCTCCGGACTTCCGGCCTGTACGCCCCAGTAGTAGCCCGTCGTGAGGCCCACCCCCCAGTAGGTAATCAAGGCAACACCCATGGGGACTCGAGTGTCCTTGAGGCCTTGGAGCGCTCCATGCGCCGCCACTTGAATGCCATCGAACACCTGGAAGACGGCCGCGACCCCAAGCAGTCGAACTGCTAGTGCAATCACATCGGCATTTTCCGCTACCGACAGATCCAGGTACAGACCCACGAGGGAACGGGGAAGCGTAATGAACAGCGTGGCCGTGACGATCATGAAGACGGTGGCCAACCCTATCGCTACCCCCCCTGCCCGTCGGGCTCCATGTTCGTCCTCTCGCCCCGTGGCCTGTCCCACCCGCACCGTCCCGGCCATTCCAATCCCGAGCGGTACCATGAACGTGAACGCTGCACACTGCAGCGCCACCTGATGGGCCGCAAGGGCCGTCGTCCCGAGCGTTCCCATCATCACCGTCGTCACCAGGAAAAGACTGGATTCAATGCCCCGAGACACACCCATCGGACCGCCAATGCGTAGGAGTTCACGCAGGTAGCCCCCGTCCGGACGACGAATGCGACGAAAGACCTCGTACTCGGAAAAGGAAGCCACCTGGTCGACGAAAATCGCGAGGCACCCGAAGAGGCTCGCGAACACAAACGTGGTGGCCCACCCCGTACCGGCTAAGCCGAGCGCCGGGAGGCCCCAGCGCCCAAACATCAGCAGCTCGTTGGCTCCCACATTGAGCGCCACCCCAATTAGCGTGATGATGGTGACGGGGAGGGGTCGCGAGAGGCCTTCAACGAAGCTCCGGAGCGCCGCAAATCCAAGAAACGGAAGAATTCCCCAACGAGCAGCCTGCAGATACGCCATGGCGCCTTCGATCGCCACCTCGCTCTGCCCGGACCATCGCAAAACCGGCTCCAGCAAACTCAGGGCACCGAAAATGAGAACCCCCAGACTCAGGCAAAGCCACAAGCCCTGTCGCACGCTTCGCGCCGCCACCGTCGGCTCTCGTGCACCAGCGGCCTGCGAGACCATTGGGCCCACCGCCCGAATCGTCCCCATTCCAACCGTGGCAAAAAAGAAAAAGACGGTATGCCCTAAGGCCACACCCGCCAACGCCTCCGGCCCCAATCGTCCCACCATTACCGTGTCGACAAAGCCCATCGAGATGAACGCCAACTGGGCCGCCACAATCGGACCCGCCAGTTGGAGGGTCGAACGGAGTTCTCGGCGCAGAACAGCAATCTGGGGCACAGAACAAACGAACTGAGGAAAGAACCGAGCCGGTTTGGTGCCTTTATCTTCAGAAGAGCTCGGCGTTCTTGGACACAACGGATGCCGCCCCCCAAACTCACGTCGTCTTCGCACACGAAGGTCTGAGCGGACCCCAGTTCTTTAAAAAGTGAGCGTCCGCGTCGCCAAGTGTCGAACGATACCCAGTACGCGAGACATTCATTTCAGGAAATCTCACAGAAAAAGAGTCATATACCTCGCTACAGGGGACTGCTCTTCATCAAGGACATTCAGGACGTGAACGAACGACTCGTACGCTCACTCGACCAAAAGAAATGGATATTAGACCCCAGTTGAAGATAGAGACGCAATATCAACTCTTCTCGATGTCTTCAAGGAAATCATCAACTCGTTGTTCTAGTGGCTCATCCTCGGGCGGGCCCTCTTCCTCGATCAACTCTTCCTGCGTCGCGTCCTTCGCCGCAACCTGTTGCTCCTCCGACGATCCGGTCAAGTACGGGTAAAGGACCGCCGCCAGCAGAAGATTCACGAGGACAAAGAACAGGATCGCAAACATCACGACCCCCGGTTCGAGCTCAAAATTAATGCGTTCAGCAGCCTGAGGGGGAAGAATCGAGAGGCTGAAAGCGACTTCGGTCATAGCTACCGGGAAAATATTGAACCAACCAGTGAGGTCGAATCAGGGCGCGCACCTTCCGAAGGACCTGCCTGAATAGATAAAGGGTGAACTCTTCGGGTTTGGTTTTCTTCAATCGATAAAAGAGGTGGTTACTACAGCCTTCACCTACGCGTGATCCGAGATGTAGGAAGTCTCCGACGTTTCCACAGCATATAACGGCGACGTGCCCCCCATTTCCTCCTTCTATGATCGGGTGTCGGACCCCTTTGTCTGAGGCAAACTCCGAGTGTCGTAGGTCAACAACGGACGCTTGCGTCGAACGTTGGATTTTCCAGAGATGACGGTTCTTCGGTTCAACTCACCAATGAAATCCGTCGTGGATCGTCTCAAGTAGCAAGGAAAGGGGAATAAAATCACTACTGGAGTAGGAACCGTGTCCTTCCCTTTTATGCCTGAAAGTAACGTACGGAAACGAGAAGAGCCAGGGATACGACGGAGCCAAGTCACCAACCTATGACGTTTGATCAGCTTCTCAGACTCGTACCGCTTGTGATCTGCCAAGCTCTTACCTTCAACCGATGCTTCTGGGTGGTATTGCTTCAATAATCAGCATACCGATTGGACCGATCAGCCCTACATGACCAACTACTTCTACACCCTCGGCTACGCGCAGTGGTCGATCATCGACGTAGAATATCAGATCGACGCGCTCGAGGCCGTGCTCACCGACGTACGGCAGACGCCCCACACCACGAAGCCCGGGTTCACAAAATCGGGCCTGCAGGCGCGCTTCGCCGACCGCTACCGCCACCTCTCAGCGTTCGGGAACGTTAACTACAAGGAGGCCCCGATCGAACGGGCCAACCCGGATAAGGGCCTCCGTATGATCCGTAAGCTGAACACTGCGTCCGTGGTGATGTGCAGCTGCCAGCATCCGAAGCGGTGTCCCCGGAGAACCGACGCTCGCTTCCGTGCTGAACGCCTCGGCGAAACCATCGACCACCTCCGCACCCCCCGCGAACGGGCCCAGCCCGGCCTCTTCCACAACGGCTCCTATCCGTAATCCAGAGCCGCCATTCTGCTTGACGCCATCCAAGCGGCAAACGCCTGTGCTAAACGGACTCAACAACAGCGCTGCGGAGCGACGACGCCACGTTGGTCTCGCTGTGAAGCGTGCGGTGTACCGGGCACTTGTTGGCAATCTCCAGTAGTCGCTCGCGCTGGTCGGTGCTCAAATCGCCCGTGAGCTCAATCTCCCGCTCAATGTGATCCACCTTCCCTTCTGTGGTATCGCAGTGCTCGCAGTCCTCGGCGTGGACCTTCTCGTGCGAAAGGCGTACGGTCGCCTCCTCTAGCGGCCAGTCCTTCCGGTCGGCGTACATGCGCAGCGTCATGCCCGTGCAGGTGCCCAACGCCGAGAGGAGAAGATCGTAGGGTGAGGGGCCAGCGTCGGTCCCACCCATCGCCTCCGGCTCATCTCCGACGAGGCGATGTCCGCCTGCCGCGATCTCTGTGCGGAACCCGTCTTCAGTTCGGGTGACGACGTGTCCTCCGTGATCGGGTTCCTCGTCTTCCGGTAGCTCCACATACTTTCGCGCCCAGGCCCCGAGGACAACACCCACATATTCGGCGTCGGACGGATCGGTGAGCAGGTGGTGTGCATCGTCGAGGGACACGAAACTCTTCGGGTGTTTGGCCGCCTCGAAGATGCGCGCGGCGTTGTCGATGCCCACCGTTCGATCCACCGGCGAGTGAAAGACCAGTAGGGCGCGCTCCAGTGTTCGAATGGTCTCCTCCATCCTCGTGGCTGCGAGGTCCTCCAGGAACTGCTTCCGAATAGTGAAGGTGCGCCCCGCCAGCGTGATGCGTGCCTCCCCGCTGCTTTTGATTTCATCTAGGGCGTCTTCGAGGTGACGCGTTACGTGCTCCGGATCGTAGGGGGCACCAATCGTCGCAACAGCAACGGAGCTCTCGATCTGATGGGCGGCCTGAAGGACGGCCGCGCCTCCGAGGGAGTGCCCGACGAGGAGGCGGGGAGACTCATGGTGCTCGGCGAGGTACTCCGCCGCTTCGATGAGGTCGTCGACATTTGAAGAAAAATTGGTGTCGGAGAAATCACCCTCACTTTCCCCCAATCCCGTGAAGTCAAATCGCAATACGGCAATATTCTGCCGGTTCAGTGCGCGGCTGATGGCACCCACCGCCCGTAAATCCTTCGAGCACGTAAAGCAGTGGGCAAAAAGGGCAAAGGCGTCCGGCGAGCCCTGGGGGGGCATGTCGAGCCGGGCCGCCAGCGTGTCGCCCTGCTGGTTCGTGAATTGCACCTTTTCAAACGACATAAATCCTCCTGTAGGTTTTTGGATCGACAAGTAGATGACAATAACGATGCTCGTGCTGCTCCCTGGGAGGTCATGAGGTCTCCTACTACGCTCCGGGTCGGCCACAATTCTGTCCCCGCACGTCCGTCCCCCCAGAGCAAACAACCGAAACCAGCGTCCGAACGCGCTTCGGTCCCAGGGAAGAGCCCCGCGTTACACCGGTCGTCCCAGATCGGTGTCGAACGACAGCGGCCTCAGTGGGGCGTCCCCGATGGGGCCGTCACCGTGAACGAAAATCGACGGGTCTCCGCTATCGTGCCGTCCACGAAGGACCGTTCCACGAACGTCACCGTGCCCGCTCGGTCAATGAGGAGCACAGTCGAAGCGCGAGTGCCGTACTGCGCTCCGTCAATGAAGATGGGCGAGAGCATGCGTTCTCGTTCCGTGCCGCTCCCCGTTTCGGGAAGCTGATCGTCCGGAGCCAGTCGCCGGTCGTTGAGGAGATCAAGCAAGATCTCGGGCGAGACCTGGTCCGCATCGATGTGATCCTGAAGCCCGGCTTTCGCCCGTTGGACCTTCGGCCAGGGCGTGTCGAGGCGGTCGTTACTCAGCCCATACAGGCCGGACTCCAGGGCCTGAGCGGTCCCTTCTCGGTTGGTCAAATAGTAAAGAGACGTGGGCGTGCCAAGAAGAAGATTGAACCCGTTGTAGCGGTCGGCTTCCGCCGCAATGCGGTCGAGATAGGGGCGTGGGGCAGGCTCATCTTGAAGATAATCAGCCACGAGCGTCCCGCGAGAGCGGGCATCTTCCCGGTGCGGATGCTGGTCACGGATGTTGGTGACGACGCCCCAATGCCCGTTCCGCGTGACGCCCATCCAGGTCCCGCCGGCCTTCAAGTCACGTCCGGCCAGCACATGGGGCGTGTCGTCCCAGAAACTGGCGGGGGCAGTCGGCCGGTCGTAGAACTCGTCTCGATTTCCCGCAAACACGAGGGAGTAGGTCGGGTGTTGATCGTATTGGAAGACGAGCAGGCACATGAACGACTGGGCACGAAGCCAATGAGAAACCATCCGTGGTCGGACGTACGATGTGGAATCGTCCATGGTCCGGTCCCCCGTCACTCGGCCAGGGCAATCGCATTAAATCAAAAGCGTCGCTCTAGGACATCTCAGATTTCCTGGAGCGACGAAGGAGAGTGTATTTTGCGCTGTGGTGCTTGGTAATCGTGATTTTTTGAGCTTCTCTCATGCGCTGGGAGTTTTAATGCAATTACCCTGTTCACTCGGCGCCTCGCGACCCATCGGCTCGCTTCTCCACGGCCACCAGGCGCGGGGGATCATTCTGCTGATTTACGAACCGGTACGACAGCGCATGGAATAGCTCTTGCGGCAGGCCCGCGGCCCAGGCGTCTACTGCTTCGGCCTCCGCCGTTCCTCCGTCATGCCCCGTGTAGACCACGACTGTTACTACGCCCCCTGGTCGGAGCAGGCGGAGAGCAGCATTGAGGCCAGGGATGGTGGTGTCGGGCGTCGTCGTCAGGTTGGAGGCGCTTCCCGGAAGGTATCCGAGATTGAAGGTAACGGCCCCCACCTGTCCCACGATGTCCCGTGTAAGGTGACGCTCCATCTCTTCGTGACCGGCCCGAACGAGGTCCACCTCTGCGTCGACATCCTCCGACGACAGGCGGGAGCGCGCCTGCTCAATCGCTTCTACCTGCACGTCAAACCCCACGACGCGTCCTCTTCTCCCCACCGCCCGCGCCAGTGCGAGCGTGTCGTGTCCGTTCCCGACCGTGCCGTCCACCGCCACGCCTCCCGCGTCGAGCGCCCGCTCTGCGAGGACGTGTGCGAAGTCGAGTACAGAATGGATAGACATGGGGGCATCGGCAACCATGGATGTACGTTCATTTGGTTGTATCGAAGGGATCACGGCCCGTTCGACGAAACTCCTCGAATTTTGCCCAACACCTGAATCTGAATCCCCGCCCACTCGTGCCCCAAACGCAGCGTATACGTGACACTCGCCCGACACACTCTTCCTCCCTTAAACGTCCCCCTCTGGCACTTTTCCCCCAACGTTCCAATCTTTAGATCTTCCAATCT
>CAYULG010000016.1:0-11094 GCA_964445365.1 uncultured Salinivenus sp. | reverse complement strand
TTCCAATCTTTAGATCTTCCAATCTGCCACACAATCCATGTCCGTACATGTCGACCTCGGTGCCCGGAGCTACGACGTCCACTTCCGTTCCCTCCGCACGCTTCCCTCCCTCCTTGAAGACGCCGGCCTGCGGGTCGGGCGGTGCCTGCTCGTGAGTGACGAGAACGTGGCTGCTCAGTACCGCACGCCCCTGGCCGAAACGCTCAGCGAGGCGGGGTGGTCGGTGATGTCCGTCGTGCTCCCGCCGGGCGAACCCACCAAATCGGCCGAGCATCTCCACACCATCTACGACGAAGCGCTGGGATGGGGCATCGACCGACAGACGCCCGTGTTTTCATTGGGCGGGGGCGTCATCGGCGACCTTGCCGGCTTCGCCGCCGCCACGCTGCTCCGCGGCCTTCCGCTCGTCCACCTACCTACCTCCCTTCTCGCCCAGGTCGACGCTGCCGTCGGGGGCAAAACCGCCATCAATCACGAAACGGGAAAGAACCTAATCGGCTCCTTCTACCAGCCGGAACTGGTCTGCGCGGACCCCGCGACGCTCGACACGCTCCCGATGGATGAGTACACCGGCGGCATGGCCGAGGTCGTGAAGCACGCTCTCATCGGAGACGTGTCGCTCGTCGAATTTCTGGAGGACCACCTCGTGCCGGTCATGTCGCGCCGCGACCGGACCGCTGTCGCGGAGACCATCGAGCGAGCCGTCCAGGTGAAGGCCGAGGTGGTGAGTGCCGACGAGCGCGAGGCAGGCCGCCGCGCCATTCTAAACTTCGGCCACACCTTTGCCCATGCCATAGAGGCCGTAGCGGGGTACGGCACCTTCTCGCATGGCGAAGCCGTCGCCGTGGGCATGCGAGCGGGCCTCTTCCTCTCCCACCAGCGGAATCCTGAGGTCATTCCCCGCGACCGGGCCGACCACCTCATCCGCGCAATCCCCGTGGACGCTGCTCCGTCGGCTCTTTCCTTTGACGCCCTCTACGAAGCGATGCAGGCTGACAAGAAAAACGAGGGGGGCACCATTCTCTTCGTGGTGCTCGACCAACTGGGCCAGGCCTCCGTCACGGGCGACGTGAGCCGCTCAGAGGCCCGACAGGCCTGGAACTTTGCCTGCTCGTCGTGAAACGCCAATCGGGCGGTCGGCGTGTGATAAAGTTAACCTTACGTTAGTCCCTCCTCACCGGGACGCCCGTCCTTCCCCACGTGTCCGAAGCATCCTCTCCATCGTACTCCCGGATTGCCTGGCGCATCACCCGAGCAGGCGTGTACCTACTGCTGGGCTTGACGGTGCTATTCTTTGCAATTACACGCACAGAGGTCGGCCGGGACGGACTTCGCCGGCAGCTGCAGTCAGCATTCAATGAGCGATTTGCGGGCGAGCTTACGATTGGCTCCCTCCGGGGCACCCTTCTCAACGATCTCACCGTGACGGACATCGCCCTGCGGGACGGAAACGGTACGCTCGTGGCCACAATTGATTCGGCCCATGCTCAGCCCCGCTGGTACGACCTGCTAACCTACGATCTGTCCGTGAAGTCCTTGAGCGTCGTGAAGCCCCATTTGCGGCTGCATCGCGACGCGGACAGTTCGTGGAACGTTGATCAGGTCTTACGGCCCCAGTCGTCGTCGGGGGAGCGCCTTCTCGACCTGGAGTTTCCCCGCGTGAGCGTGCGGGGGGGCCGGGTCACGACTACGCGCTCGGGGAGTGCCCCCGCGTCGGTCGAGGACGGATGGCTCTTCGATTATAGTCGATCGGAGCTGAAAGACGTGACTGCAGATGTGACAATAAACTGGACCGACGCGAACCGCCGGATCAGCGTCTCGTCCCTTTCCGCTCGGCTGCCCAGCCAAAACCTTACCCTCCGATCCATACAGGGGCGAATCGCAAACAGTGACTCCGGGTGGTCCCTCGAGGATGGGTTCCTCCAACTCGGAAACACCCAGGTCGAGGCCAAAGGAACGATTCAGTCTGACCCTTCGGACTCGACCCGGTCGGTGGCCAATCTTCGGATTACGAACACCCAACTCGACCACGATGAGCTCCGCCGCCTCGTGCCTCGCCTTCCCTTACGGGACGTGGTACAGGTTGAAGGCCGAGTTGGAGGCTCCCTGGACCGCCTCGTCGTCAATCGGCTGACCGCCTCCCGTGGTCGGTCGTCGGTGCGCGTAGAAGGTACTGCCTATGACCTTCCCGACTCACTCAACGTGGAGGCGCAACTCGTCGATGGCCGAGTCACTCCCTCTGACCTCCGGGCCGTATGGCCCGACGCTCCCGTCTCCGGACTAACCTCGACACGCCCGGTTCAGCTTGACGCAACGATTGAAGGCGTGGTCCAGTGGACGAACCGCGCGCAAACCACGTTTGACCTTTTGGGCACCGTATCTGCTCGCGGCGAACCAGGGGCCGTAAGCGGCTCGCTCGACGTGGCTCGCCCCGCGACCGAACCGCTGCGGTATACCGCCACACTCAGGGCAGACAGCCTCAATCTCGCACCGGTCACCGACCGACCGGGCTTGACCAGCCGGATCAATGGACGCGCCACGGTTGAGGGGCATGGGGCTACATTCAGCACCATAGAAAGTAGCGTCGACCTCACGCTTTCCGACTCGCGAATCGCCACACGCCCTCTCTCCGCCCTCAACCTGCAAGCAACCGTTTCGGGAAAAAGCATGCAGGGCCAAGTGTCGCTCCGGCAGTCTGGCGGTGGACTGCTTTCCTTTCGCGGCAAGGTCGACGCCACCGGGCAGACCCCAGTGTTCGATTTCGCCACGTCGACCGAAGGGTTTGATCTCCAACCAGCCCATTCTTCCCTCCCGTCTACAGCCCTCAACGCCACCCTCACGACCCAGGGGCAGGGCCAATCGTGGCGATCCCTCATCGCTAGTGCACAGCTCACCGTGGACACCTCGGAGGTATACCGGGCCGACAGCACGGTTCACCTCCCACCCCATACGGTATCGCTCGACGTCCGTGCGCCACATCCCGACTCCTCACGGATTCAACTAGGTGGGACGATCGCCTCGGCTACCCTCGAAGGCTCCCGCATCGGCCCGGCCCTGTGGTCGTCCGGTCGGCTCTGGCTCAGCTCGCTGCAGGAAGCCCTCGATCGTCAGTTTGCTTCGCGTACGTCTGGTACGCCGAATACGACCGCCGAGTCGGCGATTCCGGCGTCACTCAGTGCCCGTGCCGAACGTATGCTCGCCCAACAGCCCGAGGACGGCCCCGTCCACCTCCGCGGCGAGGGTACGGTGCACCGGATGGCCCTTCTCCAAAAGTGGTGGCCCAACGCACCGGCCGGCGCCAAAAATCTCCATGCTCAGACGAGCCTTACCGTCTCCCCCGACACCCTCCACCTCAACGGGTCCCTCACCGCAACGCGCCTCCACATACGGGGCCACCGAATTGACAAGCTCAACACCGAGCTTCGTCTTGCTGGTCCCTTCCATTCGAACGTTCTCGACCAGTTGGACGCGGTGGTTTCGGTCGGGGCCGACACTGTACAAGTAAGGGATCGAAACCTCACCGCTCCCTCCCTTCATCTCTCCCTCTCTCAAGGCGAGGGCACGCTCCGAGCCCGGGCAATCGGCTACGGCCCAACGGGCCCTTTCAATCTCAACGGCGACGTGGTGCTGCGTCCCGGTCGCACGCAGGTCACCCTCCAAGACTTGTATGTCGGGGCCCGCCAACATGCGTGGATCTCAGAGACCTCCAGTACAGTGTCGGTTTACTCGGATGCGGTCGTCTTTGACTCGCTCAACATTGAGAGCCAGCGCCCCTTGACGGAAGGAACCCAGCAGGTCCAGATCCACGGCTCTTTATCTACGGCCCCAGGGGACACGCTCTACGCGGACATCAGCAACGTTCTGCTCCATCCCATTGCCGAGCTTGCATCAATGTCTCGCCCCCTCGGCGGACGATTGAACGGCCAGGTCGCCATCGCTGGGGGGCTGGGCCAACCGCAGGTTCGAGGCTCATTCCGAGTGCACCGCCTTTCGTTCGACCGCCGCATTCTCGGATCCCTGGAGGTTCAAAGCCAGCTCGCGCCTGACAGCCCCGACCTGCTTGTGGACGCGTCGCTCTCTCCCCAGGCTCCCGCCCTGGATAGCCTGTCCGGACCTCCTCTCGTCCCGGACGGGGTCCGCACGCTCGAAGAAAATCGCCTGCAGGTTGACGGCCGGGTGCGCCTCCCCGGTTGGTCGGACGAGTCGGCGGCCTCTTCTCGGGATCAGATCGACCTGACGGCGAACGTGGACCGGGCCGATCTCTTTTTCTTCAAATACATCTTCGACGACAACCTAGCGAAGGCCCGGGGCTACACCACCGGCACCATCCACGTCGGCGGTCGCTTTCGAACCCCCATCTTCGACGCGGAACTGGCCATCAAGGACGCCCGCTTCACGCTGCCGAAGTTCGGACTGGACTACACGGCGAGTGGCCCGGTGGACGTTGATGAGAAGGGCATCCATGTTCGCAATCTCAATGTCACCGATGAATCGGGGTCGGCCACCGTCGAGGGAAGCATCTTCTTTAACGACTACAATTATTTTTCCTTCGACCTCGCCGCGCAGCTCGACGAGCTGACCATCATCGACGTGGCTGACGGGGAGGATCTTCCATTCTACGGGAATATTCGTGCCTCAGGCCCCGTTTCGCTCAGGGGTCCTCTTTCCAACGCTCGGCTTCGCTCCGATCGGGCCCGTACGACTCCCGATAGTGAACTCTACATCCCGGTCTCTGAGGGTGGCGTGACCGAAGGATCCGGCTACATCGTCTTTGCTGACTCAACGGGACAGGTCCCCAGCCTCCGCGATCTGACCCGACGGGACAACATTCTTTCGGACCGACCGGCTGGGGAACCGTCTTTCCTCGAGGGGCTGAACATCGACATTAACGTGGTCGCCCCCGAGGAATCGACCGTCAATCTTGTATTCGACCCTGTCGTCGGTGACGTCGTCACGGCTGTCGGTTCCGGCCGCGTCCAACTGCAGCGAAAAGGGGGGGAGTTCTTCGTCTATGGAAACTTCGACGTGTCTGATGGCACCTACCTCTTCACGGCCGGCGAGGTCTTCGTCCGGCGCTTTAACATCAGCGGCGGAACGCTCACCTGGGACGGGCCGCCCACGAACGCCAATATGGACATTCAGGCCGAATATCGTACCCGAGCCTCTACAGCGGGTCTACCTGTCAACGAGAACCGACGCATCCCCGTCCGTGTGCTTCTCGACATCGGCGGTCGCGTAGAAACACCCGAGGTGGAACTTAGCCTCTCTCAAGTCCGAGGCGAACGCAACAATTTCCTGGGGACCGAAACGCTGGACGCGATTTTGAACCGTCCTGATCAAAGGACCGAGTACGCCACGAGTGTCCTTCTGACCAACACGTTCCTATTGACTACCGAATCGTTCACGCAGAGCCGGACGCAGGGCGCGGAAGAATCGCAGGCAAGTCTCACGACCGCCGGCAACCAGCTCGCGTTCAATAGTGTCTCTCAGCTCGTTGCCAGCCAGCTCAACAGGTACTTGGGAGCGGCGCTCCCGAACGTGGACCTGAATTTTGGTCTTCAAGGCGAAAACCCAAACGACCTCGATGTCATCTATGGGGTCGCCCTTCGACTGCTCAACGAACGGCTTGTCATTCGGGGCGAGGGTGTGTACACGGGCGACAACCCCGACGAGTCCCAGGCCCAGGGCCCGCAAGGCGAGTTCGTCGTAGAGCTCCGCCTCAACAATCGGGTCAGCGTCGAGGCATTCTACCGCCGGACCGGTGAACAACTCACTCGGGGCAACACCCTCACAAGCCGAACTGGCGCTGGACTCTCCTATCAAACCGAGTTTCCGACGTGGCGGAAGCTACTCCGGCGCTTGTTCGGCTGGATGACCCCAGAAGATGACGAGTCCGAACAAGATTCCGAATCATCGACGCCAGACCCCGTGGCTCGAACAAATGAAGGAACGGCCTCCCCCTCCTCTCCCGACGAGGAGGACGAAAATCCGAACAATTAACCGTGGTCGTATGACTTTTTCGTCCGGTTCCGAACGCCCCTCTCCACAGGTGGTTAGACATGTGATACTCTAATTTTTGCATCAGATTCCCCCTCACGTGGCCGCAACCGACACGACGACCCCTCCCACGACTGACGAGCTCCGTCAGCAGATCCTGAATTTCCTTGGCGAGCACCCAAACGAGGCCCATCGTACCGGCGAGATTGCAAAGGGGCTCGACATCGACGACAACGACACATACCTCCGCTTCTGTGACGTGATCGCGGAGATGAGCGCCCAGCGCCTTGTGGAGCAGAAAGGACGAAAGTACAAACATAAGGGCGCAAATACCCACCGCACCGGGGTCCTGTCGTGCAACGAACAGGGCTTTGGCTTCGTCCAGGCGGTCGACTCGGAAGAGGAATTCTTTATCCGCGAGGCCCACATGGGCGAAGCGCTGCACGGGGACCTGGTGCAGGTGGCCGTGGCGGCCAAAGCGCCGGAGGACAAGAAGCGGGAGTGCGAGGTCGTGGAAGTGGTCGAGCGACGGCGGACGAAGGTCGTGGGCACCTTTCAACATCGTGGGGACTTTGCCTTCGTCGAACCCGACGACCGGCGAATTCTTCAGGAAGTGTACGTCCCGTCCGACGACTTCAATGGAGCCGAGGACGGCGAGAAGGTGGCCGTCTCCATCGACCGGTTCGATAGCCGAAAGGCCTCTCCAGAAGGCCGCATCCTACGCGTCATTGGCTCGGCCGAGGACCCGAACGTTCGTGTCTTGTCGTTGGCCATGAGCATGGACGTGAAGGCGGACTTCCCCAAGTCGGTTGAGGAGGAGGCCAGCGACATCCCCGTCGAGATTCCTCAGTCCGAAGTGGAGCGCCGGCTCGACCTCCGACATAAGGACATCTTTACCATCGACCCGGATGATGCAAAGGACTTTGATGACGCGATCCACATCGAACGGCTTGGCAACGACAACTTCGAAGTGGGCGTCCACATCGCCGATGTGAGCCACTACGTTGAGCCCGATTCGACCATTAACGAGGAGGCTCTGGAGCGGGCAACAAGCGTGTACCTCGTGGACCGCACGATTCCGATGCTCCCGGAGAAGCTCTCGAACGAAGTTTGCTCCCTTCGCCCCCACGAGGACAAACTTGCCTTCTCTGTCATTATGGAGGTGACCCCTCACGGCGAGGTCCAGGACTACGACATTCGGGAAACAATAATTCACTCGAAGCAGCGCCTCACGTACGATCGTGCTCAGGATTACATCAACGGCGGCTACCCGGACGACCCGGTGGCTTCCGAAGTGGTTCAGGCCAACCGGCTGGCCAAGACGCTCACGAAGAAGCGTCTCCGCGAGGGCGCCATCGATTTCGGCTCCGATGAAGTGAAGGTGATCCTCGACGAGGACGGGCACCCCGAGGACATCGTTCGCAAGGAGCGGATGGACGCGAATCGGCTCGTTGAGGAGTTGATGCTCCTTGCCAACCGCACCGTTGCGGCCCACGTCGGTGCCCCCGGACACAACGAGCGCTTCCACAACAACGGCGAGCCGACCAATCGCGACGAGCCGTTGCCGTTCATTTACCGCATCCACGATACGCCGGACGGCGAGAAGATTCGACAACTCGCCGAGTACGTCCGCGTGTTCGACCACGAGTTGCCCCTCACCGACGGAAACGCCACCAGCGATGACCTCGGCGCCCTCATTGACGACATAAAGGGCGAACCGGAAGAAAAAGTGATCGTGCGGGCCGCCCTCCGGGCCATGTCGAAAGCAAAATACGCGGTGGGCAACACTGGCCACTACGGGCTCGGCTTCGACTATTACTCCCACTTCACCAGTCCCATCCGCCGCTACCCGGACCTCATGGTACACCGCCTCCTGAAACAGTATGGGAAAGGCGAAACGCCGCCCCGGGAGTCTGAGATTCCTAGTGTCGAAGACCTGGCGGCCCGGTGCGAGCACTGCTCCGAGCAGGAACGCAATGCACAAGACGCCGAGCGCGAGTCCGTGAAGCTCAAGCAGGTTGAATACGTGCAGGACCACGTCGGCAACACCTTCGAAGGCGTGGTGAGCGGCGTCACCAAGTTCGGCGTCTTTGTGGAGCTTACCGAGCTGCTGGTTGAAGGCCTCGTCCACGTTCGCGACATGGACGATGACTACTACGTTTACGACGAGTCTACCTACACGATGCGTGGCGAAGACACCGGCAAGTCCTACCGACCTGGCGATACGGTAACCGTCGAGGTGGTCAGTGCCGACATCGACTCCCGCGAGATTGACCTCCTCTTCGACGAGGAGTAGCCTTCAACGACTGCTTTGTTAGGACCTGTCGTTTCCGTCCCTCGCTCAGAAAAGATCGCCGACGGCTGCTGGCAGCCCGCCGTCCGGCTCGAAACGGCAATCAATAAACCGGTTCGCCTACGAGCGTCAAATCTCGTTAACGGAAACGGCGAAGACGTCATTGCTGCTCTCGATGCGGTCGACGACCTCAGAATCATAGGGGCCGTCGAAGCGAATGCTGGCGACGGCGGCTTTGCTGCCTTCAAAGATGCGATTGCTCATCTCCTGGATGTTCCAGCTCGCCCGCCGCATCTCGTCGAGCACGCCCGCCAGTACGCCGACTTGATCGCGGTGGCGTACGGTAATCTGGTGGGTCGCCCGCGTCTGCTCAACGAGGTTGACGCAGTTCGGCACGTCGCCCTCTTCGTCAAAGGTGCGAATAACGCGGGCCGCCTCCATCGCCGTTGCGTCGAGGGCCTGCTGAGTAGACGCCCCAATGTGGTGGGTCATGTAGAGATTCGGGTGGTCGGCCAGAGGGTGTTCAACCTCGGCCCGCTTCGACGACGGCTCTCCCTCCATCACGTCAATCCCCGCTCGAATATCCTTCTCGTCGAGGGCCCAGGCCAGCGCGTCCTCATCCACCACGGCGGCTCGGGTTGTGTTGACGAAAATGGCCCCGTCCGGCAGCGCTTCGAAGAAAGAGCGGTCCGCCAAGTGCTTCGTCTCGGGCGTCGACGCCACGTGGAGTGTGACGATACTGGCGTCGCGCGCCACAGCCTCCGGACTGTCGCGATATCCGATCCCCATCTTCTCCTCGGCGATGGTCGGCGTCAGGGACCGGCTCCAGGCAATGACGTTCAGGTCAAATGCCCTGGCCCGCTGTAGAACTTCCGTCCCGATATTGCCAAGGCCGACGATACCAATGGTGCGCCCCTTCAGTCCTTCAGCTTGGGCGTACAGCTTCTTGTTCCACTGCCCAGCGCGGGCCTCAGCCACATTGTCCGGGATTTGGCGATCAAGAGAGACGATAAGGCCCATTGCCAGCTCCGCGACGGCTACGGAGTTCTTGCCGGGACAATTGGCCACAAAGATGCCGCGATCGGCGGCCCCCTGCACGTCAATCGTGTCGTAGCCGGCCCCGGCCCGCACGATGAGCCCAAGCGACGGGCTGGCGTCCAGGGCCTTAGGGGTCACCTTCGTGGAGCGAACGACGAGCACGTCGGGGGTTTCCACCCGCAGCGTCTCCACGAGCGCCTCGCCAGAAAGACCCGGGTCCTCCACGACGGCATGACCGGCCTCTGAAAGCGCTTCGATTCCAGTATCTGCGATGTTGTCGGCAAGGAGAATCGTCATAACTGGGGAAGAAATTGACTTAATGCATCCAATAAACGCAGTGTTGGGGCGCTACACCGCCGGTTGGGGAGACGCCTCGGCCGGCAGATCCTCGGAAAAGTCATGGACGAGAAGACCGCTGCGTAGCTTCGGCTCAAACCACGTGGACTTCGGTGGCATGAGGCTGCCCTCATCCGCCACCGCCACAAGCTCTTCGATACTCGTGGGGTACATGCTTACGGCCATCTCGGCCTGACCGTCTTCCACGCGACCTTTTAATTCACCGGTACCCCGAATGCCGCCCACGAAGTCGATATTAGGGTCCCGGCGTGGGTCGGTAATGTCGAGGTGCGGCTCCAGGATAGCTTTGCTGAGGCGGGCCACGTCGAGTTGATCCACAGCGCGATCACCGTCAGCGGGCGGCAATTTCATCCGGTGCCAAGCACCGTCCAGGTACAGGCACACGAACCCTTTATGGGAGGGCACCGGGTCGTCCACGTCGGGCTCTATCTTGAACCGGTCGGCCAGCGTGTTGAGAAAGGCCGCCGGATCGCCGGGCAGATCAAAAACGATCCGGTTGTAAGCCATGATACGCATGTGGCTCATCGGGAAGATGACCGCCGGGAAGAACTCAAACCCGAGGGTCTTGTCCGCGTCCCGGTCACTGATCTGACTGCGTAGATGCTCGGCGGTGCGGCTAGCGGCCTTGCAGCGGTGGTGGCCGTCGGCAATGTAAAGATTCTCCACTTCCCGAAACGCCTCTACGAGGGCGTCGGTGTTGTCGGCGCGCCAGACCGTGTGCCGCACGCCGTCGTCCGCCTTAAAGTCGTAAAGCGGCTCTCCATCCTGCACCTCCGCCACAAGTTCGTGGATGGCGTCTCGATCTCGATAGGTAAACATAACCGGCTCGGCGTGGGCCTGCTGCGTAAGGACGTGGCGGGTGCGGTCGTCCTCCTTCGCAGGGCGCGTCTTCTCGTGCTTCACAATGGTGCCCTCGTCGTATTCGTCAACCGAGGCGCCCCCAAAGATGCCGGTCTGCTCGCGGCCCTCCATCACGAGCCGGTACACGTAGACCGAGGGCTCGTCCTCTTTTGTCGTGTAGTCCGACTCCACGAACTGACGGAGGTTAACGCTCCCTCGCTCGTAGACCGTATCGTCGTACACGTCGGTGTCCGGGGCCAGGTCAATTTCCGGGCGTACGACATGGAGAAAGCTTCGAGGCTTTCCTTCGGCCAGCTTGCGGGCTTCTTCGGTGCTCACCACGTCGTACGGCACCGACGCGATTTCTTCAAGATGTTCGGGAACCGGACGGACCGCATGGAAGGGATGGAGCGTAGCCATGAAGAACTTGGGAGTACTGAGTGGTGAAAAGGAGCCGATGTGCTTCGGAATATATAACTCAGTCGAGAAAGACACATCCCCTCTCTGTCTCAACCAGGGCAATCGCATGTCGGAGCGTTGATTGGAGGCTGGAGACTCATTCGCCTTCC
>CAYULG010000015.1:0-24563 GCA_964445365.1 uncultured Salinivenus sp. | reverse complement strand
TCCTGACTTCAGATGACCAACCTGGCAATCTACTGGATTTTCGCGGTCGCTTTTTTGGTGGGGATGGTTGCCATCGGGGCCTATCAGTTTTTCGGCCTCCAGGCGGTGAGCGACGATGGGGAGCGGGCATTCGACTTCTGGATCGGTGAGGGCGACATTCCCGGCTGGTGGACGGCAGCCTCGCTGGCAGCCGGGTGGCTATTGCTGGGGTGGATGACCTGGCAAATGTACCTGTGGTACGCGTATGGGCTGGGCGCGATCTGGATCTTTACCATCCCCTGGATTCTCTGCACCATCGGCCTCCTCTTCGTGCCGAAGCTCTTTCGGAACTTTCCGGGCGTGTCGATCCCCGAAATCCTTCGGTTCCGGTTCGACCGCATGACGCAGACACTGCTGGGCCCGGTGCAAAGCTTCGCGTATCTGACGTGGCTGGCGGCCGAGATCTATGTGCTGAGCGCCGTGCTCTCGAAGCCCTTGGAGGTGGGAATCATCACGATGGCAATCATCGTGAGCATCACCTTTGGGACCTACGTCACCCTGGGGGGCTTCCGCTCTGTGCTCCGAACGGATCTCATCCAGTTTGTCTGTGCCGCCATCATGCTGACGGCGCTCTCGGTGTTCAGCGTGATGGAGGCGTCGGCCATTGCCGGCGGATTCGACCAGATTGTCTCCAAGATTAATGAGACGCCTCCCATCTACGCCGATCACTTTTGGGACTGGAATTCGCCGGGGTACTCCTACATGTTCGCGGCCGTTCTTATCTATACCCCGGGCTTCATCACCTTGCAGGGCGCCTGGCAGCGCGTGATGGCCACCTCCACCGAGACGGAGGCGTACAAGGGGATGTGGTGGAACCTCGCGTTCAACGTGGTCATCGTCGTCCTCATGCCCACAATCATCGCCGTAGCGGCCCTGGTCGTCTTTCCCCCGGTTGGGGGCGAAATTCCCGCTGAAGTCGGGAGCTACGGCTACTTTATCTTCTCCTCAATGATCACAGAGCTCTTCAGCAACCCCATCATCGCCGGGGCGCTCATTGTGGCCCTCATGGGCATGGCGCTCTCCTCCGTCGATACCTACGTAAACGTCTGTGCGATGAACCTGACAAAGGACGTGCTGGAGCCGCTCGTCTTTGAGCGCTACGACGTGAGTGGACGGACGCGCCTCAATGTGGGCCGCGCCGTCACGGCCGGGTTCATTGGACTGGCGCTGCTGTGGGCATTTGAGTTCCCTGGGCTGTTCGACATGTACTTTCTGTCGAGCGCCCTCATTTCGGCGTCCACCGCCGTGGCCACGTTCAGCGTGTTTTCCAAAAAGCCAACCACGCTCTCGGCCTACCTGGCGATTATCTTCGGGACGGTCGGGACCTTCCTCTTCTTCTTCCTTGGCAAATACGAGATGATCGGCTGGCTGCCCACGTGGCTGACGAATTCGGGCCTAGCCTACGGCGTCATTGCTCTGGTCCTGGCGATTGTGGGCATCTTCGTAGGGATCGCCTTTGGAGAGCCGCCGAGCGATCGGGTGCTGGCCCGGTACGATGGGGACTATTACTCCGGCCGCCACGAGATGTACGAGCTCAACCAGGAAATGAAGCAAGATCAGAAAGAGGATCGCGAGGCGGCAGCCCCGGTGACCTAAAAAGTGGATGCAGGGCAGCGATCCACTGAGCGTATAGGAGACGGGATGTCATCCATTTCACGATTTGGCGCGAGGCAGTCCTCGGCGTTGGTCTCCCCTACGTGGCCGTTCTCCCTCGCCCGAACGGGTAGGTCATGCTGGCGTCGTAGGCCCCGGCGTCGCACACGACAATTGTGTCGCCGGGCGAAAGATGGCTGACCTGGCGGCGTCGGCCCAGCACGTCGGCCTCCATGCACAGGCGGCCCAGCACCCGGCCGTCCCCGCGCGGCAGTCGGTGCCAGCCCCGACTCTCGGTGTGAGCGAGGAGGCGGTGCGGGTGGTAGTCGATGTTGGAGAGCTCGGCCAGCGAGGCGTCAACGATGACTTCCGAGCGGGTGGGCCGAGCGTCGAGGACCCGGCTCACAACCACGCCGAGCGGCTGGGAGAGGGCCTTGCCCGGCTCAAAGAGAATTGTAATCAGGGACGGAAGGGCGTCTCGGATGGCCGCCCGCCGTTCGATTAAGCCGGGCACGAATACCTTGAGCCAGTCGTCGGGGTGCCAGCCGCCGCCCAGATCGAGGCACTCCACGGGGCGTCCGGTGCGGTCCTGAATTGTTTGCGCCCAGGAGAGCACGCGCTCGACGCTTTTCCACCACTGGTGACGGCCGAGGGTGCTGGAGGGAGCATGCAGGTGAAGCCCAATCTGGGTGGCCGACGGGAGGGCGCCGAGCCGATCACAGAGCCGGGCCATTCGGTCGGGCTCGGAGAGATCTACGCCAAACCGCGAGGGCCCGCGCTCCGGGGGGCGTGTGCGGACTCCTACGATGCTCCCGGTGGGATCGAACGGCAGGCCGTCCAGGTCCGTGATGGCGTCGCCGAAGAGGGCGTAGGGAGCCGTCTCCAGATCCGGTAGGAGGGCCTGCACCGGACCGTTCACGATGATCTCGCCGGTTGTGTAGCCGTGTCGGCGTGCATGGTCCATCTCGTCGCGGTGAATCGTCTCGGCCAACATCCCGGTTTCTCGGGCCGTGGCGAGTAGGCGGTCGTCGGGGTTCGTTTTGATGCTGAGGCCGACCCGGGCGGTCTCGAGGTCGAGCGCGTCTTCGATCCGGTCGGCGGCCTCCACGAACGCGGCGAACCGCTCCTGGGTGCGGGTGGGGAGGAGGACCGAGCGTGGGGTTTCGCTCATGTCTCCATCCATGGGTAGATCGGCAATGACGGCCTGTAGGTCGTCGGTCAGACCGATTTTCGGGGTCGGGGGCGAAGGAAGGGTCGCGGAGGGGATGGGAGGAGATCCGGGGCCGGCGTCGGCCGGGGCGTCAGCTGGCGACTGCTGGACCGCCGCGGTGATCGGAGCTCGCGGGAAGGTGATGGCGGAAACAGATGACTCTTCGAGAGGCCTTCCTGTACAGGCGGCCACGAGACGAGCGGGCAGATTGAGACCGCAGTGGGCGGCCCCCTCTACCCCCGGCCCGAAGTCGGGGTGCCACGTATCCAGCCAGCGGGTGCCGTCGTCGTCTTCGATGAGGTCGAGCGTGCCGCCGCCCGTCCAGTCGAGCGTGGCGAGCGTGTCGGCCAGGGCGGACCGGAGTGGGTCGGGGAGGGGCTCCACCCGGGACGTGTCGCGGCGGGGCCTCGGACGGGCGAGGGAGCCCCCGAGCAGGTCCCCGTCGTAGGCGGCGAAGGAGAGCGTGAGGGCGGTGCCCTCCACCCGACGCTGGAGATAGAGGGCGTCGGCATCAGCGGCGCTTCCGGCCACCGCATTCCGAACCCGGTCAAATTCGGTCCAGTGGCCGAGCGGCTGCCGCACGTCGAGGGGCGCTCGCATCCAGAGGGCCCAGTCGTGCCGCCGGCCGAAAGCATGCAGGGCTTCCGGAGGGGCCGAGAGTGGGATCGTCTCGGGGACCGTGATCGGCATCTCCTGGGTTATCCTGGGCTCGGGACTCGCGGTCTGAGCAAGTGCGCGGGGAGGAGGGACGAGCACGCGGTCGTGGGACCGAAGCGTGACCGCTGCCCAGTGGACCTCAGCGGGGGAGACGGGTAGGAACCATCCCTCGGGCGCCAAACGGTCGGCGATCGCCTCGGCGTGAGTGTCCGGGTCTAAATTGTGCCACGACGGAACGGTCCACACGGCGTTGAACACGTCGGCGTGGACGGCTGGGCCGTGCGCGCGGCTCAGAGCGGTCAAGCGAAGGTCCGGGCATTCCCTGCGCACTGCCCGGGCAACTTCAAGGCCAGGGTCCGGTTGCTGCGACGGGATCGAGACGAGAACGAACGACATGTCACGTATGACGAGTTCGGAATGTACGCTCGGTAGGGAAAAGGCCCGTTCGTAATCCAGGCGTGGCCACCGCCGGACATCGCCCATCCCGCCCAGAACGACGACATGGCACTGTTTTGACGACCTAGGCACTCAGCGGCCCGGATGGTCGGTGCACAGCCCAGTGCGCGTGCAAAGAGGGTCCTCGCCCACCATCAGCAGTGCCGTTGATCGGACGCATTTAGCAACAGTCGTCCCGACGCGTCTGCTCCTGGTAAATGAGGACCATCTCGGCGACCGAAACTGTTTTGTCGGACCCGATGCACCCCGGGATCGCCCCAAGGTTCCAATTACAACCCCAAAGGTCATCGTCTACCGATCCAGATTAGTACTCGGATAAAGACTCTTGTAATGCAAAACCAAGAAGGTGCTTAGAAATTAACGGTTATATACTGTGAGAGTGTGAAGAAGGAGATCAATTTGGGAAAGAACTTGACATTTGGGCGGACTTCTCGAATGAGTAATTATGGTCCAACGATTCTCGGTCATTTGTATGCCTACACAATGGCCGCCTGTCGATCCCACGTGGGTTTTCGAATCGAATCGGAACCCTTCCTTCGTCTGAGCAGGGGAACCGCCAGTTCCACAGTCCTCCCATCTGGCGCGCACCGCCGTCGAAAACACAATTAACGCCTTTCTACTGATGGCTGCTACCATTTACGACATTGCCGAAGAGGCGGACGTCTCGACGGCGACGGTCTCGCGGGTCTTTAACGATAAGTCGGAAGTTGCCCCCGCCACCCAGTCGCGGGTGCTGGAGGTCGCGCGGCAGCTCGATTATCAGCCGCACGCGTCGGCCCAGAGTTTGGCCCGCAAAGAGACCAAGCTGATCGCCGCCGTTGTTCCGGTGCTGGCAAATCCGTTTTACATGGGGGTATTGCGGGGCATGCAGGAGGCCCTCTCCAGCGCAGAGTATGATTTGCTGGTTCACACGCCCTCCCAGCCGGAAAACGTCGTAGAGCAGGTCCGCCGCGCGTCACAGCGGGGGCGCAGCGACGGGCTCATTTTTCTCTCCTCATCGGTTACGCCGGAGATTGAGGAGATTCTAGACGCGTCCGATCAGGAAGTGGTCCTCGTGGATACCACCCATTCGGAGTTTGAATCCATCGCGCTCGACAACGAAAAAGGAGGCTACAAGGCGACCCGGTATCTGCTGGACCAGGGATACCGGCGAATCGCCCACGTCACGACGGATACCCCGGAGCCGCCGCCGGCTACCCACCGACGGGAGGGATACGAGCGGGCACTCCGGGAGCACGGCACGCAAGAGCCCGTCATTGCGCGAGGGAAGAAGGAGCCGTTCGCCTTTGAGCGGGAAGGAGGTTACCAGGCCATGCGGACGCTCCTCGACCGTGACCGCGAGTTGGACGCGGTGTTCGCCGCCTCCGACATGCTGGCGATCGGAAGCCTCGAAGCCATCGAAGAAGAGGATCTGGCAGTTCCCGAGGACATGGCCTTGATCGGGTTCGACGACCTTGAGATCAGTGCCTACGCGGGACTGACGACCCTTCGGCAGCCCCTGCACGACTTCGGGAAGTTGGCCGTTGAGAAGCTGACAAACCGCATTGACGATCCCGATCGGGCGGTGTCGAGCACAATCTTTACGCCGGACCTTGTACCCCGCCGGACGTGTGGCGAACAGGCCGAGAATGGGGCCGTGTGAGGGGGGGCACACTGGCTTCGATAGCGCCCAGAGTGCAGCGTACACCGTCCCGATTTTCCCGTTGCATCCAATCCCCACCGATGATTCGTTCGTTTCTGGACCAGGCTCCCGCCTTTGACGACACGAACTACATCGCCGAGACGGCCGTCCTTATCGGCGACGTCACGTTGGACCAGGGAGCAAGCGTGTGGCACCACTGCGTCCTCCGCGGGGACGTGAACTGGATCCGGATTGGGGCCGAGACGAACGTGCAGGACCACACCGTCGTGCACGTCACGCACGGCACGGCCCCGACGGACGTGGGGGCCCGCGTCACGATTGGGCACAGTGCCGTCATCCACGGCTGCACGATCGAGGACGAGGTGCTGATTGGGATGGGGGCGACCGTGCTCGATCATGCCGTTGTGGGTCGGCACAGCATCGTGGGGGCGCAGGCCCTCGTCACCAAGAATACCGAGATTCCGCCGAGGTCCCTCGTGCTCGGCCAGCCGGCCGAGGTGGCCCGCGAGCTGACCGACGAGGAGGTGGCGTCCATTCGAGAGGGAGCCGACAACTACCTCCGCTACAGTGCGGTCCATGACGGCCGGGAGACCCCCGACGAAAACCCGTGGTACGATCCCGAGTGACGTGTGTTGGGGGCTGAAAGGATGGACGAATGGCGGCAGATAGGGGGCGCACGTCCAGCCTTTCGCACCTCCATACGTCCATGCTTGGAATTACAGGGGAATTGCACGGGCGCATCAACACGGTCGGTGTTCACCCGTCGGAGTGACACACCGTTTCTCGTTTCATTTCCGCCCGCCTCATGCGTCGTCTTCTCTTGCTGGCTTGTGCCAGTGTCCTCCTCACGGCCTGCTCCTCCATCACCATCGGGGAGCAGGATGTGTTGTACCCTAAGCCGTCGGTGACCCCTCAGACCTTCGACGTAGATGGGGTGGCGCTCTCCGACACGACGATCGCCGTGGCCGACACGGTAGACGTGAACGCGTGGCACCTCACGCAACCGGATGCCCGGGCAACCGTCCTCTTCTTTGGGGGCAACGGCTTTTATCTCGTTCAGTCTCGCGGCTACCTGCGCGCCCTCACCCGCCCGTCGACCGATGCCCTCCTCTGGGACTACCGGGGTTATGGGCGGAGCGAGGGGGAGCCCGGTGTCGACGAACTGAAGAACGACGCCCTGGCGGTCTACGATTCGTTGCGGGCCCGGCCCGAGGTGTCGCCCGACCAACTGGTGGTGTGGGGGCATTCCCTCGGTAGTTTCCTCGCCACCTACGTTGCCAACGAGCGCGACGTGGCGGGCGTCGTTCTCGAAAATCCGGCCACGACCGTGGACGACTGGGTAGGGAATCTCATCCCGTGGTACGTGCGCCTCTTCCTGGGCGTGGAGGTGGATTCGGCCCTTCAGGGCGAGAGCAACCTCAAGCGTGTGCGCTCGCTGGAGGCCCCCCTGCTCGTCGTGGGCGGATCGGCGGACAACGTGACGAACCCCGAGATGGCCCGGCGGCTCCACCGGCAGGCGGGCAGCCCCGACAAGCAACTCATCGTGGTGGAGGACGGGACCCACAACGGGCTCTACGACGACCCGGCAGTGCAGGACGCCTACCGCGATCTTGTGGAGGAGGTGGGTGTGGCCGACCCCGCTACGCAATCCTCACCCATGGGGAGTTCTCCCGACGAGCCTCAGTGACGCTCGACTACTTCTCATCGCCCTTGTCGGTTTTGACGGTCGTTCCTCCAGGCAAGCTGTTGAGGCCGCTTAACGCCAGGATCGCGCCGCCCACGGCCGTCCCGGCGATGGGGAACGGGATGCCCACCGCGAGGCCGCCGAGGAGGCCCTTCAGTGTGACTTTCGTCCGGCCGTCCTCGCCGTACCGGCCCTGCAGGATACCGGTGCCCGCCGCGCCGAGGACAAATCCGAGCACGGCCAGGGCGGGTGTAGACAGGCCAAGGGACAGCACACTTCCCGAAAACAGAAGCCAGTCGAGGCCCAGGATGAGGGCGCCGCTGGCGGGGTGAAAAAATCGACTGGCGGGGCGGTCGTCGGTCGGCATCAGAAGAGAGAAAGGGAACGGAAGGCGGACGAGGGATGGTTCAGCACCGTAGCGTACGGCTTTTCGTTCCTCGGTATGGAAGAGGACCGTTTTTGGATCGCAATCTCCCCGTTGGTGTTACTGATACGTGATTGGGTTTCCAAAAACAATTCCGACTGGACCACTACGCGGTCCTCCCCAGACCGGGGACGTAGTTGATCTACCTGTGCACAGATCCGTACGGGCGAAGAGATCCAGGGCCCCCGTGCGCGGCCTTCCTTTGCTCATCGATCCCTCAAATACAAGAAGTCCTCCAGACATGTCTGAGGAAGAGGCCATCGGAGAAGTCGTCGAGTCGAGCACGCGGCAGTTCGAGGCGGAAGTGTACGACGAGGCCGACGCCCCTGCGTTTGGTGACTGGGTGTGGGTGGACGGGACCGATGAGACCACGCTGTTCGGGCTTGTGAGTCACGTAGAAACGGGCAGTTACGACTCCAACCGCGAGGCGGTGGCGCTGGGCCTCTCGCCCGAGGAGCGGGCCGAGGAGATGCCGATGGTGCAGGAGCTCATGCGCACCACCGTCCGCGCGCTCGTCTTGGCGTGTCGCGACCGCGACGGGCGCCTCCGCCAGACCCTCCCGCCGCACCCGCCCGACATCCACGACTTTGTCTATCCCTGTACCGACGAGCACGTCCGCTCCCTCGACGCCCCTTTTGATTTCTTGCGCACGCTCGTGGAACATCCAGACCCGGCGGTCCCTGTGGATGACCTGCTCGTGGCCGTGCTCCGCCGCATCCACGCGGCACACGGGGGCGAGGGAGCTGGGCGTGACGCCGTCGTGACGGCGGGACGGGCCCTCAGCCGTCTGCTGGACGACGACCACGAGCGCCTGCAGTCCATCCTTCGTCGGGTGCTGTGAGGAATCGTAACAGTTCGTCGCTGCGGTTCGTCATTGTGTGCGATCACTCGCCCCTCGTTTTTCCGGTTTACCCCTCCCGGCACATTCCCGATGCCCAACGCTACCCCGTCTGACGACGCGCCTACGCGACGCACCACCGTCCGTGACGTACTCATCTTTCAAATCAAACTCTGGTTGGAGGGCTTCAAGGATGTGGCCCTGATGCCGCTGTCGCTCGGGGCGGCGATCATTGACCTGGTTTTTCGTCGAAAAGGGGGGAAGGGGATGCTCTATTCGGTAATGAAGCTGGGTGACCGGTTCGAGCGATGGATCCACCTCTACGCCGCCCTGGAGGAGAAGGAGCTGGCTGACGAGGCGAATTTTCCCTCACCTGAAGACTCTTTGGACGATCTGCTGAACGAGGCCGCCGACGGGATCGAGAAACAGACGACGGACAGCGGGACGGATACAAACGATGCCAATCGCTCGCGTTCGTAACCGCGGCTCGGTGTGGGGAGAGGACCCGGTCTTGTGCCCAGTTTTGCCTCTGAAGGTGACCCCCGGTGCATCCGATCGGGGAGGCCGCGGGGGATTTGTATTACGGTGAGGGCGGCGGGGCGGAGGGCGGTCGTCCACGTTCGGGTTGAGGTTGACCACGTCCACCGACATCAACTTGGGGTTCGGCCCGTCTGGCACACCGGTGTGCCGCCAGAGATCCTACTGAGGCCGCCGACAACCGGGGCGCTCACGCCGGGGGCGTGGATAGGATCGATCGCGTCGCGGTCGGGGCGCATGTCGACGCGCTAGCCGGTCCCGACCCGGTGATTAGTACGCGTCGGATGGACCTCCACGCCCAGGAACGCCCCGCCGTTCATGGTGGCGGTCAGGGGCTGTGCGCCCGTGGAGACGAGTCGGTAGGCCGGGCCGAATGGTTTAGCCTCAGAAGATCACCCCAACGCGAAGGGGAAGAATGACATTGGTCTGTTCTTTGCCGATGTAGAGCGCCGGGTCAAATTCCGCGAAGAAGGAGCTTTGATTGAGGAGCCAGACCTTACCGATTCCAACGTGTAGGGTGGGCCCGCCGCCGATGTCCTCGTCGAGATTGCCGAACGGAACGTAGGCCCCGCCGCCCCCGAGAACGTAGAGCCGTTGCGTGCCCGGACCCGGAAGGGTGACAACCAGGGAAGCCTGAGGGTCAAAGGCGTAAGCGGCGTCGTCGCGGCCCTGAAAGATATAGCCTGTCAGCCCCGCTCCAATACCGAGTGAAACGTCCGGGGTGAGGGGGACCGACGACCGGAAGCGAAGGCCTGGGCCGATGTTGTCGTCAACGGTGGTGCCCATCATTTGAATGCCCACCCCGAACCGGGGCTCGGGTTGCGCCTGCGACGGGCAGGCGGCGCCCAACGCGACTAGGAGGACGGCGAGGAAAAGCATGGAACGCATAGCGTGCGACATGAAGGTGTGGTCTGGAATCAAGTCGGGAGGGAGGCCGTTCAGCACATCAACAGAAAAGATTTGGTGTCGGGCTCGTTGCCTCACCGCGTACTCCGAACGTAGGCCAACGCGCGAACACAGTCAACTGCCCACCGGCGAATGTGCCGCAAAGCTCGCAATCTTGAAGGCGGTTATCAGTTGGTTCCGGTCGGCGCGCTCGGCCCATGTGCCCACGAGGGGCGGCGTCTACCGAGGGTCGGAGCGCCCTGCTGCCTCGTCGACGGTCCCAAGCAGACCCGTTGTGCGGTCCCTTTCGCCCGGGACCACTTCGTCCCGACACCGTTGAAAAGCGAACTTGTTCGTGAATCGTCTCACTCGTCAAGAAGACGCATCCATGTCAACACAAACGCCCACTCCGTCGGCCTCGGCCCGTGCGGGGGAAGCCACTGCCACACCGACCTGGGACCCGGCCGCTTTCGAGGCACCGGACTATTACGATCTCGACGACCTGCTCTCAAACGAGGCGAAGGCCCTCCGCAATGAGGTGCGCGCTTTCGTGACCGAAGAGGTGCAGCCCGTCATCGAAAAGTACGCGCAGCGGGCAGAATTTCCGCGCGAGTTGATTGGGAAATTTGCGGAGCTCGGCGTGCTGGGGCCGCACATCCCGGCGGAGTACGGCGGCGGGGGCCACAGCGGCACCATCTACGGGCTGATGATGCAGGAGATCGAGCGGGGCGACTCGGGCCTGCGGTCGTTTTGCTCGGTGACCGGCTCGCTGGTCATGTATCCGATCTGGCGCTACGGGACGGAGGCGCAGAAGGAGCGGTGGCTGCCGCCGCTGGCGAACGGGGAGGCCATCGGGTGCTTTGGCCTGACGGAGCCGGAGGTTGGATCCAATCCCTCCGCGATGCAGACGCGCGCCCGGCGTGACGGCGACGACTGGATCCTGAGCGGCCACAAGCGCTGGTCCACCAACGCCACCATCGCCGACGTGGCGGTGATCTGGGCGAAGGACGAGGACGACGTGGTTCGTGGCTTCCTCGTGGAGACCGACCGAGACGGCGTCTCCACGCCCACGATTGACGACACGTGGTCGCTCCGTGCGGCCGTCACGAGTGAGGTCGTGCTTGACGACGTGCGGGTGCCCGACGCGCATCGGTTGCCCGGGGCGGAGGGACTTGGCGGCCCGCTCTCGTGCCTCAACCAGGCCCGCTACGGCATCTGCTGGGGGACGGTGGGCGCGGCGATGGCTTGCTACGACACCGCCCGGCAGCACGCGCAGAACCGAACGCAGTTTGGGAGGCCCATCGGCGGCTTTCAGCTCATGCAGGAGCGGCTGGTGGAGATGGTGCAGGAGATCACGAAGGCGCAGCTCCTGAACTGGCGCCTCGGCACGCTGAAGGACTCCGGGACCATGCAGCCCGAGCAAGTGTCCCTGGCCAAGCGCAATAATTGCCAGATGGCGCTGGAGGTCGCCCGTTCTGCCCGCCAGATGCTCGGGGGCAACGGGGTGACGAGCCAGTACCCGGTGATGCGTCACATGAACAATCTTGAAAGCGTGGTCACCTACGAGGGCACCCACGAGGTGCACACGCTGGTGGTGGGGCAGGACGTGACCGGCGAGAACGCCTTTACGTAGGAAGCCTTCTCGCCTCCGCTCGCCAAGTGCCGGTTGCCTCCCCGCGGTATGGATGTCGCTCCCACCCAAGACGCTCCGACGCGACCGGACCGGCTTGCGCCGGCCCCGGCAGTGTCGTGCGACGAGGTCCGGGCGTCGTTCAACCCCGCCCGCCTGACCCCCGACGGCGAGCGGTGCCCGACGTGCACCGCCCCCATCCGGAAGCGTTACTGCGCGGTCTGCGGCGAAGAACGACCGAGTGCCCACCCGCGAACCATCGTGGGGTTTCTGCGACGGGTCTTCGCCCGAGTGCTCGATGCCGATAATCGCCTGTATCGGTCGCTGCGCGCGCTCCTCGCCCAGCCCGGGGCCCTGACGGCAGAATTTCTCCGGGGCCGGCGCCGTCCCTATCTCGGTCCGATCCAACTGTTTGCCCTCATCAACGTCGCGTTCTACCTGTATGCCTCGTCCCCGACGGGGCCCAACACCTTTCAGACGCCGCTTTACATCCACGTGTCGTCCGATAACTTCTACCATCGGGCGATGGCCAAGCGCTGGGTGAACGACCGGATTGGTGCGCCCGCCGATTGGTCGTACGAGCACGCCCAGGCCGCTGCCGACTCGCTGGATCGGGCGGAGGCCGACTCATCTGCCTACACCGCATTGCCGCCTGCCGCTTCCTACGGGGCCCTTCAAGAGTTTCGGGACTACGCCGATCGGTTCGACCGGCAGGCCCAGTGGCTCTCGAAATCGCTGATTTTCCTGTTTATCCCGGCCATTGCGGGCTGGTTCTGGCTTCTCTTTCCGTCGCAGTGGAAGGGGGGACGACGGGGTCTCGTGCCCCACATCGTACAGTCGACACACGTGATGGGGGCGACCCTTTTCATCTTCATGTCGGTTCTCGTCCCCGCCCTCACGCTGAACACCATTCCTCTGCTTTTAGGGGAGGAGGCGATTGGGCTGACGGAAGGAATGGTCGAGTCGTGGGTGAACGTGCTCCTCGTTGCCTACCTCACGTTGTCGTTCCACCGCGGCCAGGATGCCTCCTGGGGAGGGGCCTTCCTGCGCGCCGCCGTGACGCCGTTTATCTTCCTTGAAATGCTGCTTGGGTACCGTGCGGTGCTCTTTTTCGTTGGGTTCTACACAGCCTGACGGTGCGCGTGGGTCAGTACTGTATCCGGAGGGCTGCCGGCACCACCTCGACGGTCACGGGCAACTGTCCCACTAGCTCGCCGTCCGCCTCCAGCCACACCGGCTCCTCAGTGAACGGGCGCACGGTCAGCTGCCGGCCGCGGTATGTGCTCACGCCATCGAGGGATCGGTGCTCCCCCTCGTAGAATTGCGGAAGGGAGCGGAGGAGCCGGAACGCGGAGATGTCGTGGAGGATGGTAAGGTCTAGAAGCTCGTCGTCCACCACCGCGTCCGGCGCAATCTTCACCCCGGCGCCGAAGGTGTGCCCGTTGGCGATGGCCACGAGCCGAACCGGGTCGTCGGCGACGGCCGTGCCGTCGAGCGTGATGCCCACCCGAAACGGCGCGTGGTCGAAGAGCGCCCGTAGAATGGCCCCGAAGTAGCGGAGGCGGCCCGGCAGCGGCAGACCGCCCCGGTTCACAGAGCGAACCACGGCGCTGCTGAGGCCGAGAGAGGCAATGTTGAGGGCATACCGGGAGGCGCGCTCCCCGTCGAGGCCCGTATACTTAAGCCGGAGTAAATCTACAGGCCGCACCCGGTCGCTCCGCAGGTACGCCACGGCGTCGATCCCGGTCTTGTCGTCCAGCACACGGTTGAAGTCCGTACCTGTGCCGCAGGGGATGGGAATGAGGGGCGGGGCGGGCGTGAGCGGGGTCCCATTCGACTGAAAGTAGCCGTTTACGACCTCGTGGAGGGTCCCATCGCCGCCAACCGCCACGATTCGGTCGTAGTCTTCGGTGAGGGCGGCGCGCGTCAGGGTCGTTGCTTCCCCCGGTGCCGTCGTCTCACAGACTGCCAGGTCCGAAGTCACCGCCCGCAGCTCGGACAAAAGATCGGGCCAGAGGCGCTCCACCTGCCCCTGACCGGCGGTGGGGTTCACGATGGCACAGGTGCGCATGGGAAGCGGGGGGGACGAATACAAAAAAACCGCCCGCCGGGCCGACCCCGACGAAGCGGACACTAGGCAGACTCACGTTACTCCTCGCCGTTTGGCACGAAGACGGGAACCGACGACAGCTTCCGGGCGCGGCGGTTGAATGAAGGCACGTCCGTCCTCAAGATGTTCTGTAAGCGGCGTCTGTGTTCGTCCCACTGCTCGTTCACGTCCTGGAAGCGGGTACGGGCACCCTCCGTCGGGGACCCGTCTGGCCCGGTCACGTTGCCGTAAAGGTAGGCATACTGGTTGTCCAGCTGCGGCGGAAAGTTGAGCGGGTCCTGGAAGCTCTCGTTCTTCGTCTGCATCAACCCCTGCTCGATGGACGTCAGCGCCTGGCCAATCGAATCCGCTCGGGACAGGAGGTCGTCGTGGCCCGCGTCGCTGGCGTGCTCGGCCACCGAGTGAACCTGCTCGCGCACTGAACGGAGGGTCCGAATGGCGTCGTAAACGGCATTCAGCGAATCCCGAATGCTGACCGCTAGGTCGTGCTGGGCCTCAAGGTCGGCCGCCGTCACGCCCTCCAGGCGCGGGTCCATCTTCACGTCGAACGACTGCGTGAGCGTGTCGCCGGTGGCCGTGGCGAGCCGTGCCGTATAGGTGCCGGGGACGACCTTCGGCCCCCCCGTGAAGCCCCAGAGGATGGCGTCGTCGACCGTGTTCACGTCCTCGCCCCGGAGCGACCAGTGAAATCGGTTCATGCCGCCCTCGGCGGGCAGGACCGGCTCCTGGGCATTCTTCGCGGCGGCCGAGTCGCTGGTAAAGCTCTGCACGACCGAGCCGCTGTTATCGATCACGTCTAGTGTGACCGTCGTGTCGGGGGCTTTGGAGAAAAGATAGTCGATTGTGGCACCATGTGGATCGTTGGACGGTTCGCGGGCCTCGTTGTCGGACTCAGCGCCGTACGTGCTCACGAGATGGGCAGCGGGCGGAGCGAACAGGTGGATGTCCGTTTCCGCCACTCGATCGGTGAGCTGGCGCAGCGGCGTCAGGTCGTCCAGGATCCAGAACGAGCGGCCGTGCGTGGCGACCACAAGGTCGTGGTCCTTCACCTGAAGGTCGGGCACGCGGGTGACTGGAAGGTTCTGTTGGAGGGACTGCCAGTTTTGGCCGTCGTTGAACGAAACGTAGATGCCGAACTCAGTGCCGGCGTAGAGCAGGCCTTCGCGCTCCGGGTCCTCGCGCACGACCCACACGGGCGAGTCGTCGGGGATGCCCCGGTTGCCGGTGGCGATGCGGGCCCAGGAGTCGCCGTAGTCGGTGGTGCGGAAGACATACGGCTGCCAGTCGTTCAGCCGGTAGCGGTGGACGGCAATATAGGCCGTGCCCGGGTCGCGGGGCGATACCTCAAGGCGTTGCACAGTCCCGTACCGCGGCAGGTCGTCGGGCGTGATCTCATTCCAGTTGGTGCCCTCGTCCCGGGAGAGCCAGACGCGCCCGTCGTCGGTCCCGGCCCATAGGGTCTTGGCCGAGTGGGGGCTGACTTGAAGGGAGAACACGGTGTTGAAGACCTCGACGCCCGTGTTGTCCTTCGTAATCGGTTCGCCGGCGAAGTCCTGGTGCTCCGGGGTGTCCGTCGTCAGGTCGCCGGAGACGCGCTCCCAGGACAGGCCGCGGTCCGTGGTGCGCCAGATGCGGTGCGAGGCGTGGTATACCACGTCCGGGTCGTGGGGCGACACCTCAATCGGCGCGTTCCACTGAAATCGCTCGCGGAGCGTGCGCGGCGCCTGCCCGAGTTGGAGTTGCGGGTACACCATCACGTTGCGTGACTGCTCGGTCCGCTCGTTCCAGCGGCTCAGGTGGCCGCCGTAGCAGCCGCTGTAGAGAAGCCACGGCCGATCGGGATGGAGGGCGACGGGACCGGTCTCGCAGCCGCCGACGCTCGTCCAGTTTGACTTTGGATGGACCGATCCCTCCGTCCAGGCGGGCAGGCGAATCGTCGAGTTGTCCTGCTGCGGGCCGTAGACGTTGTAGGGAAACTCGTCGTCCACGGTCACGCTGTACATCTCTGCCGTCGGCTGATTAAAGTAGGTGGACCACGTCTCGGCGCCGTCCATCGTGACCTGCGCGCCGCCGTCGTTGGCCACGACCATGCGATCCGGGTTCTCCGGGTTGAGCCAGAGGTCGTGTACGTCGCCGTGGGGGACGCCCTTTGTCTCGAAGGATTCGCCGCCGTCGACCGACTTGTGGAAGCGGACGTTCAGCGAGTAGACGGTGTTTTCGTCCTGGGGATCGGCGTAGAGGTGGGTGTAGTACCAGGAGCGCTGCAGGTGCTTGCGGTTGTCGTTGATCTGCGTCCATGTTTTTCCACGGTCGTTGGAGCGGTAGAGGCCGCCCTTGGGCTGGGGGGCTTCGATCAGGGCCCACACGCGGCTTGGCTCCGCCGGGGACACGGTCACCGACGTCTTCCCCACCACGCCCTGCGGGAGGCCGTTCGTGAGCTCCGCCCAGTTGTCGCCCCCGTCGGTGCTCTTGTAGATGCCGCCTTCGTCGGAGCCGCTGACCATGGTCCAGGGTGTCCGCTGGGCCGTCCACGCCCCGGCATAGATCTCGCGCGGGTTCTTCGGATTCAGGGCCAGGTCCACGACGCCGGTCGAGTCGGAGATGGAAAGAACGTGCTCCCAGTTCTCCCCGCCGTCGGTGGTGCGGAAGACCCCGCGCTGCTCGTTGTGGCCGAAGGCCTGGCCGACCGCCGCGACGTAGGCCACCTCGGGGTCGCTGGGGTGAACCACGACGTCCCCGATGATCCCGGTGTCTTCCAGGCCCACAAGGTTCCAGGAGTCCCCGCCATCGGTGGACTTGTAGACGCCCCGGCCGGTCTGGATGTTGCCGCGCAGGCAGGCGGAGCCGGTGCCCACGTAGATCACGTTCGGATCCGAGGTGGCGACGTCGATGCCGCCGATCGACGACACGTCAAAGTCGCCGTCGGAGATGTTGCGCCAGTCCTGGCCGCCGTTGGTCGTCTTCCACACGCCCCCGCCGGTGGTCCCCATGAAGTAAGTATTGGGCTGGTCGGCGATGCCGGTGACGGCGGTGGAGCGGCCGCCCCGGTAGGGGCCAATCATGCGGTACTCCAGGTCGTCGAAGTGACTGTCGTCGTACACGACGTTCTCTTCGGTGGGCTGGGCAGGCGCAGAGGAGGCGCCCAGTCCGGCAAGGACCCCGAACAAAAGGAGGAGGGAGAGCGCTCGAAAGGCCGCGGATCGTATCGCAACAGTCATGGGGAGAGAACACCAGGAAAAAAGCAGGAAACAGGGGGAATCCGAGCGCCACGTCGCTGCACCCACCACCAACCTAAGGCGCAGTGCCCCCAGGAAAAAGGGAAGATCGTCCCGTGCAACGAGTGAAAGATGCGTGCCGTGAACTGTACGGTCCCTGCCGTGAATGGCCCGGTGGAACGTGCACGGGAAGCATGATTCTGAGACGGATCATCTTTATGGAACGTCAATTCTTTAGAATAGATGATTGTCTGCCTCTCTCTGTTTTGAAGCCTAAGACTCCCCGCTGAAACGATTCGAACCGATTCACTCGCCCCCGGTGTGCTTTGGTGCGGATCGTCGATTTTGGTCATCGATAGGCTGCGTCTTTCATGCTCGCCGTCCCTGGTTTGAACGCCCGTTTCACGCAGACCATCACGCTGGCGATGGTCGTCCTCCTGGTGTTCGCGATTGGGCCAAGAACGGCCTACGCCCAGGGACAGACGACTGGAACGGAGCGGGTGCACTCCCGTCGCGACACGACGTCGGCAGACGGACGGACGCGGGCCGAGCAGTGGCGGGAAAAACGCCGCCGCAAGGCACAGCACATGTCCTCGCCGGAGCCGAGCTTTGGCGATCGGGTGCGACAGTTCGTTGCCGAAACAGGCGGGACGGTTCTTCCCCATCGGTTGATTCTTCAAGTCCCCAACCTGGAGGTGGCTGGGGTGCACCCGGTGCTGGGCGGCCTTGGGGGAAACGCCGGCCTTGCCGCGGGGCTTCTGTACGAACCCCCCGGCCTAACTGGCAACAACCAGTTCGCGAACGTCGAGGCCCTGGCGAGCGTCCGTCGGTACTACCGCGTGGAGTCGGTCGCGGGCATGGAGTGGGAGCGGTACGTGGCCTACGGGTTCGGCCGCTATCAGCACCGCCCCCGTGAAAAATTCTATGGGGTCGGGCCCGAGCTTGAAGCGGACAAAGGAGCACAATACCGCCTCGACCGAGCACTCCTGGGAGGCTTATTCGGGCGATACTTTGGCGATCGCATTCTGATCGGGGGACACGGGTCCTACCAACTCAACCGATTTGGGAACGGGCGGGGCAATCTGCCCCAGATGAGTGAGCAGTTTCCGGCCCTGGCCGGCGTTGATACCGATGCGGATTATCTGGTCATCGGGACCTTCCTCGAGTACGACGGACGGGATACCTCCTCCGACCCGTCTTTTGGTCGTCGGTTTGCGCCGACGAAGCAACGGCTTCGCAGTGTCTCCCTGGAAGCGACGCGCGGGTTGTACGTTGCCGCGGAGGTGACGCAAAATCTCGACACCCGGCGCCGTCAGTTCGACTTCACCCGCTTCACGCTCGATGTTCGGGAATTTCTTCCTATCGACCAGGGGTTGATGCACGGCTTTGCGTTCCGTCAGTTTGTTTCTCTTACCAAGTCGCCCGAGGGGCAGGTGCCGTTCTACCGGCTTCAGTCGGTTGGCGGGTCCCGTTCGCTCAGAGGGTACCGAACGAACCAGTTTATCGACCGGAATGCCCTGGTCTCCAACGTGGAAGTTCGGTGTCAGGTGTGGCACTGGCTCGACATGGCCCTTTTCACCGATGTGGGACAAGTCTTTAACCGCATTCCCGACGCGCAGCTCGACGATCCGTATGTCGGCTACGGGATCGGTTTTCGCCTCAAAAAAGACGGCCAGACCCTCGCTCGCCTCGATGTTGCCCGCAGCGAGAACGGAATCACGACGCATCTCGACTTGGGCTCTCTGTTCTAACGACGCACTGGGAGCGCGTACGATGCTGTCTTCAATGGCGCCAAATCCTCAGTGGGGGGGTTCGCTCCTGCTGTTGGTTCTTCTAATTGGGGGGACCTGCCCCGCGGCCGCCCAGCGCTTTCTGACGGACGACCCTCTCTGGTCGGACCCCGATCGCATGGACGTGGCGCTGCCGGACTCAACGCCGGCGACGATGGAGCGGATGGGGCCGTTCAAGCTTTTTAGTCGGGCCTTTCGGGCAACGGGGGACCGTCCCCAGGCGGCCGTGAACGTGAACACGGTGGAGGGGGTGCCCAACTCGTCCTGGTATACGAACCGCCACTACCGCCACCCGATGGACCGTGCGGCGCTGCGCCGCGGCCCCAATGAGGAGCCGGGGCCCGCCCCGGCCGCGTGGCGCGTGGTGCACCTGCCGAGAGAAGGCCCGCTGCCACGGGCCGTAATCCGCGACTCCACGGGCCGGCGCTTTCGGCTCCTCTTTGACGATGCCAACCATCCGGAGATGGCGACGGGGGCCGCGATGATTGGTAGTCGACTGTTCCATGCGCTGGGGTACAACGTCCCGCAGCACTGGCTTCGCCAGGTCCACCGGGACCGGTTCGTGCCCATGCCGGACGCAATCACCCACAGCGATCTCGACAGCCTTCTCGCCGGGACTGCACGACAGCAAGACAGCACCTACCGCGTGCTCGCGACTCGTCTTCCCGGGGTGGTGCGGAAAATCGGCCCGTTTCGGTTCCAGGGCACTCGGTCGGACGACGCGAACGACATTTTTCCCCACGAGCATCGACGCGAGCTGCGGGGCCTTCGAATCTTTGCGGCGTGGATGCACCACAGCAAAATTCGCGCCCGTCACACCCTCGACGCGGTTGTGCAAGTGGAGGGGCGCCGGTTCGTGCGGCACTACCTGACGGACCTGCACCTCACGCTCGGCAGTGCGGGCGCGACCCCGAAGCCCCGGTGGTCGGGTCACGAGTACGTTCTGGAGGTGGATCAGGTCCTCGAACGGATTGCGACGCTTGGCCTTAGCGGCGGGGATTGGGCTGAGAGTGACCCGCCCGATTGGCCGGCGCTCGGGCATTTTGGGGTGGGAGGCTTCGAGCCCCGGTCCTGGCGTCCCGAGTGGCCCAATCCGGCCTTTCAACGGGCAGACTCGTCGGATGCCTTCTGGGCTGCAAAACAAGTCAGGCAGTTCTCACGGGCCGACCTGGAGGCGGTGGTCGGCACGGCCGAGTATTCGTCGTCACAGGTGGAAAACCATGTGGTGCTTACTTTGCTCCAGCGGCGCAATGCCATTGGACAGGCGTACCTGCACTGGACGGGCGGGCTCGACCGCTTCGCCGTGCAGGGGAATCGCCTGACGTTCGAGCATCTCCCGGCCCGTCATGGGTTGGCCTCCGATTCACTGCAGGGGACCGTGATCTGGCACGTCTTCAACAATCGTGAGGATCGCGTGGAAGAGCACCTAGAAGACACCGAGCTGCACCGTGAATCGATTCCGCTCCCGTCCAGCCGCGCGGCCTTCCTCCGAGCCACGATTCGAATGGCAGGCTCGCGCGCCACCCAGGTGTATCTGCGGCGCAAGCAACCAGCTCCCCCGGAACCAGATGCGTCCTACGAGGTCGTGGGGGTGGACCGAGATGGGACGCATGAAGGGCATCAAGGAGGATGGTAGGCCCGGTGGCATGCCCCCGTTGATTCATCGGGTATCGACGACTGGATTGGACGGGGCCTCGCTGTCGTTGCATCGCATGCAGGAGCCTTCCATCGTCATACACAAGCGAATAAAGCGCCGCATCAAGTGGGGCTCTGGCGGTGGCCGATTGAAGAGGTTCTGACCGGACACGCAGGAAGTAGTCGCCTCTCTGTTGATTGACGCCTAGCGGATTGACCGGCTCTTGGTGTCAATGAGTACAACGATCTCGCGATCAGCGTCTCGGCGTTCCCACATCGGGGCTCGCAACCCCATCTTGTGACCGACACCAGTCCAAGCCGTGAGGCCGCCGTCGAGGCACAGACTCTCGGCCGTCACCGGGCTGTCCACGAAGGAAGTGTGATGGTTTACGTAGTGGGTCTCCCCCCGTGCCTTACGTCGGCGGGGCAGAGGACAAGCACGACGGCCGAGCGAAGGGATACTCATCCGGCGGTTACAGGTCTAGCTCAACGATCAACTCCACACCTGAGGCTCCCAAGGAAGGCACGGCAGCGTGAAGGCATGGCCCCCAACCGGCTTGTCTACCAGACCCTGTTATACCTCTCGCCGGGTGAGACAGAGAAAAGGAGCGCTTTCTTTTGAATCGCTTTCCTCATTCACTCGCCGCTCGGCGAGAGTGCTCACGTTTGATTTGATCGATGAGCTCGGGATTGTGCTCCACCAGTCGTTCGATGAGGGCGATGAGGGCCGGGCGATCCATGTTTTTGACGAGTTCGGTAACTTCGGCCGCTTCGCCGGCTGGGACATCATCCTCTTCAAGCGTCTTCAACAAAACAGCGGCGATGTGCTTGCACCAGGAGCCCTCGACGTACGGACAGGTGCACTGTACCGCTGTAATGTCGTCGCTGTCGAAGTTGATTGTGACGACGTACGGGTGCACGTCGCTGCCCTGAACCTGCGCTTTTACCGTGTGCTCGTCTGTCTGCTTGATCGAGCGGACCGCACCGTCGGCATGGTACTGCTCGCCCCGCTCGAACGAGCCGCCGGTCGTGTTCTCCTGAATTTTGGAGCGTGTGAGAGACGGAATGGTCATGGTTTGAAGCAAACGGATGTCATCTCGCGGGTGAGAAAACCGGTGGCTGGTCAAGTTCTCCCAGCGCGTCTGCAAAGGGGGGAACGACGGCCCAGAACGCCCTCGGATTCTCCAGTCTTCATGACACCGCGGAAGTGGGTTGTGGGGTCGCCTCAACGTGGCGGAGAAAGTTGTCGAAGATTTGCTTCGTGGGCTGTGCCGCCTCCACGTTTTTATCGGAGCAGGAGTCGAGGGCGGCCTGCACGTCCGATTCCGGAAGGTCCTTCGAGTGAATCATAGACGTGGCCGTCCGCCGGTCGTACTCCGGGTGGAACTGCATGGCGTAAATCTGCTCCTGTCGGAAGGCCTGGACCCCAGTCTCATTGGAGGCGAGCAGGGTGGCGTCCGGGGGCAGAGCCACCACGTGATCCGAGTGGGTGGCGAAGACCGTGAAGGGATTCGGGAGGCCGTTCCAGATCGGATCGTCCACCTCCTGGGTCACCTGGACATAGCCGAGTTCGTAGGAGCCCCCCTTCACGGTCCCGCCCAAGATTTGCGCGAGCAACTGGTGGCCCCAGCAGACGCCAAGAATGGGCAGGCCGTCGGCCACCGCGCCCTCGACCCAGCGGCTGAGCGTCTGTATCCACGGCCGGTGGTCGTCGTAAACGGACGATTGTGAACCGCTGATAATGACGCCATCGAACGATTGAATCGGGCCGGTCGCTGTTTGTATCGGCCCCGGCTTGCCGATCGCGGGGGGAAGGTCGCCCTCGTTTGCGTCGTAGATGGTGAGGGGGGCGTCCACCTCTCGCTTGAAGTTCCGCTTCGCGTGCGGGGTGCCGAGGGACGCGTCAATCAGAGCAAGGTGCATAGGGGAAGGGGCGCAAAGGTTGTTCAACGGAACTATATTCAATCACCGCTGAGGCGACGGGTCGTTCCGCGACCATGCTGGTCATTGGTCGGTGGGGACGGTCCGCCGCAATGTGTTCCGGAAGCATGTTCGATCAGGCACGGTCTATCTTGAATGAGGGTTGATTTCTATTTGTGGATACGTCATAATAAGGGCGCGTTCTTCTTTACAAACAAATATCATGATCATGAGGATCTTTTCAAACGCTTGTGTAGCATTGGCTTTGTTCGTTCTTGTTGGGTGCGGCGGTGCTGATAGCGGCAACAGCGGCGACGAAGAAGAGATGACCGAAACGGTGACCCATAGCGGAACCGTGACGAATGTAGATGCCGAGTCGAAGATGATTACGGTCGACGTGGATGATAATGGGACGATGGAGTTCACCATTGAGGAGTCCACCCCAATCCTACAGCGGTATACGGAGGTCCCGTTCGATTCGCTGCAGACCGATCAAGTGGTGGGTGTTGAGGTGGACGAGGAGACCTCTACGCCGCAGCAGGTGAACATTGCGGAATAACTGCCCCCACCCGATCAGGGAGATCTGTCGCTCGAGACACTCTCTTTCGGCCCCGTTGCGCGTTTCTTTCGCCGTACGAATATGACCGCCGGGCCGTTTTCCGCACCACCCACCTGGAGACGTTCATTCCCGCCGGCCGTACGGCATTTGGGCCGTGCGGTGGGTGGGGAGCGGGGTCCCCATCGCCAACGACGTTCCGCGTGTCGCTCTGAAGACGACGGGTGGGACACAAAAGTGGATCTCGTCCGTCCGTTCCTCGGGCCCAGTCCTGTCACTCCTGGGGCATTTTGGGGGTCAGCGTTCAGTTCACGCCCGGCTCCGTCCTCCGGCCCGCGCGCCTCAGTTTCCTTTCAGGGCGATGTTATCGGCACCGAAAATGCGCTGGGCGCCCTTCATGAACTCAGCCGTTGGCTCAACGACGTACGATCGGCTCTGCAGGCGCTCTCGCCCCTTCAGCTCGGGGGCGTCGACGTCGAAGTAGAGCGTGCAGTTGCCGGCACTGCGTTCACAGAAGGACTGGAACTCGCGGAGCTCCTCGGGCATCACTTGGTCAAGGTTGACCTGGAGGACGACCTCACTCACCATCTGCTCGCGCACCTTCCACATGGGACTCACGTCCTTCGCAATCACCTTTACGGTGCCCCCGCGCACCTCGACGTTGCCTTCGACGAGGACCACGTTGTCGACTTCCAGGTAGGGCTGGATCCGGTCGAGGACATTGGAAAAGATGACCATCTCACCCTGCCCGGTAAAGTCTTCGATTTTAGCGAAGGCGATGGGCTTGCCGGACTTTGTGGTGTTGCGGTTGACCTCGGTGATAATGCCGCAGAAGGTACGGACGGGCCCGCGATTGCGACCGTCCCCGCCCGCCGCGCGCTCGATAACCGTTTCCAGCTGGTCCGGCTCGCCGAAATGGGCGGTGGCGAAGGCGTCGGCCTCAGCCTGGTACTCGTCCAGGGGATGGCCGGAGACGTAAAAGCCCAGCACCTCGTGTTCGGCCTGCAGGCGCTTGGACTTGGGCCACGGGTCGGTGGCGGGGAGGCCGGGCTGCATGGCCTCGGCCCCCGCGTCCCCGTCGCCGAAGAGGGAGTTCTGGCCGGCCATGCGGTCGTGCTGCACCTTCTGGCCGTAGCGCACGGCCTTGTCCATGATCTCCATCAGCTGGGCGCGGTGGCCCTCCAGGTCGTCGAGCGCACCGGCCTGCGTGAGGGCTTCCAGCGTGCGCTTGTTCACTGAACTGAAATCCACGTTCTTCGTGAGGTCGAAGATTGACGCGAACGGGCCGTGCTCCTCGCGCGCCGCAAGGAGCGCGTCGATGGCCTTTTCGCCCGCGTTCTTGATGGCTGCGAGGCCAAAACGAATCTTCCGCGTGCCCTCCTCGGGAGCCTGCTCAACCGTAAAGTAGGACTGGCTGTGGTTCACGGACGGGGGGAGGACCTCCAGGCCCATGCTCTGCGCCTCCTCCAGCACCTTCGACAGCTTGTCCGTGTTGGACATCTCGTTGGTCATCGCCGCCGCCATAAACTCCGGCGGGAAATGGGCCTTCAGGTAGGCCGTCTGGTAGGCAACGAGAGAATAAGCCGCGCTGTGACTCTTGTTGAAGCCGTACCCGGCGAACTCGCCGATGATGTCGAAGAGCTCGTTTGCCTCGTCCTCGTCGATGTCATTTTCCTCCTTGCAACCGGCGACGAACTTCTCGCGCTGCTTGCGCATGAGCTTTTCCTTCTTCTTGCCCATCG
>CAYULG010000014.1:3213-24818 GCA_964445365.1 uncultured Salinivenus sp. | reverse complement strand
GTCGAAGGAGCGGCGCATGGCCGTGGTGCTGGATCTGCTGCCGAAGGTCCAGCCCGGTCAACTGATTTCGGATCGATTCGGGATTGAGGAGGCGCCCGTCGCCTACGAGCGGTTGTCCGAGGACGCATCGATGCTGCAGCCGGTCTTCGTGTACGAGTAGTTCGCATTTTAACCGAAAGCTTCCCAAGTCGGATGTATCAGCTGATGGTTCGCCGGGATTTTGTGGCGCAGCATTACCTCACGGTTCCGGACTGCGGGCCGGAAAATGAATGGCACTCGCACCACTTTGAGGTGGAAGTGCTGCTCGAAGGAGACGAGCTCAACCAGCACGGGTACCTCGTAGATATTGTCGACGTGGAGGCAGCCCTCGACGCCCTCGTGGACCGGTACCGCGACGCCACTTTGAATGACCTGCCGGAATTTGCCGGATTGAATCCGAGCATCGAACACTTCTCGCGGATCTTTTGCGAGTCCTTCCGGGAACGGGTGGACGTGGAGGACCTGGACACCACGGTCAAGATCTGGGAGGACGAAGACGCCTGGGCCTCGTACACCGCGGCTAAGTAGTTCGACTGTCCAGACGGCCCGCCGGCTCCCTTATGCGCATCGGTCTCGTTATTTACGAGGACCTGGATCGGATGTCCGGCGGGTATCTCTACGACCGCAAACTCGTGGAGCACTTAGAGGCGCGGGGCGACGATGTGATTGTCTTTCGGCAGCCGGAACGGGCATACCCGCTGCGATGGGCCGACAACGTCGACGTGTCGTTCTGGCGCCGGCTCGCGGCCGCCGACCTCGACCTGCTCCTGCAGGATGAACTCAATCACGGATCGCTCGCGTTCGGCAATCGCTGGTTGCGGCGCCGAATCGATGCGCCCATTGTGGCGATCGTACACCACCTCCGGGCCGACGAACGTCGCTCGCGCCTCTCGACGGCCGTCACTCGGGTCCTGGAACGGCTCTACCTGCGGACGACCGACGCCTGCGTCTACAATAGTCGGTACACGAAGCACTCCGTGAAGGCCCTGGTCGAGGCCCGTCCCCACGTCGTGGCGCCGCCCAGCGGCAAACGCTTCGGCCCGTCCGTCCCGGCGGAAAAGATCTGCCAGCGAGCCACCGCCGACGGGCCGCTCCGCGTCGTGTTTGTGGGGAACCTCATTCCCCGGAAGCGCCCCGATCTGCTGATCGACGGGCTCTCACGGGTCGACGCGACGCCCTGGCGCCTCGACATCGTGGGCGACGCGTCGGCGGATCGTGGTTACACGGCGGCCCTCCGCGAGCAAATTCGCCGGCTCGATGACCCGTCGCGGGTGGTGCTACACGGGCAGGTGTCGGACGCCGCCTTGAAGGAGCGACTTGACCGATCGCACCTGCTGGCCGTGCCGTCGGCCCACGAGGGATACGGCATCGTATACGTTGAAGCAATGGGACGGGGCCTTCCCGTTCTGGCCGGCCCGAGCGGAGGCGTGCGCGACGTGGTACGGGAAGGGGAAACGGGCCGGTTCGTCGACACGGCCGACGACATTGCCCGGGTCGTGAAGACGTGGGGCAGCCGCCGCGACCGCCTCGCCGAACTTGGGTGTGCAGCGGCCCTCCACTACCGATCTACTCCGACTTGGGCGGAGACCTGCGACCGCGTGGCGTCGTTTCTTGACCACCTTGTTGCCGATTCTGCTCACTCATTCGCCCGTTCCTCGTGACCGAGCCCGATTCCTACAGCTATCCCCGCTACCTCGAAGCCAAGAAGAGTGTCGACGCGCGAGCGCTAAACCGACGGGTCTGGACCCAATTTGTCGACCGGCTTGCGGGCGCGTCCTCGCCGGTTCATGTGCTGGAGGTGGGTGGGGGCGTCGGGGCGACCGTTGAGCGGGTCGTCGAGGCCCTCGAGGGCACGTCCCTAGATCGACTGCACTACACGCTCATCGACATTGAGCCGGACAATGTTCACACAGCACGAGGGCGACTGCGTGAGTGGGCCGGCCGCCGGGGGTACAGCGTTTCCGGAACGGAACAGCAGACGTGGACGGACGGCCCTGTGGACGTGACTGTGGAGTTCATCACCGCAGACCTGTTCGACGTGGCGTCGGCGCGGCAACATGCGTCCTACGATGCCCTGATTGCCCAGGCGGTGCTCGATCTCTTCGATATTTCTGCCGTTCTCCGCGCGCTCCGTCCCCTGCTTCGGAGCGGCGGCCTGTGGTACCTGCCCATTCACTTCGACGGTGTGACCGCATTCGAGCCGTCGGTCGACCCGGCCCTTGATGCCCGCATCGAGCGCCTCTACCACGAGAGCATGGTCGAGACACCGGATCGGGACGAGACACCAGCGGGTCCCCATTGCGGCCGCCGCCTCCTGACCCGCCTCCCCGAGGCGGACCTTCCGCTTCTCGATGCCGGCTCCTCGGACTGGGTCGTCGTTCCACGCGACGGGGAATATCCCGGGGATGAGGCCTACTTCCTCCATCACATCCTTCACTTTGTGGAGACGGAGCTGTCGGGGCACCCCGAGCTGGAGGGACCGGCATTCGACAAGTGGCTCCGCACGCGGCGACGTCAGATTGACGAGAGCACGTTGGTCTACATTGCCCACCAACTGGACGTGCTGGCTCAATCCCCGTAATTGGAGAGCGACTTATTCGGTATCAACGACGAATGGACACGTCGGGGACGTTCCGTCCGCTTCGCAGCAGCGCTTCAACGTGCGAGCCACTTCCGGGACCAGTACGTTCCTGGACTCCCGTCCGACCGGAAAAGAGTCTAATGCCAGCGACCGAGGATCGTCGTGAACTTCATGGGTCCGAATGGAACGAAAGGCCCGCCGCGGGGCGCGCCTCGCGACGATTCGTTCCGACGGTCCCGTAGCGAAGTGCACAGTCATCTTCAGCAATTGACATAACGTAATATGCCTGTCTCGCAGCGGGAGCACGTGGAAACAAAGGGTAAATCCTGCTATATGGAGAACCATCGTCACATCCCGGCTGGGATCTGGATTTGCGTCCTACGAACAAGTACCGGCACCCCGGTGGAGGAACTTCCTTCCGTACAACTGTGATGTTTCCCGCTCCCGAGTTGCATCGTCGATGTCGGCACAGTCTCGTACCCTGCGGGTTTCAGAACCGCATCGTGCGAGGGGGGATGGCGTCATGAACGGACACGTCCTCGTTCTCAATCAAGACTATAGTGCGCTCACGGTCTGCAACGTTCAACGGGCGGTTCTGCTCATGCACCTCCAGAAGGTGCACCTCGTAGAGTCGGTGGACGGGGAGTATGTCCGGTCGCCCAGCACGCGTCTCCCCTGGCCCAGCATTGTGCGCCTCAAGACGTACGCGCAGGTCCCCTACAAGCGCGTGATGCTGTCTCGCAAGAACGTCTTGAAACGAGATCAGAACACGTGCCAGTACTGCGGGAAGGAGGGAAACCTGACCATCGACCACGTGGTGCCGAAGTCACGAGGGGGGCGCGACACGTGGGAGAACCTCGTGGCGGCCTGCGTGTCGTGCAACAATCGGAAAGGCGATCGGACGCCGGAGGAAGCGGGAATGGAACTGGCTCGACAGCCCTTTCGGCCCAGCTACGTGATGTTTCTGCGTGACTTTGCCGGCACCATCGACGAAAACTGGAAGCCGTATCTCTTTCTGTCGTAGGCGGCCCGGGGGCTGGAAACGACCCCGTCGAAGGGAGGGGATTTCGTGAGTACGCGAGGGAGCGATGGTGAGTGAAGCATGATTCGCACTGTGCCCCGGCCGGATTGCGGGTTCGATCATGCATCACAATCCACGCATCGCAAAGAACGGGGGAGAGGCCGAACGAGCTTCCGTGAACATTCCACGGGTCGTTTCCGCCATTTCACGCGTAATCCCTGTCGCAGACCGATCACAGCGGCGGATCGAGCGTTTTGACCCCGACAGTTTTCCCTCATAACTCCCTAGACCGCTCGTGAACGGTTCCGTGCTGCGATGGGTCGCGCAAACGGCGTGGCTCATTCCCCTTCTCTTTTTCGGGCTGTCGCTGCATCAGGGCAAGGTCGTCTACGATTTGCACGCGACCAAAGTGGCGGGCACGCCGGCCGCGGCCGAGGTCCTTGAAATGCAAAAGGGGAACCGGTCGGACATCGCGTACGACTACGTCAGCCTCCGCGTCGATCTGCCCGACGGTGGAACGTTCACACGAGAGAAGCTGTCGCTGCCGCACGGCATCATTCCCCCGTTGCTAGAGCGAGACACCCTTCAGGTGAACGTGCAGGAGGGAGCGAGCATTCCGGTCGTGATCACCGAGACCATCGGGCCCACTCCGGCCGTGGACACCCAGATGCGCATCGCCGGAATTAACGGTCTGATGAGCCTCGTGGCGGCGCTTCTATTTGGGATCGGGGTGTGGTACTGGAATCGAAGCCTGCGCCGTGACGGCGATCCGGCCGACCGGGGCGTCACCGAGCCTGCCCCCGATCATCCCGCACGGCAGAAGGTGCGATCATAGCCTGGTCCCCTTTTTCCGCGATGTTCGGAAGACGAACTGGACCGTGACGACAACGATGTCTACGTGTTTGGGAGCTGATAGGTGAATCGGACGCGGACCCGTTCCCCGGCAAGATTCACGGCCTGGTTCTCTCGAACGTCGAAGGTCGTATTTCGGACCGAACGCAGAACCTTCGCGTCGAGGGCTTCGTGGACGCTCTCGCTGACCTTCGGATTGCGCGCCTCTCCGGATTCGGTCAGACGGAAGGTAACTTCGACCGTCCCCTCGATCCCGGCCTTCTCGACCAGCTTGGGATCGTCTATGCCGCTGCGCAGAGCGGCCAGGGTCGTTCCGCTGAAAACAGGCCCTGCCGGGGGCTTGCTCTCTCGAGAATCGCGGGCGTATCGAATCGCCAATGCCGGCTCAGAAGAGGAAGATGAGGAAGCGGAGGAGGCCGATTCCTCCGGAAGTTTGAAGGTCACGGGGATTGCCATTTGCACCGGTACGGCCTTGCCGTCCTGTCTTCCCGGCTCGCAGTCCAGCGTCTGTACGGCGGACAGGGCCGCCTCGTCGAGGGCGTCGTGAACCCCTTTGGTGACAGTCGACTCCGTCACTGTCCCGTTCTCACGCACAACGAACTGGACCAGGACCCGACCCTCGATTCCGCTCTCCCGTGCGACGTCCGGATACTGAATCTTCTCTGTGAGGGCCTGCACTCCGCCGCAATCCGGTTGCTGCTCCACTTCGGTGTAAACCCCCTCGGAGGCGTCCCCCTTGGCTGCTGCTTCCGGACGATCCGGGTCATCCCGGTCGTTGGGGGCAACACTGTCCGAGCAGGCCGCCATGCCGGACACGAGGACGAACCCGAGTACCAGAAGGCTGACGGCGCGGTTGAAAAGGGACGATCGTTCGCGGGAGATAGAGGTGCGCATGGTGCGAAGTCGATTGGTGAGCGAGGACGGTGATTCGGAGAGGGTGAGTGCCCCGAGTCTCCGGGGGGACGTTCCATCGGCAAATTCGACGAGCAGACGGGCATACGTCCCGGGAGACGTGCGGTCGTCGGCCAGGACGGCCGCGTCGCAGGCGTGCTCCCGAGCGCTCTCGATCGCCTGTCGAAGACGAGTCACAAGCGGATGAGCGGCGAAGACGGCTGCGAGGAGGCGTTCGAGGAACTGGGCCACGTCGTCGTAGCGACGGAGGTGAACCAGTTCGTGGGCGATGGTCATCCGAAGCGCCTCCGGCTCGTCTCTGAGGGACGAGGGCAGAAGAATCGCGGGCCACCAGCCGCCGAGCGTCACCGGCACAGGCGCCATGTCCGTCGTGCACACCCGCACCGGGCGGTCTACACCGTGCCTCGCGGCCAGACGACGGGTCTTCACCTGAAGAGCCCACGAAGGCGCCGTGTCGTCCAGTGCCAATCGGAGGCGAAGCGTTGCCGTGGCGCCGAGCCCCAGTTGTGTCAGACGAATGAGTGCGAGGACCCCGGCTGCCACAGTAACGAGGCCCAGCGCCTGCGTCCACCGCCAGACGGTCGGCAGGGACTCTGTCTCGGGAGGAGGCACCGCGGTCGGCAGAATCGTCACGGACAAGGCGCCCGAGGAAGCAAGGGCCGCCGGTTCCATCCACAGATCCACCACAGCGGTCCCCAGAATGCCGAGGGGCAAGGTGCCCAGGAGCACCTGCGAGAGTCGATACTCGACGTGGGGATGCAGGCGGTCGGTACGCCGCAAAAGTGCCCAGAGTGGAAAAACCATCCCCGTCCAGGCGAGGAGGGGAACCCACACGGGTGCCCAGGTTGCTCGCCCGATCAGATCGAGAACCTCAAGCACTGTCGTCATCGTCGGCCTCCGACGCCTCCAGGGCGTCGATGATGTCAAGAATTTCGCGGCGTTCGTCGTCCGAGAGGTCTTCTCGCTGCACGAGGGTTTGCACCAGCGCAGAGGGCGAGCCGTGGAAGACCTTCTCCATAAGTCGCCGTAGGAGGCTGTGCTGCACCTCGTCCGGCTGCTGAGCCGGCTCGTAGACGTAGGAGCGACCTTCCTTGTGGTAGGTCAGATACCCTTTCTCGGCGAGCTTCTTTAGTACCGTCATGACGGTGGTGTAGGCCACGTCCCGGTCCTCAAGGATGCGCTCGCGAACGTCGGCCACGGTGGCCTCGCCGAGATCCCAGACGTGGTGCAGGACCTCCATTTCGGTTTCGCCGAGATGCGTTAGTGACTTTCGTTGCATGGCGCGGATAGGGTTCATTCTTAATACGACTAAAATAGTATTACTAGAGTAGTATGTCGTCAAGTCCGTAACCCCATTGTAACAACTCTGGACCTTTGGGGGGGACGGTGAGATCCTGTCAGCCGGGACGGTCCGAGGGTTCCGGGGAGGGGGAATCGGCGTCCTCGTAACGGTAGAGGTGGGCCACGCGCTCCGGGTCGGTGCCGCACACGTAGTGAAGCCAGAGGTACAGGTTGCGGAGCTGTTGGGTGAGGAGGCCGTTTCGCCGGAACCGCCGGGCGGAGGTGGTGACGGCGGTGTTGACGAAACGGAAGCTGCCGTGCTCATGCAGCCGCGCGGCCAGCTCCAGATCTTCGAAGATCGGCCAGTCAGGGTAGCCCCCGACGTTTTCAAACGCCGATCGCGTCACGAACAGGCCGCGGTCCCCGAAGCAAAGGCGGATCCAGTGCCAGCGCGTACACCAGGCGTAGAACCGGAGGAGCGGCGTTGAGTCGTCGAACTGGAGCCGAAACGCACCGGCGGTGGCGTCTGGTTGCGCCAGCGTGTTTCGGATAGTGGCGAGGCCGTTTTTCGGCAGAAGCGTGTCGGCGTGGAGGAAGAGGTAGGCGTCGCCCTGCGCCGCGTCGGCCCCCCGGTTCAGTTGAGCAGCCCGTCCCCGTTGGGCCTGAAGCACCGTAGCACCCGCTGTCCGCGCCTGCTCGCGGGTGCCGTCGGACGAGTGCCCGTCCACGACGAGCACCTCGAAGGGAGGAGCCTGCTCCTGTAGCGCGTCCAGCGTGCCACCGAGGACGGCCTCTTCGTTGAGGGTCGGAATGACGATGGAAATGAGGGGGCGTTCGGTCACACGTTGCGGTCGGCGCCGTGATCAGAACGGAACGGGAGGGGCTCGCACTGCTAGCGGCCGGGGCTGGTTCGTTTGGTTACCATATCATCTGTTTCATGCAGAAGACCGAGCCGCCGGCTTTCAAGAATTCGCTGGTGTCGAGCTCGATGGGCAGGAACCCGTGCGCGCGGAGCCGCTCGGTGGTGCCCTCACAGCCTTCCTGGATCAGGACGTGTTCGCCGTCGGGGCAGTGGGCGTTACAGGCAAGCTGGTGGCGGGCCTCGTCGTCGGGGGCCTCGATGACCGTGTCGAAGCAGTTGTCGATCAGGGCGAGGCCTTCGTCGTTGAAGGCCTGCGGGGCAACGAGGACGTGCCCGGGGTTGAGCGGGCAGAAGCAGGTGTCCAGGTGATAGTAGTCCGCGTCCGTCAGTTCCATCAGGACGACAGGCACGCCCAAAAGATCGCTGATTGTCTCGTAGGCCGCCGCGCTCGTTCGAAAGCCGTATCCGCCCCAGAGGAGAAAGCGGCCGGGGTGCCAGATGGCGTCGCCCATGCCCTCGAAGGCCGCGTCGAGATCCCCCGGCAGGTGCTCGACCTCGTATCCCAGGCTCTCAAAGAAGTCGGCGTAGTAGGGCACCTCCTCTTTTCGTTCGTCGGCGTGCATGCGGCTCAGGATGATCCCGCGCCGGTCATCCTCGGGTTGGTAGAAGGGGAGCGTCTGGTTGGCGCAGAACACCATGTCGGGGAGGCCGCTCTGGCCGTTCACAACGGACGGAGACACGTCGAGGGCGGTATAGGTGGCGCGGATGGCTTTCCACTGCTGAAAGGCGAGGTCGTTGTTCACCGTCCCCACGTTTTCGGACATGTGGGGATTGATGACGTACTCGACGTCGAAGTGGGTGGGCGTTGTGAGGAGAACGCGGTTGGGCCGGGGGAGAGAGGGGAGCTCAGCGAGTCGGAAGTCGAGGGCGTCGGTAGAGGTGTAAACCATCGTGGAGGGGGGGCTTCGTCGAGAATCGAGAGCTCACTGCAACGTAACGGACACGGCCCCGAAAATCCACGCGATGGGTCACGTTCCAGGGCAATCGCATGTTAGAGCGTTGATTGGAAGCTGGAGGCTCATGTGCCTTTCGAAAGGCCGGTTCTGCTGGGAAAGAGTGGGAGAATGGGGGAAAGGGAGCGTGGGAGTGAGTGATTTCAGGCTGTCGAGGCTGGAAGAGACCGACCGAAATTAAGATGCAATCCCCCTGGGTCACGTTCTTCGGGGGAGGGAGGGCAGGACCACTAAAAGTCGCGCCGTGCAAAAAGGAAGCCCGTCACGCCATAGACCACGCCCCCGAACAGAAAGGAGGAGAACAGCGGATACCACGAACTCACGGCCTGGTCTTTCGAGAGACTCGTGACGATGGTCGTAACTTCTGTAAAGTTGGGGAGCGTGTGGTACAGCCCCCAAAACACGGGTTCGCCGACGGTCCCGAGGACCGAGGCAATCTCGCCGGCGCCCGCCAGCACCATTGATACGAAGATGAGGCCGTAGGCGACGATGAGCGCGAGGGCGGTGCTCTCGGTCCACACGCCCATTAGCATCACGGCGGCGTACATGACGCCGAACATGCCAATCACGATGCCGATGGAGAGCAAAAAGCGGGGGTTCCACACGCCTGATTTTATGGACATGATCAGCCACGTCCCACCCATGAGGTAGATGGTGAGCACGGCGATGGCCGCCCACACCCCGATCACGTGCCCGACGATCACTTGCACGCGGCTCACGGGCTTGGAGAGCACGAGCTCCACCCGACCGGGAGCCTGCACGTCTGAAAAGAGGCCCGCCGAGGCAAAAAGGGCCAGCAAAATGCCGATCCAGTATGCGGCCCCGGCCACCACTGACTCGACTGCGACCACAATTCGGCTGAGGGACATTGGTGCCTGCGTGTCCGCGCCTTCCCCTGAGGGAGAGGCCTCCTGCCCGAAGAGGCGGATGCCTTCGAGGGAGCCCTCGACCACGTTCAGATTAAGTGCAAACGTGACGACCAGGAGCACCAGCGAACTGATGACGAAGAGCCCGAGCACGATTTTCTTGGCCCAGAGCTCGCGGAATGTGAGAAGCAGCAGGCCGTAAAGCGGACGCATTGTTCTGCGGATGTGGGTATGGAAGTGAGTGAGTATGGGAGTATGTTCGAGGACAACGGGTCGAGGCAGATCCACCCCCACGCTCACATCCTCCCACGCAGATCTTCACGATTAGGGCCCCCGTTTCGGGCAGCACAAGTCGGGAGTCGGAGGCAGTCTACGAAGGAGAAAGATCTTCGTCCACAACATCGATAAAGTAGTCCTCCAGGGAGCGCCGGAGGGGCGTGATCGACTCGATCTCCACGCCCGCCGAGCGCAGGCGGTCCAACAGGGCGTTAAGGGAGGTGCGGTCCTCGGCGCGCACCCGGTAGCGACGAAGATCGGAGTCCGTAGGCCCGTCGTCGGGGGACGCTTCGAAGACCGGTTCCTGAGTGATCTCGTCCGGAATGGCGGTAGAGGTCAAGTCGTACACTCGTTCGACGGCCGTCAGCTCCTCGATCGTGCCCTTCCGCACCAGCTGTCCCTCCCGAAGAATGGCGATCTGGGTACATACCTTTTCGACCTCGGAGAGCAGGTGCGAGTTGAGGAAGATGGTCGTTCCGGCGTCCCGAAGCTCCAGGACGATGTCACGGATGACCTGCCGCCCCACCGGGTCCACGCCGGACGTCGGTTCGTCGAGAAAGAGGAGATCGGGATCGTTGAGGAGCGCCTGGGCCAGGCCGAGGCGCTGGAGCATGCCTTTGGAGAAGGTTTTCACCTTGGTGTCGCCACGGTCGGCGAGGCCCACCTGGTCGAGCAGTTCAGGAATGCGGTCGGCACGGGCGTCGCCGCTCACGTTCGCCAAGCGGCCGTAGACGTGGAGGGTCTGCTCGGCGGTAAGAAAGCCGGGGAAGCGGTGGTTTTCGGGCAGGAAGCCGATTCGCTCCCGAGCGGCGGGCTGGTGGGCGGCCTGTCCGAAGAGCTCGGCGACGCCTGCACTCGGATGGACGAGGCCGAGAAGAATCTTTACCAGGGTCGTTTTGCCGGCGCCGTTTGGCCCCAGTAGGCCAAAGATGGCCCCGTCCGACACGTCGAGCGACACCCCGTCGAGGGCGAGAACCGACGACCGACCAAAGAGCCCAGTTCGGTACGTCTTCGACAGGTCAGAAACGGATATTGCGGGGGAAGCCATGGCAAGGGGGATAAATCAGTCTGTGCGCTCGGGTGGAGAGAGGTCGTCGGGCGTCGATTCGGAGAGGGGATCAGGTGTGCGGGCGGGGCCGGACGCGTCGTCAGTGGTGTGCACGGTGCGCTGCGGGAACGGAATCTCGACGCCCTGCTCGTCGAACGTGCGCTTCAGGCGCTGTCTGAGTTCGCGCTCGGCAGCAAACTGCTCGCCGGGTGTGACCTGCACGGTCACCCGGGCGCTGACCGCCGAGTCGCCGAAGTCCATCAGGCCCTGGACCTGCGGCTCATCCTCCAACAGGATAGACTCGTTGTCGTCGGCCCAGTCTTGCGCCACCTGGTTCATAATGGGGAGGATGGCGTCCACGTCCTGATCGTAGCTGAGCCCCACCGGCACAACCACTCGTGCCCAATCGATGCTCTTATTGCCAAAGGTGCGGATCTCCCCCGCCGGAATCATCACGAGTTCCCCGTCGAATTTGCGCACCTTGACGAGGCGAACACCGATTTCTTCGACGGTCCCGGTCGTGCCGCCGATGCTCACGAGGTCGCCGACGTGGATGATGTTGTCGAAGAGGAGGAAAACGCCGCCAATCACGTCCTTGACAAGGGTCTGAGCCCCGAAGCCAATGGCGAGACCGCCCACCCCGGCGGTGGCGAGCAGCGCGCCCACGTCGAGGTTCATCTCGCTGAGAATCATGATCATGGCGATGGGCCACACTACGTAGTGTGAGGCGGACTGGAAGAGGTTGCCCAGCGTGATGGCCTGTTGTCGTCGGGACGCCCCTTGTTCAAGGGCCTCGGCTTTTGAGATCCATCGGTTGGTTAAGCGGCGTACGACCTGAAGTGCGACGAGACCAATACCAAGGATGACGAGAATCCGAAGGCCGCTCCACAGAACGGGCTGCCAGTACTCCAGGGACCTGAACGACTGCGGGAGGAGAGGGGCGACGCCGAGCAGCGATGTGCTGCGTTCGTCGAAGACGGACGTCGAGAAAAGCGGCACGAGACTGCGGGGTTACGAGGGGGAGGATCCGCGCCACCGGTGAGCCAGGCAGTGGAGGCCAAATGGGGAATGGGAGTCACACGTCTGAGAGCGCCTCAATACCGGGCAAGGAGGCGCCTTCAAGGAAGGTGAGCATGGCGCCGCCGCCCGTCGAGACGTGGCTAATGCGGTCCGTATAGCCCGAGCGGCCCAGGGCCGAGACGGAGTCGCCCCCCCCCACAACGGAGAAAGCGCCGTCGTCGGTGGCGTCGGCGACGGCCTCGGCAACGTCCATCGTTCCCTCCGCGAACTGATCAATTTCGAATACCCCCATCGGGCCGTTCCAGACGATGGTTTCCGCCCCCGAGATAATGTCCCGGTAGGTGTCAACGGTGTCGGGCCCAACGTCGAGCCCCATCATGTCTTCGGGGATGTCCTCGCCGACGACCGAGGCATCGGCGTCTTCGTCGAGTTCGGTCGCCACCACGTGATCGTTCGGAAGGACAATGCGCCCGTCGGCCTCTTCGTAGAGGGACGCGGCAGCGTCGAGCCGGTCCTCCTCGATCCGGGAGCTGCCCACGTCGCGGCCGAGGGCCTGCAGAAACGTGTAGCTCATGGCCCCGCCGACCAGCAGATGGTCGGCGGAATCCGTGAGCGCGCGGATCGTCCCCAGCTTGTCGGAGACCTTGGCCCCGCCCAGGATGGCGACCATCGGGTGGTCGGGACGGTCGCGGACCCGCGTGAGCGCCTCAATCTCCGACTCCATGAGGCGACCCATTACGGCTGTATCCACGAACTCGGCCACCCCGGCCGTAGAGGCGTGGGCTCGGTGCGCGGCCCCGAAGGCGTCATTCACGTACACGTCCGCCAGGGCAGCGAGGGCCCTCGAAAACGCCTCGTCGTTGGCCTTTTCGCCGGAGTCGAAGCGCGTATTTTCGAGGAGGATCACGCTGCCCTCGCTCATTCCGTCCACGACCTCCTCGACGGTGTCGCCCACCGTGTTGCTGGAAAAGCGAACGCGCTCGTCAAGAAGGGTACCAAGATGATCGCCCACGCAGGCTAGACTTAGGTCCGGATTCGGCTGTCCCCCCGGCCGTCCAAGATGACTGATGAGGATGACCGTTCCCCCATTGTCTAAGACGTGACGGATCGTCGGGAGCGCAGCCCGGATTCGGGTGTCGTCGGCGACCGATGGGCTGCCGTCCTCCGAGGGGGCGAGTGGGACATTGAAGTCGACGCGGATGAGCACGCGCTTGCCACGAACGGTGACGTCGTCGAGGGTGAGTTTCGGCATGAGACGGGTGGGGCAATGATCGACAGAAACGAAGGAGCCGCCGCACCGGCCGCAGTGTTGAGGGTAGCGATGAAGACTGCGGGCGATGCGGAGGGGCTCACCGGTCGAGACGACCCTAGGCGGAGACCTCCTGCAGCTTCTCGACGAGGTCGACGGTTCGGTTCGCGTAGCCCCACTCGTTGTCGTACCAGCCGACGACCTTCACCATCGGGCCGATCGTCTTCGACCACGGGGCGTCGTAGACGCAAGAATGGGGGTTGTGGATGATGTCGCGCGAGACGATGGGGTCGTCGCTGTACTGAAGAATGCCGTCGAGCGTGCCGTTGGCGGCCTCGCGGAACGCCTCGTTGACGTGGTCGATGCTCACGTCCTCTTCGAGAGTGGCCGTGAGGTCGGTAACCGAGCCGTCCGGGGTCGGCACACGCATCGCCATGCCGTCGAGCTGGCCGTCGAGGTGGGGCAGCACCTTGCCGACGGCGACGGCCCCTCCGGTCGTGGTCGGGATGATGGACTCGGCCGCCGAGCGGGCCCGGCGGAGGTCGCCGTGGGGACCGTCCACGATATTCTGGGAGTTGGTGTAGGCGTGCACCGTCGTCATCAGGCCTCGCTCGACCCCGAACGCGTCGTCGAGGACCTTGACGAGCGGGGCGAGACAGTTCGTCGTGCAACTGGCGTTGGACACGACCTCCTCGTCGCCCGTAAGCACGTCGTCATTGACCCCGAGGACGACCATCGCGTCCACCTCGCTCTTTGCGGGGGCGCTGATGACGACCTGGTCGGCACCGGCCTCCAGGTGCTGGGCCGCCTTGTCGCGGGTCCGAAAGATCCCCGTTGATTCGATCACGACATCGGTCCCGAGATCGCCCCAGGGCAGCTTGGTCGGGTCCTTTTCGCTGAAGACCGGGAACCGGTCGCCGTCCACCATGAGGGCGTCCCCGTCGAGCCGGACCTCCCCTGGAAATTGGCCGTGCACGGTGTCGTATTTCAGAAGAGTGGCCAACGTCTCGGCGTCCGTCAGATCGTTTACGCCAACGACGTCCAAGTTTTGGGTCTCGCGTTCGAGGATTGAGCGAAAGCAGAGACGGCCGATGCGGCCAAATCCGTTAATGCCAAGTTTGATAGACATAAAAAGGGGTCCGTTCTCGATTCGTAAGGGTTGACGAGGCGGTACGTACGGTGCGGCGATCCGTTCAACTCCTGCACGTACCGCTGGCGTTCTCAAAAAAGGGCCACTGCAGGCATGACACAACCCCTAACTTATAAAATATTGGCAAGTTGACTTGGCAAAGATCACATGGAAAACTGAGGGCCTCCGGGAGCAAGTCCTGATCTTTGGAAACGAACGAGCACCGGCGCGTTAAAGCGCAACTGGCCAATTGGCCCCATACAGAACGCATTTGTGTGCTTGTCCTCCCTTCGAACGCCGTTTCATAACTGCCCCTTCATCGGTCTCCTCGGATATGGCCGCCCTCAAAACGCCCGAAAAGACCTCTCGTCGCCAGGAGCTTCGCAGGAACTGGCTCGTTCAGTTGTATGCCTGGGCGCTCCTCCTCTACGAAGAAAACCGCCAACTCGTCTACGGGTTGGGCATTGGCGTTCTCGCGCTGATCTTGGCCGTCCCCGGGTACGTGTATTACCAGCAGCAGCAGGCGGAGCAGGCCAACGAGCTGCTGGGGCAGATCCTCCCAGTGTACGAACAGGGAAACTACGATCAGGCCCTCGACGGTGATGGGCAGCGCGCCGGGCTCCTGACCATCGCCGACGACTACGGGGGGACCGACGCCGGGAACCTCGCCACCTTCTACGCGGCTACGGCGCTGTACGAGCAAGGGGAGCATGATCGCGCGCTCACCTACTACCAGCGATTTGAGAAGGGGAGCGACTTTATTGGCGCGAGTGCCTACGCCGCCGAGGCGTCAATCTACGAAACCCGCGGCGACATGCAGACGGCGGGAGAGCGCTACGAACAGGCGGCCGAGCAGTACCAGAATAAGCTAACCGCCCCTCGCTACCTCTTAGAGGCTGGGAAGGCCTATGAAGAGGCAGACAACGATGCGGCCGCCGAGGAGGTGTATCGCCGCATTCAGGAAGAATACCCCGACTCCGACCAGGCGGAGGAGGTCACCCGATATCTCGCCCGCGTGAAGGCCCGCCAACAAGACTCAGGCTCATAGCCTCAGGCCCGGGGCCCCTGGACGGAACCCGGTCGGTTTTTTGCGTTGCTCTCGGATCTCCTGATTGCCCGCTGCGCCTGCCATGCCCACCGTTCTCGTGGTCGACGATGAGGCCAGTATCCGCCGTACCCTTCGGGAGATTCTCGAGTACGAGGATTTTGCGGTGGAGGAGGCCGTGGACGGGGAAGAAGCCCTGGCGGCCATCCGCGAAAATCAGTACGACTTGGTGCTGCTGGACGTGAAAATGCCGAAGGTGGACGGGATGGACGTCCTGGAGGAAATCGCCGAGGAGGCGACGGACCTTCCGGTCGTCATGATCAGCGGCCACGGGACCATCGAGACGGCCGTCGAGGCCACGAAGCTCGGGGCCTACGACTTCATCGAGAAGCCGCCGGACCTGAATCGGCTCCTGGTGACGGTCCGTAATGCAATGGACCGCGGCCAGCTGGAGGTGAAGAACCGGCGGATGCGCCAGACCCTGAGCGAGCAAAGCACAGGGGATCTGCCGCCGATTATTGGAGAGAGCGACGCAATTCAGGAGATTAAGGAGACCATTGATCGGGTGGCGCCCACGGAAGCGCGGGTGCTCGTGTCCGGAGAAAATGGCACGGGCAAGGAGCTGGTCGCCAAGTGGGTTCACCACGGCTCGGCCCGGGCGGAGGAGCCGATGGTAGAGGTCAACTGTGCGGCCATTCCCAGCGACCTCATCGAAAGTGAACTCTTCGGCCACGAGGAGGGATCCTTTACCGGGGCCACGCAGCAGCGCATCGGGAAGTTTGAGCAGGCCCACGAAGGCACCCTCTTTCTCGATGAGATTGGCGACATGAGCCTCTCGGCGCAGGCCAAGGTGCTGCGTGTGCTTGAGGAGGACAAGATCGAACGGGTGGGGGGCGAGCGAAGCATCGAAGTGGACGTGCGGGTCATTGCCGCCACCAACAAGGATCTGATGGAGGAGATCGAGGAAGGCCGCTTTCGGGAAGACCTGTACCACCGCATCGGCGTCATTTTCATCGACGTGCCGCCCCTCCGCCGGCGACGCGAAGACATTCCGCTTCTCACAGAGCACGGGGCCGAGCGATTGGCGCGCCGGAATGGCCTGCCGCCGAAATCCTTTACCGATGAGGCCCTTGAACGGCTTCAGGGGTATGAGTGGCGAGGGAACGTGCGGGAGCTGTACAATGTGATTGAGCGACTCCTCATTCTCGTCGATGGGGACGAGGTTGACACGGGCGACGTGGAGCAGTTTGTACGGCCGGGCGGGACGGCAGATGGGGCGACACAAGAACTCATCGCGGCCTACGACGACTTTACTCGGGCCCGCGACCAGTTCGAGAAGCGCTTTATCGAGCGGAAGCTGAACGAGCACAACTGGAACGTGAGCCAGACCGCCGAGACCATTGGCATTCAGCGCTCCCACCTGTACAACAAGCTCAACAAGTATGGCATCGAACGCGACGAGTGAGGGCCGCTCGTCCGCCGACTGGTGCCGTTTCCTTTCCGATTGATTGACCCTTCCTTGGACGTGCCTTTCCTCGATGTAGACGGTTTGGTGAAAGAGTACAATACGGGCGGAGACAAGCCCCTGACTGTGCTGGACGACCTGAGCATGACGGTGGACGCGGGCGAGATTCTGGCGGTGGTGGGGGAGAGTGGAACGGGCAAGTCGACCCTGCTGCACCTGCTGGGGGCCCTCGATCGCCCGACCGAGGGGACGGTTCGCGTTCAGGGGGACGATCTGTTCGCGAAGAGCGACGAGGAGCTCGCGACGTTTCGCAATCGATCCGTGGGCTTCGTCTTTCAGTTTCACCACCTGCTCCCGGAGTTTACGGCGCTGGAGAACGTTGCCATGCCCGCCCTCATCCAGCACCAGTCGCTGGCCGACGTGCGCCCCCGGGCTCGGGACCTGCTCGACCTGTTGGGCCTGGTCGATCGGGCGAACCACCGGCCTGGTGCGCTATCGGGGGGGGAGAAGCAGCGGGTGGCCATCGCCCGGTCGCTTATGAACGAGCCGGCCCTCGTCCTCATGGACGAACCGACCGGCAACCTCGACGCCCGGACCGCCGAACCGCTCCACCGCGAGATTGAGCGTCTCAGCCGCGAGACGAACCAAACCTTCGTCGTGGCCACCCACAATCCGTCGCTCGCCGTCATCGCAGGGCGCATTCTTCGGCTGGAACATGGCCAACTCCACGACGCGGGGCCGGCCGACGAAATTACGCTGACGGAAGGGGCCACCAGCGAGCAAGAGGACTGATTTGCAACGGATCGGGAAAATACGCTTGTCCCTGTTCCCCCCGATCGGCGGTCTGCGCCGCACACGGGCCGTTTTGGGCCGCAGAACCGCGGAGACGGGCGGGTTCGCGCCCGTCACGAAGGGAAACACCGGACTGACGAGGTTGGTTCTACAGACCTCTCACTGTCAGCCAACCGGCCACAGCCTATGGCCTCGATCGACTCTCTCCCGCTCTTCCCGCTCGATTTGGTTCTGTACCCGAACGAGCACCTTCCTCTGCACATCTTCGAAGAGCGGTACAAGGAGCTTACCCGGTACTGTCTCGACCACGACCTGCCCTTCGGCATCGTTCGAAGCGAAGACGATGCACTGGCCGACATCGGCACGACGGCCCGCATCGATGAGGTGGTAACCCGGTACGAGGACGGACGCATGGACATTGCCGTACAGGGGGAGGAGCGATTTCGGGTTGTGAACCTCCGCGACGAAAAGAGCTATTACACGGCCGACGTTGCGCTTCTTGAAGAAGAGGAGGAACCGGTTGATCTCGACCTCAAGGAGCGCGTTATTACGCAACACATGAAGCTCTTGGAACTGGCCGGTCGCACCGTGCGGCCCGATCTCTACCAGGACGTTGAGTATCTCTCCTACGTGCTGGCCCAGAACGCGGCCCTCGACGGCGATCAGAAACAGGCGTTGCTTGAGGAGACGAATGAGAACGACCGCATTCGGTATCTCATTCGTCACTTCGAGTCCTTAATTCCGAAGGTCGAACAGAAGGAGGACGTCAATCGCCGCATCCGGTCGAACGGCCACTTCCGGGATTTTCCACCGGAGGAAGTGTAGGTTTCGGCGTGGTCCGGCCGACTCGGACGCCCCACGCATTGTCACGCTGTCAGTATGCCGCAGATCGGACCGTACACACTCTACAGCATCGAGACCGGGCGCTTTGGGCTGGATGGGGGAGCGATGTTCGGCATTGTCCCGAAGCCCCTGTGGTCACAGCGCATTGCGCCGGATGAGAAGAACCGAATTCCGCTCCACACGCGGTGCCTTCTGCTGGAGGGAGACGACCGCCTTATTCTCGTGGACGTGGGCGTGGGGGACATCTTTGCGGGGACGAAATACGAAGACATCTATGCCATCGACCACGAGTACGCCACCCTTGACCGGTCGCTCGCGAGCTGTGGATTTGAGCGCGCCGACGTCACGGATGTGATCCTTACTCATCTCCACTTCGATCACTGTGGGGGGGCCACCCGTGAGGCGAACAGCGGGCGAACCGTGACCTTTCCCACTGCCACCTACCACGTGCAGCGGGAGCACTGGAACTGGGCGACCGCCCCCAACCCGAAGGAGAACGGGTCGTTTCTCCAAAGAACGTTCACGCCCATCGAGGAGGCCGGCCAGCTCCACCTCGTTGATGGCGCCGGGTCCCTCTTCCCCGGCATCTCCGTCGACCTCGTACACGGACACACCGAGTCTCAGCAGATCGTGACCGTCGCCGACGGGGAGACCACGCTGGTGTACGTGGCGGATCTTCTGCCGACCCACCATCATCTTCCCCCAACCTGGACGATGGCCTATGACGTTCGCCCGCTCCAAACAATCGAAGAGAAGAGAGCTTTCTTAGACCAAGCGGTCGATGAGGACTGGAACTTGTTTTTTGAGCACGATCCCGATGTTCCCGTCGGCAGTCTCTCTGAGACGGAGCGCGACATACAGGTTGTTGACCCGCGTCCGTTAGAGGAGCTGTAGCGATTGTCCGGGACCGGCCGCCGCTCTCTCGAGTTTGTTGACGAAGATCTTCTACCCACCATGAGTGATTCCAATTCCCCCGAGTCGTTGGAGGATGTGCGCGAGACGGTATCAACGGTCTATCACGACCTCAATAACCCGCTCTCGATTATCTCCGGCAATGCACAATTCCTTCTCGAGTTGGGCCGGGAGCAAGACCTGGACGAGGAGTTTCTCTCGTCCCTCCAGGACATAAGAGAGGCTGCTGATCGAATTTCCGACTCCCTAAATCGACTGACGCGTTTGAAAGAAGAACTTGAGGAGAGCTCCTAATGTCGGTGGCCCTCTTTCTCGTTGGGCGCGACAAGGCGGGATTCCAAACTGGTCGGAAACGTTTTTAAATTCGGTCCATACGACTCGGCGTGCATGGTGAGAATTTCGTAATCCCTGTTCTCAGGTCCTTCCTTAAATCACTCGTAGAACCCACTTCCACAGACCGTTTTGATGTCCTGAGCGAATTGATACAGAGAGCATCTTTCCGATAAATCGGGGAAGGGCTCCGGTTCCTGATCCTCTCGTGAAGTGTCGACGTGCACGATGGTCGGCCCTTCCGAGGTCTTCCTCGCCGTAACTTCCTGACACGAGCTTCTTTCTCCTACCATGCTGCATCAGTCTCGTTTGGCTCAGTGCGTCGCCTCCGTTCTCGGTCTCTTTCTTCTTGCCGCCTGTACGGCCCTTCCCGCGAAGGCGCAGCTGGCCGAGTCGTCGGCTCTGTTTCTGCGCATCGAACCCGACAGTCGAGCGGCCGGCATGGGGAATACGGGCGTCGCTCTCGCGGATAACGCCAACGCGATGTTCTGGAACCCGGCGGGCCTTGCTTTCCAGAAGAATACGCAGGTCGGCCTCACCCATGCCAACTGGCTCCCCCAGTTCGACGCCGGTCTCTTCTACGAGTACCTTGTGGGAACGTATCACGTCGATGGGGTCGGGACCTTCGGGGGAAATGTGACCTACTTCAACCTCGGAGAAATTGAGATTACGGATAGCGACGGAAACACGCAGGGAACGTACCGCTCCTACGAACTTGCCGTCGGGGTTTCCTACGGGTACCGCGTGTCCGAACGCCTGGGGCTCGGCACCAGCCTGCGCGGCATCTACTCGAAGTTGTCGCCCGCGCTTGAGGACCAGGATATTGAGAGTGGAACGGCCTCGACCCTTGCCGGGGATCTGTCCGTGCTTTACCGAACGGCGCCCTTCAACCTGGGCGGATCGAAAACAACCTTCTCCACTGGACTGAACCTTGCCAACGTGGGAGGGCGCATGCAGTACAACCGGGACAAGGAGCCCCTTCCGATGAACCTCCGTCTCGGCTATGCCTTGACGATTGACTTTGACGAATACAATTCCTTAACCTTTGCAAACGACTTCAACAAAGAGCTCGTCAATGTCGAGCGACAAGTGGATGGGGGCGATACGTCCTTTGTTGCGGACCGCTTTTACGAAGCCCTGGTTTCCTCTTGGGGACAAGCGGAGGGGGAGCAAACACCGGACGGGACCTCGTCGCTGAGCGTGATCGAACAGTTTACCGTCGGGACCGGGCTTGAGTACTGGTATAATGACCTCTTTGCCCTCCGGACGGGATACTACTACGAGGATCCCAACAACGGAGGCCGCGAGTTCTTGAATTTTGGTGCCGGCCTACGTTACAATATCGTAGGTGTTGATATTTCCTATATTTACACGCTGGAGCGAGACAGCCCTCTCGCCAACACGCTTCGCTTCTCGCTCTTGTTTGAGTTTCAGAAATAGCGTCTCGCCTGGGCGCCGTGTGTCCCGAATCCGTTAGCGGCCCCGATCTGATCTTCTTCATATCCGTTTTCTGAACATGAATCTCTTCTTTGAGTTTAAGGGAGTCTTAGGCAGATCGGACATGTTGTCCCGGCGGTGTCTGGGCGAATGTTTGTCGTTTCTGACATCGATCCTGGCGGGGGGGCTTCTCTTGGGGGGTGCCCAGTCCGTGACGGCGCAGTCGTACCAGGACCGGTCCGAGCCGAGGGAATCGTACCCGGAGCGACGAGCAGAGCCACAACCCGCCCCTTCGTCTTCTCCCGCCGACGTGCCCGACTGGGCGGAGCCGTCGGAGCCGCAAGAGGGGACTTTTTCGGAGAATGACGTTAGTCCCAACGCAACTGGTCCGGACCCCCCTGATCCGCCGTCGCGCATTCCGGTGGATGGGGGATTGGCGCTTCTTGCGGCCGCCGGGGCGGGATACGCGGCGCGTAAGCTCAGTCAAGAGGAGGACGACGATGAGGAGCCCCTCCCGTAGCCCTTTCCTCACGCACGCGCTGACATTTGAAGCGCCTCGCCTCTTTCTTCTGCTTGCAACGTCGAAATTCTCTGCTACGCCGATCGCATCGCACGACTCTACGAATCACGGT
>CAYULG010000014.1:0-3203 GCA_964445365.1 uncultured Salinivenus sp. | reverse complement strand
CGACAAATGCTCCTGATCCTCCTTCTGATCCCTCGCGAATCCCCGTCGACGGAGGGCTGGCGCTTCTTGCGGCCGCCGGGGCGGGGTATGCAGCTCGGAAGCTCAGGGAAGAAGGGGATGGCGATGAGGAGTCTCTTCCGTAGTACGGATACACGCCCGAAGGAAATGGCGCCGGACCCGCCGCGTTCTCGTCGTTTCTACCGGCGCCATGCTTTTCATGCCTAGATGTGGTTCCATCCGTCGCCTAATCTGAACCGATTCAATTTATGCGCATGCCTGACAACGCTCCCAAGTTTTTGTCTTCGACCATGCAATCGACCGTCCGTCTCGCCACCGCCCTCGTCCTACTCTTTTTGCTGGGTGGACTCGGTCTGTCGCAGGACGCAGTGGGACAAACATGCACATCGACTGGTAATACTAATGCCTGGTCAGACACCGATAGCTGGGATTGTGGAGTTGTGCCCGACTCGGACAATGACGTTGTAATAGACGGGAATATTATCGTCCTAGCTTCTACCCAAAACGCCAATAGCGTTGAGATAAAGAACAGCGGTACACTTCAAAGTGGTACTAGTTTAAGTGTAACAGGGGATGGATCTCTAACTGTTTCAAACGGCTTTACCCTCACGAGTGGAGAAGTGAGAACAGAAAATAGACCTTCAGATGGAGAGATAACATCCATCACTGTCGGAAATTCAGGAAGTGGCAACCTTATCGTTGAAGACCTATTCGCTGCTGCTTCTACTACTCTGGATGTCAACGGTAAACTCGCGATCTCTACAAGCTCGGGCGATTTTTCGTCTTCGGGTTCTATCAGCATTGCTGGTAATTTCGAAAATAATACAGGGGGAACTGATGCTCAATATAACCTTTCAGGTTCTACAATTACTTTCGACGGGGGGGCGCCGAACATTAAGGGAGATCTTACCAGCAATGCGCTGAACGACGTGACGATCAGCACGGGCGTCACGACGGATACCGGTGTCGACATCGATGGGACCCTCAAACTCAACAACACCCTTACGCTGGGGGGGAACCTGAAGCTTGGGGACACCCTCGACAATCAGGGCGGTGGGATCAGCAACTCCAATAACAACGACCTTTTTCTTGACGGTGGATCGGCTCAGACGATCAAGGGAACGTCGGGTATCGACATCGGCGGCGGAGAGCTCGAAGTTAGCAATGATAGCCGCTCAAGTGATACTCAGTTCAACGTGAACGTAACCGCTGGAGTCCTGGAAATACGGGATCCGACCGATGCAAGTGGCACCGTCGACGTAAACGGCAATCTCAATGCACAAGACAAGTTCGTGCCGAGCGGCAATGAGGTCACTGTAAGCGGCAACGTCACCATTGCTGCCAGTGATTTCGACGCGACATCGACGACCTTCAAAATCGACGGCGATAATACTACGAAGTTGGACGCCGGTTCTGGGCCTACGTTTGGAGACATCAATATTGGGGACGCGAACGGGAGCAGCGATACGTTCGACTTGCAGCAAAAGTCGGCCAATCTTGACGCCGACGGAACTGTGACGATCAAGAGTGACGGGACCCTTCAGCTCGGCGGAACCCCCTCCTCGTCGCCGCAGGTGACGATTGCGGGGGCGAATTTCGAGAACGACGGCACGTTCACCAGTGGCGACAATGAGGTTGAGATCGATGGCGGGGGTACGTCCATCGGAGGAACGACCGGCTTTGAAGGAAGCAACGCCTTCCACGACCTGACGATTAACACCACTGGAGTGAGTTTGGGAAGTGCGACGACGGTCGACAACGAATTGTCTCTCGCGTCGGGCGACCTGTCGACCAACGGTAATCTGGACGCGCCCTCCCCGGCCGAACTCAGCAATGACGCGACCGCCGTTCCACAGATCACCTCGGATGGAACCGCAGGGAGCATCTCCGGCGACGCGACCGCCAGGCGCAAGATCGACGGGTCTACCACCAACGATGGGACTGCCAGCAACGGAGTGGAAGGCGGGGATGCGGGCTGGCACCGGATCGGCTTCCCGTTTACTGGCGGCGGGAATGCCAACAGCGTCGTTAACATCGCCGACCTTCCCGACAGTGGGGGGTCCTCCAGCAATCCCGATAACAGTATGCTTATCGGTTGCTGCGACAGCGGCACCGGCAGTGAGTCTTCTTACGGTCAGTTCTTCAACCAAGAAAACAGTCCTTCTTTTGGACAGACTGGTGGTTTCCTGGTATACCTCTTCGACGACAACATCGACGAGGTTCCCTTCACCTTTAGCGAGAGCGGTTCACTACCAGGCTACGGTAGCAAAGAAACGGCATCGACGAGCGGGTTGGACCTAATCTCAAATCCGTACCCGGCCCCGTACGACATGAGCAAAGCAAGTGCCCAGAGTGGTAATATCAGCATCACTCGCACGGTTGGGCCCTTCGAGGCCTTCTACGTCGATTGTGGTGGTTGCACGATCGACTTCCCTCCGAGTGGAACAAAGACCGGGTCTGCCCCCGATCTCATCGATAAATCGGTAGAGCCCCAGCCGTCCTTTCGGGTCGACCTCCAAAAGCAGATATCGTCTCGGGATGGATCTCAGAAGGCGACCATAGATGACGGTATCCAGTTCCGATTCGACAGCGAAGCCGAGAACGGATACGATCCCCTCGACAGGCAGCGCCTCATCCTCCCTACTGTGGGTCCCAGTCGCACCGACGATCCCAATCCGATTGAAACGGCACTCCTGACCTCCGAACGTACTCAGGAGGACGGATCTACGGTCCATCTGGAAAAAGACAGCCAGCCCACGCCGGCGTCGTTCCCAGAGACGTACAACGTCAACTTTGACTGCGCCAACTTGGAGTCATCCTCCGTCACTTACGTTATCGACGAAATTACCGAACACGAAGATCTCCCGTCGGACTGGATCGTCCGCCTGCGCGACACGGAAACCGGCACCACAACGACACTTTTTGCGGGCAGTGGGACGAGTGCGCAAGATGACGTCAGCTCATTTTCGTTCACCGTGGATGATACGCAGTGCGGGTCCACGCTCAATACGTCGAAGAGTGGATCGTCCGGCGGCCTCGAAGGCCCCGTGTACGATGGTTCCCTCGCTAATGACGTGAGCAAAAAGGCCGCTACCGGCACCCGCTTTGAACTGGAGGTCACGACCGAGGATGCCCTCCCCGTCGAGCTCAACGACGTGAGCGGCGAGGTCGAAGGCCAGGACGCC
>CAYULG010000013.1:0-25874 GCA_964445365.1 uncultured Salinivenus sp. | reverse complement strand
TTCCCCCATTCTCCCACTCTCTACTGGCAAGACCGGATCGTTGAACGCCAAATGAGCCTCCAGCCTCCGATCAACGCTTTAACATGCGATTGCCCTGCCAACGCCCCTCCGCTCTTGTGATTCAGTGCTCCTTTCGTTTGACTAATGCCTGATTAGGCCCAGTGTCTTTTCTCCGCATTCCCCCGACAAATCCTTCGTCCTCGTGGATTCTCGACGCGTCAGCGGCATCCTCCTTCACATCACCTCCCTCCCCAGCGACTACGGCATCGGGGATCTCGGCCGGGCGGCCTTCCGCTTCGCCGACTTCCTGACCCGCACCAACCAGCGCCTCTGGCAGATCCTGCCGCTCGGGCCGGTGGGATTTGGCGCCTCTCCCTATTCCGCCGAGTCCACCTTCGCCGGCAACCCGCTCCTCATTAGCCCCGAGCCGCTGGTGGAATACGGGCTTCTGACGGAAGCGGACCTCAAACCCCTGACCGACCTCCCGGACGATCACGTCGACTACGAGCATGTGGAGACCCGAAAGAAGGCAGTCCTCCGAAAAGCCTTCGAGCGCTATCAGTCCAACCGCTCGGCGGCCAGCAAAGCGAACCTCGAGCAGTTCCGGACGGACCACGCCTCCTGGCTCGAGGATTATGCCCTGTATGCCGCCCTGAAGGAGGCGCACGACGGCGCCCCCTGGACGGACTGGGACGCTCCCCTCGCCCGCCGCGACCCGGACGCCCTCGACCGGGCCCGCGAGGAGCACGCCGACGCCATTGAGATGCACACGTTCTGGCAGTACCTCTTCCACCGCCAGTGGACGGCCCTGCAGTCCTACTGTCACGCCCGCGACATCCGCCTCTTCGGCGATCTCCCCATCTACGTGTCCCGTGACAGCGCCGACGTGTGGGCCAACCAGGAGCTCTTTCGGCTCGACGAGGACGGGTCTCCGTCGGTCGTGGCGGGCGTACCGCCCGACTACTTTAGCACGGACGGGCAACGCTGGGGCAACCCGCTCTACCACTGGGACAAAATGCGGGACAACGACTACGAGTGGTGGAAAGCCCGAATGCGCCGGACCCTCGACCGGGTGGACCTGGTGCGGCTCGATCACTTCCGGGGCTTCGAGTCCTACTGGGAAATCCCGGCGGACGCGGAGACGGCGGTCACCGGCCAGTGGCGAGACGGCCCCGGCGTCCCCTTCTTCGAGTCCCTGAAGGCCGAGCTGGGGGAGCTGCCCGTGGTGGCCGAAGACCTTGGGGTCATCACCGACGAGGTGGAGGCCCTCCGCGACGCGTTCGACTTTCCCGGCATGGCCGTCCTCCAGTTTGCCTTCGAGAACGATCCCGACAACAAGTTTCTCCCCCACAACTACCACCGCAATCTCGTGGCCTACCCCGGCACCCACGACAACAACACGACGATGGGCTGGTGGGAAAACGACCTCACCCTACCCGAGGCGTGCCAGTACGCCCGGGATTACCTCAACCTCGACGCCTCGGACGCAGACATCCACGAGCAGGCCCACCGCTACCTCATGGCGTCGGTCGCCGACCGCGTGGTGACACCGCTACAGGACGTGCTTGGGCTTGGCGAAGAGGCGCGCATGAACAATCCCGGCGAGCCGGAGGGCAACTGGACGTGGCGCGTGACGCCCGATCAGGTTACCGAGGAGGCCGAGGAGCGCCTCTCTGCGCTCACGCGCATCTACGGGCGAGCGCGAGACTATCCCGCCGAGTGACCGGTTGGAGGATGGTTCGCTTCTGTTCACCCGTCCACGCTCCCCCCTTCCTGGTCCGATGCCTACCTTTCCTTTCCACGGCGCACTGTATAACGGGGACGAAACGACCTTCCGGGTGTGGGCGCCCGACGCGGACGCCCTGTCCCTGGTCCTCGACGATCAGACCCGGTCGATGGCGGCCGTGGGTGATGGCTATTTCGAATGCACGATCCCGAACGTGGGCCCGGGCACCCGCTACCGCATCGGGCTCGACGGGCACGGCCCCTTTCCCGACCCCGCCGCCCGCTTCCAGCCGGAGGGCGTGCACGGCCCGTCCCAGGTGATCGACCCTGCTGCCTACGACTGGAGGGACGACGACTGGTCGGGCGTGGCCCAGGAGAACCTCGTGGTCTACGAACTCCACGTGGGTACCTTCACGGACGCCGGGACCTTCGACGCGGTGCGGGAGCACCTCCCCTACCTGAAGGGCCTCGGCGTCACGGCGATCGAACTGATGCCGGTCCACGACTTCCCGGGGGAGCAGAACTGGGGCTACGACCCGGCCGCCTGGTTTGCCCCGTCTCGTGCCTACGGCCCCCCCGACGCGCTGCGCCGCCTCGTGGACGCTGCCCACAATGCCGGCCTGGCCGTCTTCCTGGACGTCATCTACAACCACCTCGGTCCGGACGGCGCCTACGCCAACGCCTTCGCCCCCTTCCTCACGGACAAGTACGAAACCCCCTGGGGCCCCGCCATTAACCTCGACGACGAGGGCTCGGCGGGCACCCGGCGCTTCTTCGTCGACAACGCCCTGCACTGGCTCCGCGAGTACCACGTCGACGGCCTCCGCCTCGACGCCACCCACGCCCTCCACGACAACTCCGACCCCCATTTCCTGTCGGAGCTTGCCGGCGCGGTTGAGGAGCACGTGGATGGCCCCACCCGCCACCTGATCGCCGAGGACCACAGAAACCTGAACCGCCTTGTCCTATCTCGAGACGACGACGGCTACGGGCTCGACGGCGTCTGGAGCGACGACCTGCATCACCAGTGCCGCGTCCTCACGGCCGGGGACCGCGAGGGGTACTACCAGGACTATGTGGGCACCACCGCCGGCGACATCGCCACCACCCTCCGCGACGGCTGGTTCTTTCGGGGCGAGCACTCCGATTACCTCGACGCGCCGCGCGGCACCGATCCCGATCCGGTGGACCGTACGCAGTGCGTCGTCTTCATCCAGAACCACGATCAGGTGGGCAACCGCCCCACCGGCAATCGCCTCACCGACGACGTGTCGCTGCCGGTGTACCGCGCCCTGTCCACGCTGCTGTGCGTGGCGGCGGAGCTGCCGCTCCTGTTTATGGGGCAGGAGTGGGCCGCGTCGACGCCGTTTCAGTTCTTTACCGACCACAATGACGAGCTGGGGCCGTCGGTGACCGAGGGGCGGAAAGAAGAGTTCGAGGGCTTCTCCGGCTTCGAGGGCGAAGTGCCGGACCCCCAGGATCCAGCTACTTTTCAGCGCAGCGTGCTGGACTGGGACGAGCCCCTGCGCCCGCCCCACGACGGCGTGTTGGCCCTCTACCGCGACCTCCTCGCCCTCCGTCCCAAGCTGGGCGACGACCACGCCGTGGCGGCCCCCACCGACACGACCCTCCGAGTCGATCGCCCGCCCTTCTGCGTGGTCGTCAACCTGGAGGGGCGGGCCGAGGTGGCCGTGCCGCCCGGGAGTGCGACGGTGCTGCACACCGAGCAGGGCGGTTACGCCACCGACCCGCGCCCCCCGGCCCTTACCGGCGCGGCGGTGTCCTTCACACGCCCGGGGGCTACCATTCTTCGGTCGGATTGATCTCCATCGGTTCCTCGTCGATACGCCCACGCCTCCAACCCTCTACACTCAGAGGTCATGACCGCCACCTACCGCCTCCAGCTCACCCCGGACTTCGGCTTCGCCGAGGTCGAGGCGCTCGTGCCCTACCTCCGCGAACTCGGCGTGAGCCACCTCTACCTCTCGCCCATCACGGAGGCACGACCCGGGAGTACACACGGCTACGACGTGATCGACCACAACAGCGTCCGGGAGGCGTTCGGGGGGCGCGAGGGCTTCGAGTCGCTGCGCGAGACCGCCGTGGCGGCCGGACTTGGGCTCGTCCTTGACTTCGTGCCGAACCACGCGGGCGTGGGCCCGGCCAACGAGGCGTGGCAGGACGTGCTGGCCTACGGGCCGCACTCGGCCTACGCCCACCACTTCGACATCGACTGGGATCCGCTGAAGCCGGAGCTGCAGGGCAAGATCCTGCTGCCCTTCTTGGGGACCACCTACGGCGCGGCGCTCGACGACGGCGAGATCACGCTCGTCTACGAGGACGGGCGCTTCTGGGCCGCCTACTACGAGCACCGGTTTGCCCTGAGCCCGCGCACCTACCCGCAGGTGTTGGACGCCCTGCTTCCCGCCTTCGAACGCACCGATGCCTACTTCGACCTCCAGGAGCTGCGCGACGCGTTTGGTGACCTCGATCCCGCGCCCCACGAGCGCGCCGAGGCCCTCTGCCGCCGCCTCGCCGCCGTGAACCTGCCGTTCGACGCGGACCTGCTGGATGACGCCTTCGACCGCGCGGCCCTGCACCGCCTGTTTGAGAAACAGCACTGGCGCCTCGCGTACTGGAAGACAGCGGGCCGCGAGATCAACTACCGCCGCTTCTTCACGATCAACGACCTCGTGGGCCTCCGCATGGAGGACGAGGACCTGTTCTGGGGGGCGCACCGTCTGCTTGGCGACCTGCTGGCGGAGGAGGGCGTGGACGGCGTCCGCATCGACCACATCGACGGCCTCTTCGACCCCCACGAGTACCTGAGCCGCCTCCACGACCTCGGGGCCGACCGCATCTGGGTCGAGAAGATCCTGGCCCCCGGCGAGACCCTGCCCGACGGCTGGCCGGTCGCCGGCACCACCGGCTATGCATTCTTGAACGACGCCATGGGCGTGCTTCTGCACGAGGACGGGGAGGAGGCGCTCGACCGCATCTATCGCCGCGCGGTGCCCGACGCCCCCTCGTTCGAAGAAAGCGTCTACCGGAGCAAGTCGCTCATCATCGAGCAGACGCTCACCAGCGAGCTGGCGCGGTTGGCCTACGAGCTCGATCGTCTCTCGGAGGCCAACTACCACACCCGCGACGTGACGCTGGCGGCCCTGCGTGAGGCCTTGAAGGAGATTATTGCGGCCGTCGATCGCTACCGCACCTTTTTGCCGCACGACGAAGACGACGCCCGCGAGGTGGTGCAGGCGGCCATTCACCGCGCCCTCCAGCGCAATCCCGCCGCCGAGCCGACCGTCTTCGAGTTCGTCGAGCACGCCATCCTCGGCGAACTCCGCGAAGACCTTCAGGATGACCAGCGCGCCTGGGTCGGGCGCCTCCAGCAGTACACCGGCCCCGTGGCGGCCAAGGGCATCGAGGACACCGCCCTTTACCGATATCACCGCCTCACGGCCCTTAACGAAGTGGGCGGCGAGCCCGGCACCTTCGGCGTCCACGACCACGCCTTCCACGCCCACAACCGATTTCGGGCGCGCGAGTACCCCGAGACCCTCATCACCACCGCCACGCACGACCACAAGCGCGGTGCGGACACCCGGATGCGCCTTCTCGCCTTGGCCGAGGTACCGGACCGCTGGACGGCAGTCGTGCAGGGCCTGGACGACATCGCCGACGCGTACCGAGGCGCCCACGGCCCGTCCGACAACGACACCTACTTCTTTTACCAAACCCTCGCGGCCCTCTGGTGCGACGCACACGGCACGCCCCGCGACGCAACCGGTCGGGAGAACCTGAGCGAGCGCCTCTGGGCCTACGTGGAAAAGGCCGTCCGGGAGGCCAAGCAGCAGACGAGCTGGACGAATCCGAACACGGACTACGAGGAGGACCTGAAGGCTGTCGTGCGCGGCGTAACGACCGACGACGCGACGCCCGACGTGCTCGACGACTTCGCCGCCATGCTGGCCGAGGCAGGCTTCGCCAACCGGCTGAGCCAACTTGCCCTGAAGGGCACGGCCCCCGGCGTGCCGGACGTGTATCGCGGCACCGAACTCGCGGACCTCTCCCTCGTCGATCCCGACAACCGCCGACCCGTAGACTGGCAGGTCCGGCGCGATGCCCTCGACGACCTGGCCCCGCTGCTCGACGATCCGTCGCCGGAGGCCGTGCACACTCTGTTCGACGGCCCCGATCCGCGCGCCTATCTGTACCTTACAGCTCGCCTCCTGCGGTGGCGCCGCGCCCACCCCGAGCTGGCGTCGGCTGCGGGCTACACCGACCTCGCGCCCGAGGGCGAGGGCGCCGACGACTGGCTCGCCTTCGCCCGATTCACCGGCGACGCCGACGCCCCCGACGCGGCGGTCCTCACGGTGGTTGCCCGCCACCCGCTCACACGCGACCCCGAAGCCCCTGCCACGCTCCCCCTCCCCGACCCGCTCGCCGACCGCTCCTGGATCGATGTGTTGACCGGCACATCGGTGGAGGCCGACAACACCCTCGATCTGCCGACCCTTCCCACGCATCGTGCTGCGGTTCTGCAAACTTGAGACCGACAACAACGCTCAGGATACACAGGAACCCGTTCGACAGGGACGACATTTCTCAATTAGTCGTACAACTGTACAACCTTAATCAATGGAGAAAGTCTTCGTTGATACCGGTATCGTCATCGCCGTCGTCCTGGGCGAGCCAACTCGGAAACGCATTCTGAATGAGACCCGCAACACCACCGTTATTTCTGCCTCTTCCCTCCCGTACGAGGTCGGAAATGCCCTCACCCGCAACGTTCTCCGAGAGGACATCACGGCCTCAACGGCCCGCAACGCCTTTCAGCTTTACGAGAAGATGCCCATTCGACTCGTGGAGGTCGACGCAGCCACCGGACTCGACTATGCGTTGTCTATGGAGGACTACGCCTACGACGGCTACATGCTCGAAGCCGCCCTTCGGCATCAGGCCCGATTCCTTTCTTTGGACCGGTCCCTGCAGGAAGCGGCTCGCAACCACGGTCTTGAGGTTTCCTCCATTTAGCTCAACTTCTTCTCCCATGCGCGTTTTCACATACTCGGAAGCCCGTCAACAATTGAAAGACGTTCTCGACCTCGCCCGCGAAGAGGGGGAAGTCCGCATCCAGCGCCGGAATGGAGAAACCTTTCGTCTTACAGCCGTCTCGGAGTCCGAACAGAACGAATCCCCTCTCGACGTCGGGAGCGTGAACACGTCGATCACCCGCGATCAGATTGTAAGCGCGATCCGTGAAGGCCAAGACCGGGCGTGAGAAGAACGGGAGAACCCGTCCGTCCCGCACACCTGGCAGTCGGTCGATTGACCGACTCCTCTACCCTCAGGATTTTTGAAAAGGCGCTAACGCCCGAACAGTCTCCCCGCGCCCCCTTTCCCCCACTCTCCCTTTCTCGGTACGCCCAGTGGAACTGGCACCGAGCCTCCGCCGGTCTTTCTCCGAAAATCCCTCCGTTGCTGCCGTGAACGTCTACGCCGTCATCATCCTCGCCGCCCTCCTGGCCGAGTACGCCCTGGACATCGTCTCGGACGTGCTCACGCTCCAGAACCTGAAGTCGACACTCCCCGAGGAATTCACCGACACATTCGACCAGGACGAATACGAACACGCACAGGACTACACCCGATCGCGGACCCGTTTCGGTCTGGTCTCCTCCACGTTCGGGCTCGTCGTGCTCCTCGCGTTCTGGTTTGCGGGCGGCTTCGAGTGGCTGGACACCCTGGTTCGCGGGTGGAACTTCGGGCCCATCGTCACGGGCCTCCTCTACGTCGGCCTGCTCGTGGTGGGGCGCGGCGTGCTCTCGCTGCCGTTCTCCGTCTACTCGACGTTCGTAATCGAGGAGCGCTTCGGGTTTAACGAGACGACGCCCACAACCTTCGTCCTCGACTTGCTCAAGAGCCTGGCGCTCGGCGTCGCCATCGGCGGGCCGTTGCTGGCCGCCATTCTGTGGTTCTTCCAGTCCACCGGGCCGTACGGGTGGGTGTACGCGTGGGTCGTCGTGACGGCGGTGATGTTGCTCCTCCAGTTCTTCGCCCCCCGGTACCTGATGCCGATCTTCAACGACTTTGACCCCCTAGAGGAGGGCGACCTCCGCGCGTCGATCCTCACCTACGCCGACTCGGTCGACTTTCCGGTCGATGAGGTGTACGTGATGGACGGATCGCGGCGGTCAAACAAGGCGAACGCGTTCTTTACCGGGTTCGGGTCGAACCGGCGCATCGTCCTCTTCGACACCCTCGTCCAGGAGCTGTCCGTCGACGAGTTGGTCGCGGTCGTCGCCCACGAGATGGGGCACTACAAGCTCAACCACATTCCGCAGCGCATCGCCATCAGCGTCATCCAGACCGGCGTCCTCTTCTTGCTGCTGTCGGTCTTCCTCCAGGTCGAGGGCCTTTTTCAGGCGTTCTACGTGGACCAGCCGGCCGTGTACACGGGCCTGCTCTTCTTCGGCCTGCTGTATTCGCCGGTAGACCTGCTCCTGTCCCTCCCGCTCAACGCCTGGTCGCGCCACCACGAGTTCCAGGCCGATGAGTTCGCCGTCGAAACCACCGACGCGGGCGCTCCCCTGATCGGGGGGCTCAAGGGCCTCGCCGAGACGAACCTCGCAAACCTCACGCCCCACCCCCTCACCGTTACGCTCGACTACTCGCACCCCCCTCTGGTCGACCGCATTGACGCCATCCGGTCGGTGTCGGTCCCCGACCCGGCATGATCCGTCGCGGCCTTCGGCCCCGTGAACGAACACACTCGACCTAGCGCTCGTCGTCCCCGTCCTCGTCGGCAAGGGGGAGCCGGACCCAGAAGGTGGTACCCTCGCCCTCCGAGGTTTCGTACTCGATGGTGCCCTCGAGGTCGTCAATGGTCTTCTGGGCGATGGCGAGGCCGAGCCCCGTCCCCCCCGTTCGGGTCGAAAAGTTGGGCTCAAACATCTTGTCCTGCACGTCCGGCGGGATGCCCGTTCCATTGTCCACGACTTGACTCTCGACGACCGGCCCATTCTGGTCGTCCACCAAGGTCGTGCTCACTCGCACCCGTCCCTCTCGGGCGTCGGGAATTGCCTGCAGCGCGTTCTTGATGAGATTGATGTAAGTCCGCCGCAGCTCTTCGCGGTCGGCCTCCACCGGGAGCGGGTCGTCGAATAGGTTGAGCGCAAGCGTCTCGGCGTCCGTCTCCTGCTCCATGAGCCGAACGGCCTCCCGGACGACCTCGTTGAGGTCGAGCGTTTCCAGAACGCGGGTGGGCAGCCGGGCAAACGTCGAAAACTCATCGGCGATGCGCACGAGGGCCTCGATCTGTTCGACGAGCGTCGTGGTGATGCGATCAAAGAGGTCCGGAAAGGTCGCGTCGGCCTCGTCCACTTCTACCTGCTTGAAGGCCCGACGCAGGTGCTGAATGGACAGTTTCATGGGCGTGAGCGGATTTTTGATCTCGTGGGCCACCTGCCGGGCCATCTCGCGCCAGGCCACCTCCCGCTCCTGCTGGGCGAGCTTGCGGCGGCTCTCGGCGAGCTGAGCCCGCATGTCGTTGAACGTGCGCACCAGGTCTCCCACCTCGTCCCGCGTGTTCACCGACAACGCCTCCGCAAGGCGCCCCTCCCCCACCGCTTCGAGCCCGCGCCGCAGGCGCGCGATCGGCCGGGCAAGGGCACTTGCGAGCACCACGGCGGTCAGCATGACCAGGACGAACAGGACGAGCAGAGCCCCGAAGAGGTACGCCAGCGTTCGGGCCTGTTCCTCGGCCACCTGCTCCTGCTGGGCGAGCGTCGGCACGCCGACCACGATCCGTGGGCGCCCGCTCTCGTCGACCAGGGTTTGGTAGCCCACCAGGTAGCGAAACGTCCCAATCGCCCCCTCGGCCACCGTAAACCGGTAGGCCTCATCGTAGAGTTCGTGGTACACCGCCCCCGGGAGCCGTTCATCCACGAGCCCGTCGCGAACGAGGCGGGGCCGGCTCGTGCCTACCAGCTCGGCGTCTTCGTACACGCGCAGGTCGAGCCCCACCCGGGCGGCAAGCGAGTCGATGCTCATCCGCCTGGCCACGCGCCAAAGGGGTTCGCCGTCCCGACCCTCCAGGGCCAACGTTTCTTCAATCCGTGCAAGACGATCGCGCAGGCGCCGCTCCACGACGCGCTCGCTCTCGCCGGTGACCACCCGCACCCCGACCACGCCCATGGCCACCATCGACACCAGGCCGACGATCAAGAATGCGTTCAGGACCTTATTTCGAAATCGAACGCGCTGGGCGGGCACGAGCCCGTGCCGGTACCGTCCGTAGAGACCGAGCAGATATACCACCATCCCCACAACCAGCCCCACGACGGTCAATCGGAGCAGGTAGTAGAGGTGATCGAACGCGAGGAGTGCCGGGATGCGCACCCCCACTGTTGAGGATGCGTCATCGGGCGCGGACCGTGAGTAATAGGTGAGGTATTGATTGTCCCGAACCGTTTCGGAGCGCCAGAGCTCCCCCTCTTGGCTCAGCACCTCCTCGTAGCCGGGCGCCAGTCGCGTGCGCCCGAAGTGTTGACCGAACTGTCGGACAATCCGTCCGTCCCGAAACTCAGCCAGAGACAGTTCCGCGTACAGGTCGCTAAACGACCCGTTTGACATCAGGACCCGAGGCACCCCGGGGCCCGTCCCGGGCAGGAGCGTCCGGGGCTCGGACCGAACCAGGACCCAGTATCCGGCCCGGTCCTCTCGCTGTACGAACAGAAGGCCGCCGTACCCGGAGCGTCCGGTGCGCTGGCCCCGTTGCCCCCCGGCCAGCCGATCGACGACGGGGCCGCGGGACAACTGTCGGTCGTGCATGCGCCGGAGATTGCCGAACGCGGATCGAACAGCCGGGCTGGTTCCCGCCCCCACAGGCTGTCGGCCGGCGGTCTTGTAGTGTCGCAGCAGTGTGCCGTTGTCGTCGAAGACACTGAGGCTGACCTCATAGGTCGTCAGGGAGGCCAGCAGGGATCGGCGAAGCAGGCGCGTGGCGACAGAGTCAACCGGCGCCGGGTCAAACGATGGGTTTCCCATCAACACCGGGTCCAGCTCTTCGTCGGCGGCCCGGAGGACCTGTCGGGTCGAATAGAGGGCCCGGGGGTCGTACCCGGCCTCGAAGCTCCGGGCGGCCTCTTCCATCCGCTCACGCCGCTGCGCGTCCATCCCCTGGTGGAGCAAGGGGTAAAACAGGAGCGTGACGAGAAAGAGCACCAAAAGGAGCCCCCGAATCGTGAGTGCTTCGGCACCCCCATTGCGCCCCACGAGCCCATAGACGGCCGCGATCCCCACCATCCCAATCACGATTACAGGATACGGAAATGGAACGAGCGCCTGGGCGTCGGCCCCGAGGTAAAGAAGGGCCGTCGCGGCGGCGTAGAGCACCACGATGGCCAAGGGCACGAACCCGAGGGGCCAGTCGGGGCGGTGACGGAGCACGAGGCGGATCCCCACCCACGTGCACGCGACGCCGAACGCCAGGACCGCGACGACCAGCAGGAACAGCGCGCACAGGACCACAAACAGGAGCGGCTCGGGCAGGAGACCGGTCCGCGAGAAAAAGTCGAGGGTGCTGTCAAGGACGGCCCGTTGCACCACGTACGCCAGCGCCAGCACGCTGCCGAAACTGATCGCTACGCCGACGAGGACCGTCCCAAGAAACCACAGGGCCGACGGGCGGGCCGGCCTGTGCGTCCGCACGTGCCGCAACAAGGCCTGTCCGGACGGGGCCCGTACGCAATACCGGAGCGCCAGGTGCATTCCGGCTGCAGCGAGGAGGACAGCCCAGAGCCCCGTAAGAAACAGATCGCCCGCAGACCGAAGGACGCCGCCCCCTAGGGCCGAAGCCAACTGGGTGGGATCGAACAGTGACGTGAAGAGCCCGAGGTGTTCGAGCCACCGCCCCGGGACGTCGAGCTCCAGGAGCAGGTAGCGCATCCCAACCCAGGCCGCAGCCAGCACGGCCAGACGACCGGCCGCCGCCGTCCGGGCCCGCGAAAGACGACACGTGCCCGGGCGTCGAGCGAGGCGCAGGTACCAGAGCCCGAGCCCCACGATTCCCCACGCCGATAGCAGCGTGATCCATCCCGCCAGCAGGTTGTCGTAGACCCGGGCGGTGCGCCGCTCGATCCGGGACGACGAGGGCGGCACCACGCTCACGGTTCCCAGAACGTCTCCCTCCGGGTCCCGAAGCACCCGATGCGGTCGCGACGGTTGGCTCGGGGAGCGTTCCCACTGAACGCGAATCGACGCATCGGTGGCCTGCTGCCACTGTTCCTGCAGACTAAAATCCTGGATGTGCCGGTTCCGCACCGGCGGCTGGTACTGAACGGTTTGACTCACCCGCACGGCCCCGAGCACACGACCGTCGACCCGGACGGGCCACCAGACCGCCAGCGCGCGGCGCACGTCCCCGTCCGCCACGACGACCGTTTGCGGGCGCTGCAGAAACGCCTCGTCGTCGGGCGCATCGCCGAGGGGGACCCGCCGGCCGTTCCAGGCGAGGACGTGGGGGCGCGGCGAAAAGACCTCAACGGTTGTCCGCTCGTCAATCGACACGTCGAGCACGCGCCGGACCAGTGCAGCCGGACGCTCGCTCCGGTCCGTCCAGGTTTCGAGACCGTTCACCACCACCGAGTCGGACGCGAGGCGCTCCGCCTGGGCGCGCAGTCGCCCCTGAAACGCCCCAAACCGGTCATCAATCTCCGCAAACGCATCGCTGACCACCGCTTCCCGTCGCTCGTCGGGGTTGTCGGTGACCCGCTCGAGAGCCACCCACCGTACGACCTCGGTTCCCGCCAGCGCAAGGAGAAGAACGACTCCGGTCCCCGTCATCCATGGGGACCGACGCAACACGTCGACAAGGCGGGCAAGCATAAGCGGCGAGCCAAATCCCAGAGACGAACGCCTCCGCCCGAGCGGGGCGGTCGCGTCCTACTCGATCTCCGAATCGATCCGGACCTCCTGCAACTGCCACGGCGCCCCCTCCTGGCGGACCAGCCGAACGTACACCTGTAACGGCCGGTCGTCGCGGGTGTGTTCGAACCGACCTCGCAGGAAGAAACTTTCGCCGGTGCTGGTGGCATCAGCGAGAACGAAGTCTGCCGGCGGATGGGTATCGAAAAACTCGCGAAGCACGTAGTAGGCCTGAGCACTGCTATAAAACGTTCGCGTCCCAAACAGGCTCACTTCAACCCGATTGGCCGCAGGGGTGAGCAGGCGCCGGACGTCGCCGGCCCGAAAGGCCGTCGCCACGCGCTGCTCCACCGTGTCGGGGACCGCTTCCGCAGGTTCCGCGACCTGATCTTGTCCCCGTGCGGCCGTCGTGCCGAATCCAGCCAGAAGCACAAGCAGTGACACGCGCGGGAGCGACATGAGGACGAGGCGAAGGAGTTAGAATCACTGGGAACGTGCCATTCAGACTGCGTGCACACAAAAAGTACACCGACCCGGCAAGCCCCGTCCCTCGGGCAGGATGCGTGCGAGCGCCGTCCGGAATTCCAAACGGCCCCGTCCAGCCAACCCATCACTCCCCGCGTCCCCCTGCAGCAACGGCCCGTCCCGACCGTTGTGCGAGTGGGCTGCACAGGGAGCCGGGTTCGTGTCGGTGTAGACAAACCCGCTAAACAACGCGGTGTGGAATGTCCTCCGCCCCGTTAAAGCAGGTGCGAATCGAGTTCACACACATCTGAGCCATTTCTCGACGGGTCTCCGTCGTTGCGCTCCCGAGGTGCGGCGCCAGCACCACGCGGTCTTGATCGAGGAGGCCGGGATGGACCTCCGGCTCTTCCTCGAACACGTCGAGGGCGGCGCCGGCAATTTCATCGGCGTCGAGGGCGTCCACGAGCGCCGCCTCGTCCACCACCGCCCCCCGAGCCGTATTGACCAGAAGCGCACGAGCCTTCATGCGGTCCAGCGCCGCGGCGTCAATGAGATGGTGACTGTCCTCGTTGAGCGGGCAGTGCAGCGACACCACATCGCTCATGGCCAGCAGTTCGTCGAGCTCAACGTACTGCGCACCGGTTTGCCGCTCAACGGTCGGGTTGGCGGGTTCGCGGTTGTGGTAGACCACGTCCATCCCAAAGCCGAGCGCGCGCCGGGCCACCGCCGCGCCGATGCGCCCGAGCCCCACGATGCCCATCGTCTTGTCGGTCAGCTCCGTGCCCATCAAAAGCGTCGTTTCCCAGCGCTCGAACTGTCCGGTACGCACGTACTGATCGGCCGCCGGCACGTTGCGGGCGGCGGCCATAAGAAGGGCCCACGTCATGTCGGCCGTGGCGTCGGTGAGCACCCCCGGCGTGTGGGTAACCACGATGTCGTGCGCCTCCGCCGCGTCCAGGTCGATGTTGTCGATCCCCACGGCGTACTGCGCCACCACCGTCAGGTCCGGGCGGGCGTCGAAGACCGATTCGGTCAACGGATCGGCCAGGACCGACAGGAGCGCGTCGGCCCCATCGGTGAGGTCGATGAGCTCCTCCTCCGTCCGCGCACTTCCGGAGGGCGGGTCGCAAACGGTGACGGTGTGCTCGTCGTGCAGGTCGGAGAGGCCGTTTTCGATGAGGGGCCGGGTAACGACCACGTGTGCCATGAATCGAGCAGTCTGTGGGTGAAAAGTGTTTGGTGCAGGGACGGCGTCGAAGCTACAAACCGGCAGGCGCTTCGTCCAGCGGGCCGCGTGTGCGGCAGGGCTATCGCATCTGTTGACGAGAGTAGGTTTTCCCTGCTTGTAAGGAAACGTCGGAGCGGTCAAACCCGAAAATCCACCGAATTCAGGATGCTCAGGCGCCAAGTAGGTCCGGTTCGCCGTTCCGAAGGCTTTCGGAATCCGTTCGGCGACCGGAACCTACCACAGTACCGAACAGAGAGGGTCGTTTGACAGATGCGATAGCCCTAGCGTGTGCGGTTGTACCTGTGTGCGCCGGCAACCTCTGAACCGCCTTGCGCACCACGCTCAACTCAGGTCGACCTTCGTCACCCCGGCGCCGCCTTCCTCAATCGGCGCCTTCCGGTAATCGGTAATGTCGGAGCGCTCGGCCAAGAGGTTGTGAATCGCTGCGCGAAGCGCCCCCGTGCCCTTTCCGTGGAGGATGTCTACGACGTCCAGTCCGGCGGCGATGGCGTCGTCGAGAAAGTGCTGGACGCTTTGCTCGGCCTCCTCCACGCGCTGGCCCCGCACGTCAATCGACGGGCTCGCTTGCAGCGCCGCCATCGTCGAGTCGCCCCCCGTGGTCGGCTCCGGGTCGGGATCCGGCCCGCCGACCTTGGTAAGCCGGTCCGGGTCGACGCGCATGTGCATCGAGCCCATGAGGACGACCGCCTCCCCGTCCTCGATCTCCTGCACGTCCATCGGCGTTGAGCCGTCGTCCAGAACGACCTGATCGCCCTCCTGAATTGATGCACTGGGCTGCCGATCGGTCCGAGCGGAGGATTCCTCGTCGGTACCGGTCGGGGCCTCGCCCGCCCCCGCCGGCGCAGCGGCCTCCGCCTCCGCCTGCTGGTCGCCGAGCGTGTCCTTGTAGTCCTCCAGCTTCTCGCGGGCCTCCTTCGTCGCCTCCTGTTCGGCCTGCGCCTCCTTAATCTCCTTGATCGTCTGCTCGATCCGGGCATTCGCCTCCTCCACGATGCGCTCGGCCTCCTCCAGCGCCTGCTGGCGAAACTCTTCGCGCTCCTTTTCAATCGTGCGGCGCTTCTCTTCGTGGCGCCGGCGCTCCTGTTCGGCCTGCTCCTTCGCCTTCTCGGCCTGGTAAAGTTCATCCTCCAGTTCCTGGGTGCGCTTCTCGAACGTGGCAATCAGGTTTTCCATCGCCGTCTTCTGCTTCCCCGCCAGCGTGCGCGCCCGGTCCAGCAGCTCCTCCTCGAGCCCCATCCGCTGGGCAATCTCGAAGGCGTACGAGGAGCCGGGGACGCCCTCCTGGTAGCGGTAGGTGGGGCGCAGCGTCTCCTGATCGAACTCCATCGACCCATTTTTTACGCCCGTCGTCTCGTGGGCGTACACCTTGAGGGTGCCGTGATGGGTGGTGGCAATCGTGCGGGCCCCGACCGCGGTCAGTTGCTCCAGCACCGCCTGGGCCAGCGCGCCGCCCTCGTCCGGGTCCGTCCCGGTGCCCGCCTCGTCGATCAACACCAGCGTGTTGTCCCCGGCCGTGCCCAACATGTGCTTGAGGTTCGAGACGTGCGAACTGAACGTCGAAAGGTCCTCCTCCAGGGACTGCTCGTCGCCGATGTCCGCCATGATCCGGTCGAACAGCGGGAACGAGGAGTGCGGCGCCACCGGAACGGGCAGTCCGTAGGCCAGCATCAGCGAAAAGAGCCCCACCGTCTTCATCGCCACGGTTTTTCCCCCGGCGTTCGGCCCGGTGATGACGAGCGTATGGAAGTCGTCGCCCAGCGCCATGTCGAGAGGGACGACCTCGCGGTCCTGCGCATCTTCATCCTCATCCGGCGCCCAGTCGGGGGCGTCCGCCTCCTCCCCGAGCGCCTGGAAATGGAGCTCCAGCACCGGGTTGCGGCCCCCGTGGAGGTCGATGTGGCCGTCCTCGTTGAGCTTGGGCACGACCGCGTCCAGGCGATTGGCGAGGCGTGCCTTCGCCTGCAGGAGATCAAACTGCCCCACGGCCCGGAGATTGGCCTCCATCGCGTCGGTCTCCTGACGGATGTGGGTCGTGGCGTCCCGCAAGATGCGCTCAATCTCTTGCTGCTCCGCGCTCTTCAGCTCGCGCACGTCATTGTTGAGCTGGAGGCAGGCGGCGGGCTCGATGTAGACCGTCTGCCCGCTGGCAGACGTGTCGTGCACGAAGCCCTCCACCTTGCGTTTTGCCTCGGCCCGCACCGGAATGACCATGCGGCCCCCGCGGATGGTGGCCTGCTCCTCCGTCGCATAGCCCTGCTTGATGGCCGTGCGAAGCGCCTCGTCGAGGGTGTTGCGCAGTTCACGTTCTTTCCTCCGGATCTGGCGCCGGAGGCGCAGCAGCTCTTCGGACGCATCGTCGCGAATGGTAGCGTCCTCCTCCAGAATCGACGCAACGTGCTCCTCGAGGTCCGGCAGGGGCGTGATCCGCTCCACCGCATCGGCAAGCCGAGGATAGTCGGACGCGCGACTCTCGAAATACTGCTTCAGGCGCCGCACGGTGACCAGCAGGAGGCGCGCGGCCTTCAGGTCCTCCGGGTCGACGAAGGCCTCCTCCGGGGCCGCGCGGCGGAGCACGTCGCGGAGGTCGTAGAAATTGCTTAGCGGCACGGCATCGTCGTACTGAAAGGCGCCCTGCAGCTCTTCCACGCGGGTCAGCTCTGCCCGGAGCCAGTCCATGCTTCGGGCGGGCTGCATCCCATCGAGGCGCTCGCGCCCAATCGGCGACTTCAGCTTTCCCTCCAGCCGATCGCGAATGACATCAAAGCCGAGCTTCTCCTCAAGCCCGTCCGGATACGTCTTCATTGTCGAGTGTGGCGTTCGACATGAGGAATGAATGGCAGTCCACGTCCCCAAACAAACGTCCGGGCCGGCTGCTCCGACACACAGCACTCGAAGCGTCCTCAGCGCCGCCCACCGCCGAGGTCCACTCAAAATCCACACGGAGCGGCCCCCGTTCAGCCCCCTTCTCCCACAAGTGAGCACAGCACAACGACCAGAGGAGGCGCGACGCCCCATCCGCACGCCCACACCCACGCACGATTCCGGCACCCCGAACGGCAACGGCAATCAAGCCCCCATCGTCCGTTGTGCCGCCTCCGCCGGAACGCCTAACTGCGCAGCCCATCGTTGATTTGGGAATGGTCCCCCACATTAATGGTGGGCACGTCCTGCTTCACCGCAGCGTGCCGCCCCACCACAGACGCCGAAAGCACGGCGTTCTCCACGAGGCCCTCGGCAAAAACAATGCTGTCGCGGACAACAGCATTCGTGACCGTCGCCCCTTCCTCTACGGACACGTGCGGCCCCACGACGGCATTTTCAATGGTGGCGTCGGGCCCAACATACACCGGTTCGTGGATGACACTGTCTTCCACCGTCCCCTGACGGAGCTCGTCGGACTCCCGATCGAGGATGCGCCCCGTCGTTTCCAAAAGGGCCGGAATGGTCCCGCAGTCCATCCACGCGTCCACGGAGGCAGTGGTGAACACGTCCCCCTTCTGGAGACGGCGGTCCAGCGCGTCGGTGAGCTGGTACTCGCCCCCCGCCCCGACCACGTCGTTCGCCAGGAGGTAGTCGATCTCCGACTTCAGGTCCGCCAGCTCGCGAATGTAGTAGATCCCCACGAGCGCTTCGTTGGAGATCGGCTCGTCGGGCTTCTCCACGAGTTTCGTCACCTGCTCCCTGTCGCGCACGGCCACCCCAAAGCGACTCGGGTCGTCCACCTCGCGCACAAAGGCCACGACGTCGGCCTCGTCCTCAATCTGGATTTCCTCCTCCCGGTGAAACAGCGTGTCGGCAAACACCACGACGCCGTCCCCCGTCAGGTGGCCGTCGGCGCAGCCGACAGCGTGGGCCGTGCCGAGCGATTCCTCCTGCACAGCAAAGTGGGCCGCCATGTCCCGCTCCTCACAGATTCGGGTCAACTGATCGCGGATGTCCGCACCGAAGTCCGGGCCGAGGACGAACACGCCCTCGTCGGGCACCTCCGGCAGTACCCGAGCGAACGTGTCCACGATGCGTTCGACGATGCTTCGGCCCTTTACCGACAGCAGGGGTTTCGGGGTGACGTGAGAGTGGGGACGGACGCGCGTGCCCCGTCCGGCCATGGGGACGATCAATTTCATGAAGACGAAGGGGTTCGTGTAAAAGAAACGTCAGGTCCTACGAACGGCGTTGCTTTTTGTGGAAGCAACGGTCTGCAGTCATCGATAACGATAACGAGGCCTGCGGGCGAATGCCAGACCAACCGTGCAAAATGAGCAAAATTCTCCGGGAAACCGAACGACGACCGCAAACCCGGAATGGAAGAAAACGCCCGGATGCCTCTTCGACTCGTTGCCCCAGGCTCCCTCATGCAATGGACCCTGCGCTCGACGAAAACACCGTGCCGCCCCTCCCAATACGTCCAATTTTCTGGTCGACATCGTACAGCCCATCGCCTATTTTTCCCCGCGGATTCCGCACCAACGCGGTCACACCACGACACCAATGGTCGTCACTAACGGCATTCCTTCCCCAAAAATGTCGGTCTCACGCGTTCTGGGACGGGGGGCCTCCCGATTTGCTCTGGCCACCGGACGGCTCAACAGGGCCCCGGCGTTTGACTCATCTTTGTTTGCGGAAACTGGCACGAGCGTTGTACCTTTGCTGATTGACATAGGAAGCCCCCCTTTGGGCCGCTGTCCCCGACACCTGGGCGCCCCTCCCCGGCTCCGTGCCTTCGGGTCCTTGTGCGACCGCCACTTGCGGACGTACGCGCAACCATCAGTGCCAGCAGCGAAACCCGAACACACAGCCGGAAGCGCAGAGAGAAAACCGCAAAGCGCGGGTTCAACCCCGTTCCTGGGGCGACTTGATGCGACGGCCGTCGGTCGTTTTTTAGAAACACACACGTCCCCCAACCCTATTTTTGGAGGATCAAATTTTTTCTCCCTTTCCAGAGCCCTTATTCTCACGATCGCGTTCCCAACTTATGACTGCCATGCCAAACTCCTTGACCCGCTGGGTTCTCGCCTCCCTGTCATTCGTCCTTCTTTTGAGCCTGCAACCGGCTCCGGTTTTGGCTCAGAGCAGCGACCAGGAGGACATCAAGCAAAAGATCAAGCAGCTCAAGCAGTCATTTAACACCGGCCTCAAGGCCGCGAAGACGAACGATCATTCCCAGGCGTACGCAAAACTTGAACAGGCCCTGCAGTTGGCAGAAGACGTCGAGGAAGATAACGCCGCAAATCAGGTCATGAAATACCTCCAGACGCTGCCGAAGAACTGGGGCAACGAAGCCATCGAAAATGAAAACTTCGAGGAGGCACTGACGCACTTCGACAAGGGCGTAACGCACGCGGCGGACGACGCCTACATGCACTACGGGAAGGGGCTCGCCCTCGTGAACCTCGACAGCACCGAGGCCGGTTTGGAGACCCTGGAAAAAGCCATTGACGTCGGCAATGAAACCGGAAATACACGCGTGGCGGGGCTGGCAACGGAGCGCATCCGGCAGGAATTCGTGGCCCAGGCCTCTGAAACGCTGAGTGGGGAAAACTCCACCGCCGCCCAGGCCGACTCGGCCCTGAGCGCTCTCGATCAGATGGCGGAGTACGTGGATCCGAGTGCCACGTCCCTGTTCTATCGGGCCCGGGCGCACTTCGAGAAGGGCTCGTTCGACGAAGCCACCTCGGTGGCCGAGGAGGGACTCGACAAACACCAGGGCAGCCGCAGCGATGCCGCCAAGTACCACTTCATCATCGCCGAGTCACAGTTTCGGCTCGGGAACAAAGCCGAGGCGTGCCGGACCTTCCAGGACGCGACGTTCGGCGACTACAAAGCCCGCGCCGAGCACTACCTCAAGAACGAGTGTGAGTGAGACGTCCGTACGCTCCCCTCCCCCTCAACCCGTACAGCCCGGTTCCCGAGTCGTCTCGGGGGCCGGGCTTTTCTTTAGCTCCCCGTTTTGCGCGCGATCAGGGCCCCGGGCTCTACACGGTGGTCTCGGCGCCCACGTACACGAGCGCAACGAGGAGGAGCGCAGGAATGAGCAGGGCGGCCAGTGCCATCCATTCGAGGCCGGTGCCGACGGGGGCACCGGACATAAATCCCGCACTTTGCTGCAGCAGAAAAGTACAAAGGGGCATGGTGTGTTGGTACGCTAACAGGATCAATGGGCGTCGGTCCCTCGGGCGCTACGCCGCGGCTTGACGGGAGTCCCCACTCCCAAGCAGCGTGATTTTTTGTCGCAGCTCCGGATCCGATACGTCCGAGAGAGCATTTCGGGTGTCGACAATTGCCGGGGCATGTTCGGCAATGAGATGCGGATCGAATGCGTCGTGGTCCGTGACAATTACCGTCGCGTCGTGCGCCTGCAACACGTCCGGCGTCAGATCCACAGACGGCACCTCGACGGGCTCCTCCTCCGCGGGAGACACCTCAAAGGAAGGCACGTGCGGATCATGGTACCGAATCGACTCGATGCCCTTTCGCCGGAGCAGTTTGATGACGGTGTCGGCAGGGGAGTGCCGCGTGTCGTCGACGTTGCGCTTGAAGGCCACCCCCAGCACCAGCACATTGGCCTCACGGAGTCGGACCGGCCGGCGAGCAATGGCCTCTACGACGGACTCGACCACGTAGAACGGCATTCCCTCGTTGATGCGGGCCGAGAGGGTGATGAAGCTCGTTTCGAAGTCGTATTTCCGTCCCAGCCACGAGAGATAATGGGGGTCGATGGGAATACAGTGCCCCCCCAGTCCCGGACCGGGATAGAACGGCATGAACCCGAAGGGCTTGGTCGCGGCCGCCTGAATGACCTCCCACATCGACACGCCACCGATGCGATCGCAGAGCTGGGCCAGTTCGTTGACGAGGGCGATGTTGACCGAACGGAAGATGTTCTCCAGCAGCTTCTCCATCTCGGCCACTTTCGGATTCGAGACAGCGTGGACCTCAGCGACAATCTGCTCGAGGGCTTTCTTCGAGAGCTGCGTGCAGGCGTCGGTCACACCGCCGGCGACCACCGGTGTGTTCGCCGTCGTGAACTCCTCGTTGCCCGGATCGATGCGCTCGGGACTGTGCGCGAGGAAATAATCGCGCCCGATCTCCAGGTTTTTTTCCCGAGCGGCCGCTTCCAAAATGGGCTGTACGACCCCTTCCGTGGTATTCGGGTAGGTCGTGCTCTTGAGCACAATGAGTTGACCGGGGCGGAGGTGCTCCGCAATCGATTGCGCTGCTGCCTCAATGTAGGTGGTGTCCGGCTCATTGGTGTCCGTCACCGGGGTGGGCACACAAAGGTAGAAGACATCGACCTCGTCGCTGCCGGCATACGTGGAGGTCCCGCGAAGGCGCTCTTCCGCCACGAGCCGACGGACGACCGAATCCTCGAGGTCGTCAAGGTAATTCTCCCCCGCATTCAACCGCTCGACGCGGTCCTCATCCACGTCGACCCCCATCGTCGAGAAACCCTGGTCGGCATACTCTACCGCCAGCGGAAGCCCCACATACCCAAGCCCCACAATTCCAATGGTCGCCTCTTTCGTTTCAAGGCGACCGATGAGTTGGCGGGCTGCGGCCGACCGATCGGCAAGGACCTCCATCGAGCTTCCATTTTCGGTGTGCGACGACGGGGGCGAATCCAAGTCCATAACTGGTTGGGTCCCAAAAAGGACGGAATCCTGTGAATGGAGACACGAAGTAGACGAGAAAAAACAGGTGCTCGAGTCGTTATTCCGCTTCGGAAAGCGTCGGTGCGGCCAACCCCTCAAGGCCGAAAAGGCTTCTATACGGGCACTGATGGAGTACCGATCACCCTGCAGATCATCTCATAACCCAACACAGGGATTGACGGAAGCGGACTTTTCGGATCCGTCGTCACTCTGATCGACCGTCGCTTCGGATGACAGCCGTCAACGTCCTATCAGGGTCTACGTGAGAAAGCAAAATTCCAAACGCTCCTCGTCCCCACAGAGATCCAAGGTCGCATCGAAGGCCCGGGAAGAATGGGAGGGCCGGACGAGCCTCGGTTCAGCCGTCCGTCACTGCGGGACAAAACGCGACTGCGGAACGGGCCGAACGCCGCAGCCGACTCGTGAAGGGAAATACGTACACGGTTCCCTGCTCCACGTAGGGGTCGCCCCGCTCAGCTGGTGATCTCGACGTTATCGGCTACAATCGTCGAATGATCAGGATGAAGCGGCTCCACGGTCACGTCAAAGGTCGTACATGGAACGCCTGCTTCCTGACACCGACGATGGACCATGCGCTGGCGAGCCTCGGGCAGGGTCGTGGTCGTTACGATGACCTCGTCTACGTCTCGCTGCCGACAGATCCGAACGAGGTCGTTCCCGGTCCCAAGCACGTCCAGCCCCTGAATGCTCTGTCCTTGTTTCATGGAGTCGTCATCAATGAACCCCATAGGCGTTCGGTTCAGGTCCGGATTCCGGCGGAGCTCGCGAAGCGTAAGCACGCCGGCATCCCCGGCGCCATACAGGAGCACGTCTCGTCCCTGCTCACGGTTTGCCGCAAGATACTGACGGAGTCCCCGAAATCCAAAACGCACCCCGACGATCGCAAACGTCACAATCATCCAATCAATGACCAGGACCGACACCGAAATCGCCGCCGGGCCGTGGAGAAGGGCGTAGATTCCCGACGTGGCGACGCCGGCCAGGACGGTCGTGCCGACCGTTCGAAGGAGCTCCGGGGTGCCGGCATGGCGCCAAATGCCCTGGTAGAGCCCCATGGCGTAGAACACAAGCACCTTGCCCGCCACCACCAGGGGAAGCGCCTCCAACATCTGCGCCTCCTGAAGGACGGACAGGCCGTTCTCAAAGCGAAGATAATGAGCCACCACGAAGGCCGCCCCAACCAACATCACGTCGGTCAGCATGCCCGCTGCTGCCTTCCATCGATGCCCAAAGGCGTTGTGAAGCATTCGCAGCGGACGGGCCGGTGTCGAGGGCGCCCCATCTCCGCCGGCCTCTTGGGTCTGGTAGACGTTCGCGCGGGCGAGGTGAACGCCAAGGACACCGAGGGCCGCGCCCGCGAAGACGCTGAGCGCATAGAAGACCATGACGTCCACGAACAGCACCACCAACGCAAGAGCGCCTGATCCAAGGCTCAATCCGTACAGCATGAACACGGCGTGCTTCTCGGACAGGCCCAAAAAGACCAGCCGGTGGGAGGTGTGATCGCGCCCGCCCTGTGAGACCGGCCGCCCGGACAATTTGCGCACGAAGGTGACGAGGGTGGTGTCGAGGATCGGCACGGCCAACACCGCGAGCGGCACGAGGCCCACGGCCAGTTGCCCCGCCACGTCGGCCTGCTGCTGAACGATAAGGGCGAGCGCCGCGATCGAAAACCCCAGAAAGAGGCTGCCGCAATCCCCCATAAAGATGCGCGCCGGCTTAAAGTTGAACGCAAGAAAGCCCAGGGCCGCCCCGGCGACGGCCCCGCCGACGGCCACGGCCGTGGCACTCCCCGTCAGCCCCGCAAAGACCACGACCACGAGCGCCGAGATGCCCGCGATGCCCGCCGCGAGGCCGTCCATGTTGTCGAGCAAGTTCACGGCGTTCGTGATCCCGATCACCCAGAGCAGGGTTAGGGGCAGGGAGAGCCAGAGGGGCCAATGGCTTCCGAAGGCGTACCCCGCAGACAGCAGGAGGCCGGTGGCCACGACCTCGGCCGCCAGCTTGGCAGCCGGCTGAATGTGGGCCAGATCGTCAATCGCCCCCGCGACAAACATCAGCGTTGCGCCCATCCAGAGGGCCCAGATGTCCTCGACGGGCAACACCGCAAAGACCCCTATCGTCGCCGCGACATAAATCCCGATGCCTCCCATGAGCGCGGTGGGACGACCGTGCCAGCGATCCGCCCGGGGATAGGCCACCCAGTCCAACCGACGGGCAAGCTGCATCACAAGCGGCGTACAAATCAGCACGCCGACAAGACCCAGAGCAAGCGCCGGGGCGTGGGCCCACAGTACGTCCATCTTGAGTGGCTGCATGCGAAGATACGAGCTAGATGAGCGACGAGCGAGAACTGATGTCCGCCCAATGTCGACCCCGGTTCGGCGTAGAATCGACGGTCAACCGAAACCGACAGAACCCAAGGTATGAAATCAGTGTGTTTCGTTTTTTGTTTTGTCTACTCGGATACGGCCTGCTGGGCCTGCACGTTTTCAATCACGTCCCGCAAGATGTCGTCCAGCGAAAACGACGGCTCGAAATCAATCATCTTCTGAAGCTTCGAAATGTCCGGGGTCCGGCGTTTCATGTCCTCAAATTCCGGGCCATACACCTCTTCATAAGGGATATACGTGATGTCAGAGGACGAACCGGACAACTCACGCACCCGTTCGGCGAGTCGTTTAATTGAAATTTCGTCCTGCTGGCCCACGTTGAACACGTCGCCCTCGGCCTCCGGCGCATCGAGGAGACCGAGGACGGCCCGAACGGCGTCGTGCACGTGCGTGAAGCAGCGCGTCTGCGTGCCGTCCCCGTGAACCTCAATCGGCTCGTTCGCCAGGGCCCGCTCGACAAAATTTGGGATGACCATGCCGTAGCGACTGCTCTGACGCGGCCCCACCGTGTTGAAAAAGCGCACGCAGACGACCGGAAGCCCGTGCTCGTCGGCGTAGGCCTGCGCCAAGAACTCGTCCATGGCCTTCGAGCAGGCGTAGGCCCAGCGCCGTTTGCTCGTCGCCCCGAGGGTCCAGTCGTCCGTTTCCCGGAGGGCGTCGAGATCCTCGTCCTTGCTCATCGCCTTCCCGTACACCTCGGAGGTCGAGGCAATGAGGACCTTTTTGTCGTGTCGATGCGCCAACTCGAGGACGTTTTCGGTCCCGCCGACGTTCGTCTGAATCGTCTCCACGGGCTTATCTAAAATCCGCTTCACCCCGACGGCGGCGGCGAGGTGCACCACCCGATCGCACGATGCCACGCCCTGCTCAAGTACGTGCTCGTCAAGGACATTTCCCTCCGTAAACCTAAACCGATCATGGTCCCTCCACTGATCAACGTTTTCGATTCGGCCGGTGGACAGGTTGTCCAGCACGTGCACGTGATGCCCGTGCTCAATGAGACGATCCGTTAGGTGGCTGCCAATAAAGCCGGCTCCGCCGGTGATAAGGTAACGCATGACGCAAGGACGTCGTAATTACAGGGTAGTTTCGTGTTTGCCTCTTCTATGACTGACGGTTCGAGCCGAAAAAGCACGTTTCGAAGACAACGGACTATATCATAGCCGATGACAATCGGAAAGAAATGGAACTCCGGGGGCAATTCACGAAGGCCTCGCACGCTCTGCTGCTTCCCTCAACACCGAGACGCTCTTCATTGGTGAACGCACTCTAATCGATACCTTTTCGTCTCGCGCGTGCCCTCAATCGGAGAGCCGGTGCTCCCTGCCTACTCACGGTGCAGATGGCCTCCTGTTGCGCCAAGCATTTGTTTTCTCCGCGAAGAGCCTTTTGCAAAGACGAACCGCTTTCAAAAAGGACCGTTGGCAGACATTGTTCACACTT
>CAYULG010000012.1:25834-26157 GCA_964445365.1 uncultured Salinivenus sp. | reverse complement strand
ATGATAAGTTTGCCATTTTTCCGATCCCTTCCTCCGAATTGAGTGCCAATCCCAAGCTTGAGCAAAATCCGGGATACTAACTAGCCAAACTCCAGGGGGATCGGTTTTTTCCGTATCCCCCTGAAGTGGTTTCCTTCTGAGACATTTTTGTACCAATATATTTTCCGTCATGCGTCGGTTCGTTTCTTTAGGTTTTCCTTTTTTCATTCTCCTCGTGCTCGGGCTCGTATTCACAGGATGTGAGGAAACCCCCACAGCAGTCGAAGACGTTGAGCTTCAGGCGTTCATGGAAGTGTCAACGAGCGGCTTCACGGTCTCACCGG
>CAYULG010000012.1:0-25824 GCA_964445365.1 uncultured Salinivenus sp. | reverse complement strand
GGGTTTGGATGAGTTCCCATCGGCGACAGCTCCTAACTTAAACCTAGAAGAGTTGGGTCGGGAAGGGGAGCCCTCGGAAGGTGTGGTTACATACGAAGTGAAGGCTGGAGGCACACTTGAGAGCGTTCTTTCAGAAGAGCAGGTTCTCATTGAGGGCCAATCCGGAGGACAGAATGTAACCGATACCGTTGCGGTCGCCGCGACTGCACTCAACTTAAGTTCGGAGTTTACGAGTGACTTTGTTGCGCTCGATTTTGAGGGGGACGTGTCATCTCGGTCATATCTTCCGGATGAGACAGGGGTAACTGAGCCTGCATATCAGGGGACGCAGCGCACTCTTACCGCAGATGGAGGAACGGAGCATGCACTCGTGAATCCGAGCCCCCCCAGTTTTGCAACTCCACAGGATGTAAACCAGCCCGCCGGCAGCAACAGCGTCCGGTACCTCAACGTCAGTGCGTCAAGCGGCGACGCTCTGACGATTGAACGACAGGCGAACCTCCCTGGTCTAGACTACTTCTCCTTTCTCGTTCGCCCGCAAAGCAATGAACAGTTTACGCTTACCGTTCGACTGACAGAAGAGCAGAATGGGTCTGACGTCACCCACGAAGCTGATATTCCTGTTCCGAATGTGGACGGGTGGCTAAAGTACCAGATCTCGTATGATGATTTAGAGAGCTTCTTTGATATCTCGGGGTTCAATCCTGTAGATCAGCGATCTGGTGGTAATGGCCCGCTGAAAAGCATATCCTTCGTGACGGATTCAGACGTCGAGTATGGACTGGACCAGATCCTATTCGGAATCGAAGGGGTCGGGGCCCGAGCCGAAATCCATGACTTCGAGGAGCCTACTCTCGCCTGGGGACCTCCGTTCGTTACCGACAATGACTACGGCTTCTCAAGTGAAGTCGACGCTGAAAGTGATGGGTACACGTCATATTCTGTCAGTGGAAGCAGTGGGTTTGGGTTTAATTATGGAGATGACTTTGCTGGTGTAGCCCTCCTGTATCTTGACGTTGATAGTGACGACGTGTTGTCTTTTCGGGCGCGGTCGCAATCTGGAACAGCCGGGTTTTCGGCATCACTCACTAGTTTTGAAGGGGGCTTCGACGGCTCAGCATCTCGTGACGTGACGGAAACCTGGCAGCGATACGAGGTCACCATTGGTGAGCTCGGCGACGACCCGTCTGCCTTGAATGGAGAGCTTGTGCAGTTTGTCTTCACGCCCGATGGGGACGTGCTCTTCGATGACGTTAAAGTTATGCCCAAATAGGCAGTAGGTAGGTCCAATCACGTCGCTCATCTTCAAAGCGCACCGGTCCCAGTGGCCGGTGCGCTTTTTTTAAACCTGCGCTCAAAGTACCCACCTTCTATGTTGATCCTCCGCGCGTGGACCATTTCCCTTTGTAGTCTTGTGTTCGCGCTTCCGTCAATGGGGCAGGTCGTAGAGTCCGATCCGGACCCCGCCCGTACCGATCAGCCGGTCACGATTACCTTTTATGCCGACCGTGGGACCGGGGGCTTGGAAGGGCATGATGGGGACGTGTACGCTCACACTGGCATCTCAACCGATCAGAATCCCGAAGAAGAGTGGAAGTGTGTGAAGAATTACTGGCCGACGGAGGATGACTTTTCCGGCAACCGGGAGGACACGCAGCTCACGCAGATCGACGACAATGTGTACGAGTTGACCATCGACGACATCCGGGCCTACTACCAGGACACCAGCACCAGTTGCTCCCTCGGCGACGACGAGAAGATTCAGACGTTGAACATGGTCTTCCGCAATGCCGACGGATCGAAGGAAGGAAAAGCCGAGGGGGGAGAGGATATCTTCGTTGACGTGAATGACGTATCCGGAAACGATCCCTTTCTTGCTGCTAACCTGTTGAGCCCAACGGCCGATCCTCCGCTTTACCCTTTCATGACGGCGACGGACACCACGGTGAATGTGACGATCACGGCGGACACGGCCAACGTGGATGCGTTTTCTGAACTCCGCCTCTACGTCGATGGGCAACAGGTAACATCAACGTCTACAGATTCGCTGAGTTATGCTCTGGATTTAAATACGCCGAACCGGTTTCAAATCCGGGCGGAGGCCGAAGCCACCGCTGACGGCAGTACCCTCACCGATGAGGTTGAGACCTCTCTTATTCGGACCCCAGACGTTGTCGAGGAACCTCGACCTTCGGGTATCGAGGACGGCATCAACTACGATCCCAACGACCCGTCCTCGGTGACGCTGTCGTTGAATGCACCGGACAAGAAGTTTGTGTACGCTATCGGGGATTTCTCTAACTGGGAAATTGACAGCCAGTACTTTATGAAGAAAGACGGGGACCACTGGTGGGTCACCCTGGATCTCAGCACGAGTCAGCAGTACGACTTCCAGTACTTTGTGGATGGGGAAATCCGGACGTTCGACCCTTTGGCTCATAAGGTCCGGAGCCCGCAGGATGAAAGCATTAGCTCCGACGTTTACCCGGGACTGGCGTCGTATCCAGCCGAGGAGACTGAAAACATGGTGTCCGTGATCCGACCCGGTCAGCAGCAAAGCGAGTTCGAGTTTTCCGAATTCCAAGCGCCGGAGCGAGAAGACCTGGTGATATACGAGCTCCTGCTTCGAGATTTCGTGGAGGAGAGTTCGTTCGATGTCCTGGCCGACACACTCGACTACCTGGACCGGCTGGGTGTGAACGCAGTAGAGCTTATGCCCGTGGCCAACTTCGGCGGGAACAACAGTTGGGGGTATAACCCCAATGCCCACCTGGCGCTCGACAAGTCGTACGGACCACCGGAGGACTTTAAACGCTTCGTGGAGGAAGCGCACAGCCGAGGGATTGCGGTGATCATGGACGTGGTCTACAACCACGTTACCGACCAGTCTCCGCTGGTGCAGTTGTACGGAAATTCCGATGAGAACCCCTTTATTGTAAACAGACAGGAGGACCGCGGCTTCTGCGATGATTTTTTTCGGGAGTTAGATCAGACGAGCCCCTTTATCCAAACGTACATCGACCGGGCCAACGAGTACTGGATCGACGAATTCAACGTCGACGGATTCCGTTTTGACCTCGCAAAGTGCGTTGCAGCCGATTTCAATGATCCGAATTACTCCGAGGAGATTGTCGCGGGCTGGAAGGAGGTTTCGGACCACGTTTGGGACAACGTCAACTCGGATGCCTACATGATCCTGGAATTCTTCGGTTCACCCAGTGTGGAAAACCAGCTTGGCGGCTACCGCGACGACGAAACGGGGAGTATGATGACCTGGCACAACATGAATCGCCCCTTCAGCCAAGCCGACATGGGGTTTGTAGAAGACGGAACCGATCCGTCCTCCGACCTCACGGCGTCGTACTATGGGAATCGGGGGGGCTACGACCAGCCGAGCTTTATCGCTTACATGGAGAGTCACGATGAGCAGTGGCTCATGCGTCGCAAAAAGGCGTTCGGGAATGGTTCCGGAGCCTACACCACGCAGGATCTTGAGACGGCCCTTAACCGACAAAAGCTCGTCGGGGCCTTTTACTTTACCGTTCCCGGGCCTCGTATGATGTGGCAATTTGGCGAACTGGGATACGGTTGGGGGGAGGGCGAATGCCTCAAGGAGAGTGACGCCTGCTCGTCAGATGATCCCGGCCGGACCAGTCCGAAACCGATCCGGTGGGAATATCGTGATCCCGATCAAAGCCCCAAGCGCGTCAGGCTCTACAAGGCCTGGTCGGCTCTGCTCGACCTGAGAAACGAATATGAGGTGTTTTCCTCGCCTGAGACGCAGGTGAGTATGAAGGTGGGAGATGGAGATGTTGGACGCCGGATCGTTCTGGAGCACGAAGAGATGGACGCCGTCGTGTTCGGAAACTTTGACGTACAGCGGAGAGACGTGAATCCGCAGTTTCCCTCGTCGGGCACCTGGTACGACTACTTCACCGGGGAGGTCGTCGAAATTAAAGACGACGAAATTGGGGCGGCAATCCCTCTGGCACCTGGGGAGTTTCACGTGTACACGAGTGATCCCGTAGATACGCCTGAGTCAGGGCTCGTTCCATATTCGAGCGTCGCTCCGCCACCGGCTCCCCCGACCAATCTGCGTGCCGAGACAGGTACAGATCAGATCTCTCTATCGTGGACGGCGAGTACGTCGAGTGATCGTACCGGGTACAATTTATATCGGGGACCGACAGCCGACTTCGATACGACCGGTCGGCGCATTGCACGCCTAGGGCCGGAGGTCACTAGCTACTCGGATACGCCTGACTCTGAGGGGCAGGTTTATTACTACCGTCTCGTCACGTTGGACGCGGATGGAGAGAAAAGTAGTCTCTCGGAGTCGGCTTCGGGAGTGTTGTATCCACAGACTATTAGCTACAATGCCTCTCGGACCTTCGGCGAGGGGTCTCGTCCGGAGGACTATCGACTCGTGGCCCTGCCTGGCCAAGTTGATCGCCCGCTCGCACAAACCCTTTCTGGTGCGGCCGGCGACACTTGGCAGGCGTACTGGGACGACGGAACGGACTCTGACTTCTTTGTTCAGTTTGACGAGTCCACGACATTTGACTTCCAGACTGGTCGAGGGTTTTGGCTCATCAGCGACTCGACATGGACTGCCGAAGGAGAGGTTGCGACGGTGTCCCTCGACCAGGGGAACGTCACCACCATCGACCTCCATGCTGGATGGAATATCATCTCCAATCCTTTCGACCGAGCGCTCAACTGGAATGAAGTCCGACAGATTCCGGGAGAGGACCCGCTCCAGCCGCTGTGGGCCTTCGATGGGGGATTTAGCGAAACCTCCGAATTTGCTTCCGCGCGCACCGGCGAGGCGTATTACTTCTTGAACGATCGGGGCCTCGATGAACTCACGATTCCGTACAACGCTACCGGAGATGCGAGGTCAACCGAGAAGGCCTCTAGCCAATCCGTGGCAGCCTTAATCGCGCTGGACGTGGGCCAGGAAGGACGCTGGGCATCGACGCTTCAGATCGGCTGGCATCAGCGAGCCGAGGAGGGACTGGATGCCTACGACTGGGTCGCTCCGCCCAATCGGTTTTCGTCCCTGAGTCTCCGTGCACGCTCCCCATCAGTGTCCGATCACCGAGAGCAGTTGTTGGCTCGTACCGTGCAGCCCGAGGCCGATCGAGGACAGAGCTTCTCGCTGACGTTGCAGAGCGAATCGAACGACGCGGTCTCATTGCGCGCGCGAGAGCTGGATGCCATCGAGGCCCCACAAGTGCGACTCGTTGACGAAAAGACCGGCCGAAGCTACGACCTCCATCGAGAGTCGACCGTACAGATTCGATCCCCCTCTGGATCGAGCGACCTTACGCTTCTGGTCGGAACCGGCTCTTACGTACAAGAGAAGGTGAACGAGTTGACCACTACTGACCTTCAACTTCGCCGCAGTGGGCCCAATCCCTTTCGTGAGAAGACGAGACTCACTTACACATTGCCGAGTCAGGGAGACGTGAAGCTAGAAGTCTTCGATGTTCTCGGCCGTCGTGTACGGGTCCTCGTGGAGGAGTCCCGAGATACGGGTACGTACCACGCCACGTGGGATGGGGCGAACGATGTGGGCAGGAGGGTCGCCAGTGGCGTGTACCTCGGGCGTCTTTCTTTCAAGGGGAAGACGCTCACCCAGAAGCTCGTCGTCGTCAAGTAGAACCGTCCCGTTTTCGCTACGCTACGCATTCGACTCTCCCTCAACCATGTCGGCTCTTGACCATCCAGGACCCCGCTCTTCCGGGCCCCGCCGCCTTCTTGCCGGCCTTTGTTTGGCCGTGATCGTGCTCGTGTCCGGCTGTAGCCTCGTTGGGGGCGAGGACGAAGGCGGGGACGAAGACTATCCGGAACCGCCGGGACGACCGAACGCCGTCGCGGTCGATCAACTTCGATAGTCCGTCAGCCACGCGCCCATTGCTCACATAAGGGTTGAGTGGGGCGCAACGATGGCCCGTCGAGGCGATCCCTAGGCGTACGTGGATGTCGAGCGGGGGCGCGTCCGGGGCTGAAAGGCTTCTGTGGCCGCTTCCCGAAGCCGGTCGTAGTTGGGCCACTCTCGCCGCCGAAACCTCTGCGTGTTCCACCGTACTGAGATTTCCAGGTACTCGGCCGAGACGCGTACGTTGTAGAGAGGGTCCCACTCGGGTTCTCGGTTAAGGATCACGTCTTGGACGCTTTGAAGAGCCACCTGGTCGGACCGAAGATGCAGTTCGGCCGGCGTACTGGACAGGCGAAAATGGGTCCACAGTGTAGCTACGACAAACGCTGCGGGGACTCCCCAGATCAGGTACCCAAGAACGGGGTCCCCTTGAAGTGCAGCGGCGGTGGCTCCAATCATGAGCGGACTCATGCAGGCCCCGATGGGCTTGACCAGTGCTTCGGTGTACACGAGCCCTGGTGTACGCCCATCGGGATGGTAAACGCTTTTGAACACCGTCTGCACCGCCTTGGAAGGGGAAAGGGTAGTGACTGGCGCCAGTGGTTGAATGTTTTTCTGCGACTCTCCTTTCGCGCATGCTCGCTCGGGGGAAACGCCTCAGTTGGGCCTCCACTCGATCTAGACGGGGGCGTTGGCACCGTCGCAGCGACGGACGGGGCCCATTGATGGATTCCGTAAATCTGCTCGCATCTCAATCCCATCCTTCGGGATTCATCAAACCGAGGAGGCTTGCGAGGCGGTCATCGCGTCAATTCGCAACGGAGCCGTCACCAGCCTCGGTGGGAAGCGCCGTTGGTTCGTCGGCGGCGTCCGGTGCATTCCAGGCGTAGCTGTAGTGGGTTGCCGGATCGAAATTCTCCTTGATGGCTCGCGGGGAAACCCAGCGCATGAGATTGTAGGCCGATCCGGCCTTGTCATTGGTCCCGGAGCGGCGAGCCCCCCCGAACGGCTGTTGCCCGACCACAGCACCGGTGGGTTTATCGTTGACGTAGAAGTTTCCGGCTGCTTGTTCGAGCACGTCACCGGCCAGTTTGATGGCGGTCCGGTCCGAGGCGAAGATGGAGCCCGTGAGTCCGTACGGGGACGTCTCATCAACGAGCGTGAGAGTGGAGGCGTACTCCTCGTCCGGGTACACGTAGACCGTCGTAACCGGACCGAAGATTTCTTCTTTCATGGTTTTCTGCTTCGGGTCGTGGGCCCGGATCATCGTCGGTTCAATAAAGTAGCCCGTGGACTTGTCGTAGTCCCCTCCGTAAACGATCTCCGCGTCCTCGTCCTCGCGTGCATGCTCGATGTAGCGGACAATGTTGTCGAACGCACGCTCGTCGATGACGGCGTTGACGAAGTTGGTAAAGTCCTCGGGGGGACCCACACTGATGTCGGCAAGCTGGTCGTCGAGTTCGTCCCGGACGGCCGGCCAGAGGGACTCGGGGACGTAGAGGCGGGAAGACGCAGAGCACTTTTGACCCTGATACTCGTAGCTCCCCCGAACGATGGCGGTGGAAAGTTGTGAGACGTCGGCCGAGGGATGAGCCACGATGAAGTCTTTCCCGCCCGTCTCGCCGACGATCGTCGGGTAGGTTTTGTACTGGTCGAGGTTGTCACCGATTGAGGACCAGAGGTGGTTGAAGGTCGCTTGTGATCCCGTGAAGTGAAGACCCGCAAAGTGCTCGGATTCAATCGCCGGCGTTCCAACAGCTGCACCGTCGTCGGCCGGGAGCATGTTGATAACGCCAGGAGGGAGGCCGGCTTCCTCGAGAATCTTGTAGGTGTAGTACGCCGAGTAAACGGACCGGGACGCCGGCTTCCAGAGCACCGTATTGCCCATCAAAGCGGGCGCCGTGGGAAGATTGGCCTGGATGGCCGTAAAGTTAAAGGGGGTTACCGCCAGAACGAACCCCTCCAGGGGCCGATACTGCATTTTATTCCAGATTCCCCTGGTGTCGTTCGGCTGGTCGCGGTACATCTGCTCGGCGAAGTGAACATTGAAGCGAAGAAAGTCGATCAGTTCACAGGCCGCGTCAATTTCAGCTTGATGAATGCTTTTTCCCTGTCCGAGCATCGTCGCGGCATTAATCAAATCTCGGTAGGGACCGGCCAAAAGATCCGCCGCACGCAAAAACACAGCCGCTCGGTCCGAGAAATCCATCGCCGCCCATTCAGCTTTTGCTTCCTGAGCTGCTCTGATTGCTTGATCGACCTCGTCCGCCCCTGATTGATGAACGTGCCCGAGGGTATGCCGATGGTCATGGGGGGGCGCCACCCGGCTCGTTTCTCCGGTGTGTACGGCCTCCCCGTCGATGAACGCGGGAATGTCGATGGTCTTATTTCGCAATTCCTGAAGCCGCTTCTTCACGGCACGTCGCTCCTGAGAGCCGGGAGCGTAAGCAAGCGCTGGTTCATTTTGTGGCTGGGGGGTGCTCGCGTAGGCGTTGTTCATGGTCGGATGGAGCGTCGCGTCAAGGAGTCTTCGGGTGAGTGACAAATCAGTACAAGTACGGTTGAGGCAACACCCTTGTTCGGAAACGCTTCCACGACCTGTCACGACTGAATCTGCCCGGAAGAAGTATGTCCCGCAACTCCGTCAGTCTGTATTCGTAGGGACGAGCGTCTCTATTTTCCCGGATGATTCTGATTCCCTGTGGGCACCCGATTCGAAAAATTTATGGCGCTCCGCTACCTCAGTGGACCTGAGGGGCAAACCGAGGGACGCAGCTTTCTTCGATTCGTCACTTACGTGGCGATTGGAGGGGTGGCGTTGGGGGTGGCCGCGCTTTTGCTCTCATTGGCCATCGTACGCGGGTTCAGCCAAGAGATTACAGAAAAGATCGTCGGCTTTGGTGCACACGTTCAGGTTCAGAGCTACTTTCAGGAGCAACCTCTGACGAACGCTTCAAGCCTCCACGCAAAACTGACATCCACGGAGGGGGTGACCGAGGCCGTGTCCCGCGTTGAATCTGTCGTTCTTCTGCGTCAGTCCGAGCAGTCGATCGATGGGGTGCGCCTTCTCGGGACGGACCGGCCCCCCGGGTATCTGCAGAAGCACATGAAAAGTGGCAGCTTTCAAACGGAAGATATCGAGACGAACCGTCCTCCGTTGGTCGTAGGCGCGTCTCTCGCCGACCGATTGGGGTTAGAGCTCGGGCAGACGGTGACGGCTTTTTCGTTGCGCGAGGGTGGAAAGGAGGACAGCGGATTTCAGCTCCGCCGTCCACGGGTCAAGCAATTCGTGATCACGGGGATCTACGACACAACCCTCGCTAACATCGACGACAATTTTGTCTTTACCACGCTGTCTACCGCACGGGATCTCGTAGGGCTGCCGGAGGGAGCCGTGTCTCGGTTTGACGTAACCGTCCGGGATTTTTCGAAGGTCGACTCCGTCGCCGCACAGATTGAAGGACAGGTTGATTTCCCGGCCACGGCGCGAACCATACATCAACTACAGCCCTTTGCTTCGCTGTTTGCCTGGGTCAATCTTCAGCAGGGCATTATTCCGCTTGTCATCGGGGTCATCGTGATCGTGGGGGCCTTCAACATTGTCGGGGCTTTGCTCATGATGATTTTGGAGAAGACCCGAGAAATCGGCATTCTTCAGAGCCTAGGGACCTCTCAGCGGGCCCTGAAACGATTGTTTCTGACCCTAGGACTTCTAATTGGAGCGGTTGGAACGAGCATTGGCGCCACCCTGGCCCTCACGTTAGGCTATCTCCAGCAACAGTTCGAGCTGATTCCTTTGCCGGCAGAAGCGTACTACATGACGACGGCCCCAATCGAACTGAATCCCCTCGACTACGTTGTCGTCAGTGTTATCACACTCGTGCTCTGCGGCCTCGCTGCGTATGTCCCGGCTCGCGTCGCGGCGCGCGTCGAACCTGTTCAGGCCATTCGTTTTCAGTGATTCTGATCTTTCTTTCACGATCGTCTCTCCAGACAAACTGACCTGGTCATTATGAGCACAGATCCTTCTTCTTCCCCCGACGTCGGTGATTCAGCACCAGAATTCGAATTGTACGACGACCAACAGAAGATGTGGCGCCTGTCTGAGAATTTAGACTCTGCGGTCCTCCTTCTGTTTTTTCCTGGTGCATTCACGAGTGTCTGCACCACGGAGCTGAACAAGGTGAACAACGATCTCGATCGGTTTGGGGAGGTTAATGTGGTTGGCATCTCGACGGACTCCCCGTTTGTGCTTGAAGAGTTTCGCTCCGCCAATCACTTTGAGTTTCCTCTTCTCAGCGACCACAGCGGGGAGGTCAGTTCTCTATACGGGGCAAAATACCAAAACAACTTTACGCCGATGAATCTCGACCGGGTGTCGAAGCGGGCTGCGTTCGTGGTGGATGAGGGGGGGACCATCCAATACAGCGAGGTACTAGAGAACGCCGGGAAGCAGCCAGACTTTGATGTGATTGCAGACGTGCTGGCGGAACTGGGATCGTGAAATGCCTTCCCAGAGCGGAAAGAGAATCTTCCTGGGGGATCGTTATTGGGGTGGATCATCCACTTTCTGAACGACCACGGTATTCTAATTCTGTTATTGCAAGGCAAAAAAAACAACAAAAATGAAAGCAGGTTATCTGCAGTTTCGGCCTGAATACCTCCAAGTGAAGAAAAACCTGAACACTACCGAACAACTTCTCTCGGGCCTCGACGCAGATCTTGTTGTACTTCCGGAGTTGTTCACCTCCGGGTACTTCTTTCAGTCAGAAAAGGATCTGCATCAGGTGGCCGAGCCTATACCTGGAGGACGATCGACTGAACGACTGCGGAAGTGGGCCCGAGACGCAGGCACCACCTTTGTTGCCGGTCTTGCTGAACGGGAAGGAGAGGACATCTACAACAGCGCAGTCCTCGTTCGGCCTGACGGCTCTCTGGAGACGTACAGAAAGGTGCATCTGTTCTACCAAGAAACCACGCTCTTTGAGCCCGGTGATCTGGGCTTCGGCGTCTTTGACGTGACTACCCGAGACGGAACGCCGTACCAGTTGGGCGTCATGGTCTGCTTTGACTGGTATTTTCCGGAGGCGGCGCGAAGTCTCGCCATGAAAGGAGCAGACGTCATTGCCCATCCATCAAACCTGGTCCTGCCGCACTGCCCTGACTCGATGCCCATCCGGGCCCGTGAAAATCACGTGTTCACGATTACCGCTAATCGCTATGGGACGGAGCGGAAGGGGGGAGAGGAGTTGACGTTCATCGGAATGAGTGAAGTTTGTGACCCGGATGGGGAAATCCTGCGTCGGGCTAATCGGAGCGGAGACGCGCTTGACCTCGTCTCGTTCGATCCGACGACGGCTCGAGACCGCTCGATCAACGCGGTGAATGACGTGCTCGGAGACCGACGACCCGCAACGTACGTGATGCAATAGGCACCCTGGGTTACCGCCGTATGTTTGATCCATCTGAGAGGGGTTGCCTACGTGTAGTCACGCAGTGCCGAGTGAACGCGCTGCTCGGGGTTTTCGTGCAGGTCGGGATGAAATTTAAGTCCCGTCACGGTCTCATATAGCTCGACATAGCGCTCGGTGACCGTGGCCCGAAAGGCATCGGGAAGGTCTGGCATCTCCTCACCCTCTCGACCTTGAAAGCCGTGATCCATCAGCCACTCTCTAACGAACTCCTTCGAGAGTTGGCGCTGGGGCTCCCCGCTCTCTAACCGCTCTTCGTAGCCGTCTCGGTAGTAGTAACGGGACGAGTCGGGTGTGTGCACCTCGTCAATCAAGACATACTCGCCCTTAGCGGTGCGGCCAAACTCATATTTCGTGTCTACCAGGATGAGATCCTGTTCAGCTGCCATCTCGGATCCACGCTGGAAGAGGGCGAGGGACCAGTCGCGCAACTGGTCGTACGTAGCAGCATCAATATTGGTGCTGGAAATTGCTTCTTCCCGCGTCACATCCTGGTCGTGTCCCTCCTCGGCTTTTGTCGTGGGGGTCACAATCGGCTCCGGAAGCTGTTCGCTTTGACGGAGGCCATCGGGGAGGGTGTGTCCACAAAGTGTCCGCGCTCCGTCTCGGTATTCCCGCCAGGCGTGCCCCGCAAGGCATCCCCGAACAACGAACTCGATGGGGACGGGCGTGCAGGACTCTGCGACCGTTACATTCGGATCCGGCACATCCCTGATGTGATTGGGGACGAGATCCGTCGTAGCGTCGAAGAAATAGGCGGCGGTCTGATTGAGAACCTGTCCCTTGAACGGAATTGTCTGGGGAAGGACGTGGTCGAAAGCAGAGATCCGGTCGGTCGTCACCAGGATGAGGGTTCCGTCTTGCTCGTACGTATCACGCACCTTGCCCTGATAGCGCTGCCCAAAGTCATCATAGTGGGTGGCCGAGAGGGTGCGATCGAGCTGCTCGAGGATGAGCTGTCGGTCCATGATGTCGGTCGTCGTCGCAGATGGGCGAAAAACGGGGTAACGCCTCCACCGAGAGAGGAAGGAAGCGCTTCTACGGGGTACACTATTTTCCGCTGGATTTGCGAATCTGGAGTTCTTGTCCGACGAGTTCCGAAATCGGTTCCTCAGGCCCGCTGTTGTCGAGCCGATGCATGAGGATGTCGGTCGATTTCTCACCCACGTAGTGCATGTTTTGGGCGACGCTCGTGAGTCCGATGAATCGGCTCACCTTGATGTCGTCGTATCCCACGAGACCATAATCGCCTGGCACCTCCTGATCTGCCTCACGAATGGCCTGCCACGCCCCAATCGCCTGCACGTCGCTACTCGCAAAGATCGCAGTAACCGGTTCATCAAGCTCGAGGAGCTCGTTCATGGCCTCGTAGCCAGACTCTTCACTGAATCCGTCGTGTTTTCGAGTCTCTCCGTGAGCAACGAGGTCCTCGTCGAACTCGATGCCTGCCTCCTCCAGAGATTCCTTATATCCATTCACCCGCGCGTCCCGTAGCCGATTGCTGTGCGGAGTGGTGATCATTCCGATTCGGGTGTGGCCTTTCTCTAAGAGGTGGTTCATTGCCTTTTTCACGCCGGGTTCCTCTTCCCAATAGAAAGAATCAAGCGGTGCCCAGTGACTTCCGATGAGAACCACTGGGGCCCCGAGAGAAAGAAGGTCTTCTCCAGTCTCTTCGTTGATGGGGAGGCCTGCAACAATGAGGCCGTCCATCGCTCCCCGGTCCAGGAAATTGAAGAGCGTCTTCCGTGGAGCCTCCCAATCGAGATCGCACAGCAAAAGATCAATGTCCGCGTTGTCAAGCCGGTCGCGAACGCCTTTCAAGAACTCATTGTGAAAGGGCGTCGTAAAGGTAGGGACGGCGACGGCGATGGTGCGGGTCGCCCGCTGAGCAAGCGATTTGGCTGTGCGATTTGGACGGAACTGGAGCTCGCGAATGGCACTCATTACCCGGTCGCGTGTCGCATCCGAGACGTCCTGAGAGTTGTTGAGCACGCGGGAGACGGTGGAGATGGCAACACCCGCGTGCTCGGCAACATCGTAAATGGTGGTTTTTTCCTGGTCCTGCTCGTCATTTGGCATAGAAACAGGGGGCAGATCTTGGAAAGATTGTGCGTTCAGCGACCCATAGGGTCGAGGATTGAAGGAGAAGAAGGTTACTTGTCGATGAGGTCGTCTACGTCGAGATCTTCCGTGTGTGCGTACTCGCCTAGATTCTCAAAGAAGGCGTGGGTCTGATCCGACTCGCGTTCTTGTGCGGCCCGGAGGGCTTCGGTCACACGGCCTTTCCCTTTTTGAAGTGCCGGCTCCAGAGACGTTCCACGTTGCATCATTTGTAGGAGGGGAAGGAGGAGCCCGCTCGACACGCCGTGAAGATCGTCCAATCCCGAAAGATGCGGGGCTTCGAACAGGGCAATCTCGTCCCCGTCGTAGTATAGATCCACAGAAAAGTCTGGGGGAGAAGAATCGGTGTCGTAGAAGTGCGTGGGAAGGCGACCGCATCGGAGGAGTACCTGCTCGGCCCCGCGCTGGGCAATCCGCTGTACAGCCACCTGCGCGTCGTCAAGACTGGGAATTTCCATTCCTGCAACCAGAGCGGCGTCCGTCTTCCCAACGGTAACAAGATCCGGCTCATTGAGATGGTCCAAAAGCGCGTCGAGCCCCTGCTGTCCAAGCACGTCCTCCCCGCTGGGCCCGCTCAGCGTCAGATCTAAGATGACAGGCCCCTCGAGCGTGCGAAGGTGCTCGAACGTCGTTTCCACAGTAGGTGCATCCCCAATCACTCCGACCTTTGCTGCTGTCGGGGATTCAGTAGCTGCTAAGTGTTCGAACTGGGCCGAAACAGTATCCGTCGGGACGTTCAGGACATCCGTCACGACGCCGCGGCCGGCAACGACGTGAGCGCTACACACGGGGTAGGCGTTTCCGCCAAGGGCGTGGGTGGCAAGAAGGTCGGCTTTCACCCCTCGAGAGACGCCTGGGTACAGTGCACCGACGACGATGGGACAAAAACTCATGGGGTGCACTCACTGGGTCGATTCAATGAACATGGACTCGCACCAATCGCAAGACGCTTCACATACACGGTCGACCCTGAAACGTTTTCAAAATGTCGGAGCGAGACAGGACGGTACTCAAGCAGTAAGCGTCTCAACACACATTTCACATCTCGACCTCCTAAGCAGTCCGGGCATTCCCACCATTGATTTGATTGATATTTACGATCTGATAAAGCCTTCGGCTGTATCCGCCTCGTAACTGTCTGTCGACCAAAGGAAGAATCGGTAGTACGTGTATTGGGATCTTCTACATTTTACCAGGGGAGGAGGGAGGCCGGGGACCGCTAGAGCGGAGCCGCTACCCATCGAATTCTGGCGCATCGTCAACGTAGTAGGAGGACGACTTCCCGGGTTGGGCGTGGAGGTAAGTTTTTGTCGTTTCAATGCTCTCGTGCCCGAGAGTCTCCCGGACGAGTTCGAGGTCGGCACCTTTCTGTAGTGCGTGCGACGCGTGCGCGTGACGAAACCAGTGGGGAGAGACTTCGGACACCATAACTGGTTCACCCTCCTCGTCGCGCTTAACGACGCCATCGTCTCGGGTCTTCTCTTTGAGCTTGACGCCCGCCCGCGTCGATGCCTGCTTGACGATTCGCCAGATCTGTGTTCGGGACAGGCAGCCGCCGTTTCGCGAGCGGAAAACGGGATCATCGGCGGTCCCGAATCCTTCCTCTCGTTCCTCTTCATGAAGACGAACAATTAGGCTCCAGACCGTGCTGTAGAGCGACACGGCCCGCGTTTTGTCCCCTTTACCGAAAAACGTGACCTGACCGCCCGGCCGCCCGTCCGGGCCTTCGAGATCGGGTCGATCCTTCAGGTCTCGCCAGCGCAGGTCCTCTATGTCGGATACGCGGCCGCCGGAGGCGTAAAAGAGGCGGAGGAGCACGTGATTGCGCAAGTCTGTCTCGTCGCGCAGAATTGCCCACAGGTCCGCCTCCGACAGAATTCGTTCGGCCCGGTTGTTTCGGGCCCGCGGGGTCGACAGTGCAGCACCGACGTTATGGGCAAAATACTGGAGCTCGGTCCCAAACGTAAAAATACTCTTAATCGCAGAGAGTTTTCGTTTCTGCGTCGATTTGGCGTAGCCCTGATCGGCCAGGTGCTCGCGGTAGTCCTGGAGGTGGCCCAACGTGACGTACCGAAGCGGCAGATCGACGAAGTCAACGAATCGTTCAAGGTCGCGTGCGTATTCGTCCTGCGTTCCCGGACTCTTCTCGGCAAGCCACCGACGGACAAGGGTCTGATCTGAATCGATCGAGCCCTTGTTCTCACTCGGAGCATTAAACGGAAGGTTTTCAATCCGACGTTGAGCGATCTCACTTCCGGAGCGGTCTGACAAACTCGGAGGACCGGGGGAATCTGTCGCACTGGAGTCTTCGACCTTAACGAAAGAACGTTCGGAATCAGAGTTGTCCGGCATAGTTGAGGAAATGTTGAGTGAGATTTAGCGGAGCACTCTCGGGACGCGGATGTTGAGGGAATTTGGGAAGCAACCACCGCTGTATCAACGAAACAAAATAAGCGTTTTGTTCCTCTGATAGACGGAAGAAGAGCGTCGCTACAGCTTCGCGGCCCAACCAGGTTATCGATTCGATTATTGGTCTTGTCTCCGTCAATGTGATTGATAACGTGACTCTCCCCAGGTCGAGGCGGACCAAAATGTTGCATCACAAGACTGTGTGCCGTGCGTCCAGTCTCATTCTGGGCATCCCGGTTGCCCTCTCCACGCTTCGTGAGCGACCAATAAAGTATCCCGTCGAATTATTCGGAGATTGGCTCATGAACCGACCACCATGAGACTTGGTAATGTGCGTCTCCCGAACCTCAGAATATGATAAGGTGTTGTAAGGTACGATCCACATCCGGCCGTGGTTGCTGATCTTGTACTTTTCATCATATCCGTCTACGTCTACAAAAACCTCTGTCTAAATGACAGAATACAGGTAGAACGCATGACTGAAAGAGTTAGCTATAATAGATTGTTTACAAATCAAGATTGACAAAATCCACTGCACTCTTCCCCAGTCGGTTCGTGGAGCCCTCGTCGTCGGCCAGTCGTTCGACTGAGCTCGCCGATTGCAGTCGGGCATGCAGCTGCACCTGTCGAATAGAGGCGCCGGCGTCCATCGCGAGCCGCAGTCCCGTCTGCCGAAGCGTCTCGACCGTTACCCGGCCGAGGTTTGCCCGCTTGCCCGTCCGCCGTACGACCTTATAAATAGCGTCGGGCGTCATCCGCGCGCCCCGGTTCTGATTGCTGAGGGAACGCCAGAGAGCGCCCTGATCGATATGGTACCGGGCCTGGACCGAATCTATCGCTTCTACAAGGGTCTCGGGGATTTTCGCGTACGCGCTCGACCACGTATCATGAGACGACAAGTCGATCACCCAATGTCGCCCAAGCGGACGGACGTGCTCCACATCCATCGACGCGACTTCCGACCGACGGAGCGCCGCGTACAGAATCGTAAGGAACAACCCACGATCCCGAGTGGCCGCTTCGCCAGCCTCACTCGTAGCTCGAATAAGCGTCACGACCTCTGACTTGGACAAAACGGACGGAGCTTCAGTGGCACTTTCCGTCTCCCCCGGACCCCAAGCATCGTCCATTCGAACATCTCGGGCAGGATTCGTGTCCGCGAGACCGTCATCCATTGCCCAATCGAAAAACCGGCGCAACGCCGACAGCCGTCTTTTACCGGTTGATACGGATAGATCGTCACTACGCAACGATTGTACGTAGTTTCGAATGTCGGCTTTCGTGACATTCTCTATGCGACCGTCGTGGAGCTCGCTTTTCTCCAAGTGCGCATAAAAGTCTCGTAGATCGGTGCGGTAGGCACGTCGTGTGTGCCGAGAATGAATGCCTTTAAGAAATCGCTTTCGTGCAGAAGAAGGTGGCATGGTGTTAATTTCTGCTATTGATAATTTCCATTATCACAAGTATATGAGTGTTAATCGATCTCGCTCAACTTTTGATAATTAGGTTTATCACGAGTAGATACATGTCAAGCTCCTACGCACCTCCGATAGATGAGCGAGTTCAGCTGAGAGGTTTTTTTGCTAGTGCCGATGCCAGTCTCAAGAAACCCATCAGACACAAATGTCAGGGTCTCACCCATTCTCCTCCGCGGCAACATCAGCCCGATAGCGAAACGTCGCCGCAATACTTCGTCCACCTGGCATTTTCTCAGGTTGAAGTGCGTGGACGGTCGCTCCATTCAAATAAGCCGACACAGCGGCATAATTGAGCAGGTCGCCATCACCGGGTTGTTGCGACTCGTGCATTTCGATTGTATTGGCGTCGGGGTCGAACCGACCCCATCGATATTCCCCAATGGGCACGAAGAGCGTATCAACTCGGCTATAGGCACATCCCGACAACACCTCCCGAAAGTCATCGGAAGCCATGTCTTCGTCCTGGTAGTACAGTTTTTCGAATCGATCAGCCTCCGTCTCTTCAGACTCCAGAAATACGGGCTCGACGATAGACCACGCCTTCTCGTGTAACTGGTCCGCGCTTACTGACTCCGGATTGCCAGCCACAATCTCGTCGTCAATAAGGTGAGGGTAGCTGTTGGCATCACGATACAGCGGCAGATATTCGGCGACGCCGGCCAAAACTAGCGGTACCTCCTCCCCTTCGATGTAGTCGCTAACGCTGTCGTCCACCGTCCGAAGAAACCGCTTGAGCCGATCCTGAGGTTCACGACTCATGTCATCGGCACTTCCACCGCCGTGATGCGATGCATCCATCCGGGAAGACCCGTCGGCCTGAGCCGTTCGGTTCTGAATGTGTAGTTGGGTCTGGACTTCTGCATCTTCGTGGTGTGTAATCGCTTCAACGATATCGGACGGAATCTCCGCAGTCTCGGTCTCACTAATCGACTGATGCGTTCCCTGATACAGGCGCACATCGTTTTGACTGAGGGCGAGCACGTAGAACCGGTTGTTTGCAGCAATAAGCGGGAAAAGCGGCTTAAGATGAAAGCGATCCCCGACAACGGCCACCTCATCGAAGTTCAGCGGCAGCCGAAAGAGGTCTGTCGTGTTGGACGTGATGAAGACAGCCAGGCCGTCGCCGACATTTTGCCGCCAGAATCCCGGTCGGTCGAGCAACTGTCGGGCATCAGCAAGAACCTCGTCGATGTCATCTTCCCGGTATTCTTGGTCGCGCAGTTGATCTCGAGCCTCGCTCAGCAGATTCTTCAGCCGAGTTTTGTTCTGCGACCAATTGGACTCATTTCGGAACGTGGGCATGTACAGGGAGATGTTCACGTCGTCCTGAAGCTCAGCAAGACGTCGGAGTTCTCCACGGTTGAAGAGATCCATAAGGCGAGAGTATAGACTGTCAATTCGCAGAATGCAATGATAAGGAAGATCTTTTCCACGTGGTTCTTGTCTACATCACAGGAGTGAAGCATCTGTAAGTACGGCACGAACGGGGGCCGCATCTGCTCCCTGGAGATTGATCGGAAGAGACAAGAGACTATATAAGCCCGGATCCACTCCCCCGAGACGTAAGCCTTCCAGGTTGACAATGCCAGCGTCAATCAGGGCATGGTGTGTCGGTAGGGTGGTGCTATCCAACGGATCAACGGAAGGAGCGTCTGTCCCGATTAGACAAACCCCTTCGTCGTCCAGAACGGAGATCGTCTCGGGATGGATCGACGAGATGGTTTCCGGCCACTCTTCAACGGACAAGCGGCTCGCCCCGGTCTTAAACAGTATACGGGGCGCCTCTACCCCCATCACATGACGGGGGTGAATGGTTGATGCGCTCTCAACGTCAATGACTTCTGCGGGTCCGACGAAGACAGAGAGATCAAACGCCCCAGTACGCGCCCCCTCCTCGCGAACGTGAAACGGTGCATCGACGTGGGTCCCAGCGTGGACACTCAAATGGAGGGCACTCAAGTTGACGGAGCCTCCCTCCTCGAGCTGGGCGGTCCAGTTTTGTTCAACGGGCTGATCGCCCGGCCACACAGCCGTTGCCGGAGATAGCGGCTCAGAAATGTCTATAAGATCCATGACGAGTCATGCACGGTCACGGGTAGGCACGTTCGGAGACCGCACGGGCCGATCATGCCGAGGAAGCCGATCACCCGAAAGAGACGGCGGTGGCGGGGCTGGCTGCCAGTGAGGTCCACCAGGAGGACCGCCCGAGGAGTCGGAGTCGTCATCCCAGATAAAGTGCCAGAGCAACGTACCAAGAATGACCGGACCGAAGGCCACAAAAAAGCTTAAAACTTGGTATATCCAATTCATAATAAACCCGGCAGCATAGTTCGAAAACGGGCGGGGATTGTGCACCCGAGCAGTGACGTAATTGAGAGTGCTTCACCGCTGCTTAATGTGCACGCTCAACAGACTCAACGGTTTCGGAAATTCGATGCCTTCCCCCGTGAAAATGACGTACTCGTCTTTCGGTTTGCCCCTTCCGGTTCTCATCTTTAGCAACGCTGAGTCTCCTTCTTTCCCACTCTTCCCGTTAACATGGACTACGACGGTATCATCATCGGGGCCGGACACAATGGCCTGATAACTGGAGCATACCTGGCTCAGGCCGGGTACAGAATCGGCATCTTTGAACGCCGTGACATCGTTGGCGGCGCGGTCTCGACCAAAGAACTCATTCCGGGATACCAGATTGATCTGGGCGGTAGCGCGCACATTCTCATTCGGCAAACTCCTGTTGTCGAGGAGCTTGAACTCGAACGGTACGGCCTCCGCTACTTGGAACTCGATCCGATGTTCGTAGCCCCCTTTCCCGACGGGGATACCATCTTTATCTATCGAGATCTCGATCGCACCGTTAACCACCTCGAGACTCTCTTCCCGGGCGAAGGGGAAGCGTACAGAGAGTTCGTGACCGATTGGCAGGGGTTTGCCCGGACGATGCGTGACGTATTTTTGTCTTCGCCTACGCCGTTCGAGATCGGAAAAAAAATGATTGCGGGGGACTCGTCACCCCTTCCCTGGCAGCAGGAGCTTCGCCACATCCTGCGGCCCTACGAAGAGGTGCTTGCGTCGTACTTCAACGAGGAAAAGCTGCAGACCCTCATCGGCTGGATGGCTGCCCAGTCGGGCCCCCCCCCTACAGAACCATTAACAGGGCCATTTGCCCTCTGGCATGCCCTTTATCATGAGGGGGGCGTGGCGCGGCCGGAGGGGGGCTCCGGAATGCTGACGCAGGCTCTCCGGCGCCACATTGAGGCCCATGGCGGAGATGTTTACACCGATGCCCCTGTAAACGAAATACTCGTGGAGCAGGGTCAGGCTCGGGGGATTCGTGTAAACGACCAAGTCTATACCAGTCGTGTAGTCTGCTCGGCGACGCACGCCCTAGAAACCTTTGACCACTTGCTTCCTCGTGAGTATCGACCTGAAGGCACCGATGGGCTTCGTGTTGGAAATGGATTCGGGGCAATGCTTCGACTGGCCCTCGACCAACCGGTACAGTACAGTGCTCACCCGGGCGATGATGCGCGTACGGGTCTTCAGTTGCTGTGCCGCAATCGTACGCAGCTCCGGTCAGCTTACGGAGACTTCTTGGGGAAACAACCCTCGAGCGACCCCCCACTGGTCGCCATGACCTTCAGCGCCGTGGACGACACACTCGCCCCGCCAGGCGGAGAGGTGCTTTGGCTGTGGGGGCAATACTTTCCCTACGAACTCTCCGATGGACGATCCTGGGACGACATTGCGGACGTCATCGCCGACAGAATGATTTCGCAGTTTGAAACCTACGCCCCAGGGATCCGCGATCACATTGTTGGTCAACTCTTTCAGCATCCGGAATGGTTGGAGCGCCACCTCGGATTGTATCGTGGAAACGTGATGCACCTTGAGATGAGCCTCGATCAGATGTTCGCTGCACGACCAACATTCGGGCTATCTGCTTACCGGGGACCGGTTGAAAGCCTATATCTTACCGGTGCTAGCACACATCCAGGAGGAGGGATCATGGGTGCTTCGGGACGCAATGCTGCTCGGACCATCCTGAAGGACCTTTCATAGTCTCCGTCCGTGAGCACTTCCGCCGTTTGCCACACAGAGCCTTGTTTCGCCCCCCTTAGATGTCGTACCTTGAATTCCATCTTCTTTTTCTTCTCCCTCCCATCGTCCTCATGGGCGTTACTCTTCCCAAATCCCTGAATGACATGGGAGGATGGCGTGCCCAGTGGGCGATCCCTCTCATCGCATTGATCGCACTACTGTATACGACACCCTGGGACAATTACCTGGTTGCCAAGGAGGTTTGGTGGTACGGCCCAGATCGTGTGCTTAAGACCATCGGATTCGTCCCCATCGAGGAGTACGTGTTCTTCTTATTCCAACCCATTCTGACTGGACTCTTCCTATTTCACTACATTGCGCGACGGAATCCTTCTCCCCAATCCACCAGCTGCATGAGCGCCTGGGTGGGATCCGGTTCGTTCGCTGCCTTTACCCTAGTCGGCCTCGCCCTCATACTTTCTGAGTGGACGCAAGGATTGTACCTCGGCCTCGTTCTTGCCTGGGCCTCGCCTCTCCTCGCTGGAATGTGGCTCTACGATGGACCAACCCTTTGGGCCTACCGAACAACTCTTATGTACACAGTGGGCATTCCGACCCTCTACCTTTGGGTTGCAGATGGCACCGCAATCGCTTCGGGCATCTGGACCATCTCGTCAACCTTCACGGTCGGGATTTCCCCATTTGGACTCCCCATGGAGGAAGCCACATTCTTCCTGGTGACGAACCTCCTCGTTATTAAGGGGATTCTTCTTCTTCTCTACGGGTCTCACGAAACTGTAAAGACCACTTCGCTGCCCTCTCAACACTAATCGGAGTCCAAAGCCCGCTATTCGGCTTTTTGTTACCCTATACTCACAATTCTTGGTCAGCTCCCGGAAGTGTGCAATTGGGACCTTGTGGTCTGGGGATTATATTAAATCTGACGCTACACTGCTTGGATCACCGGGAATCTTTACTTCCATTCGTTTGGAAACGGTTCCAAGCTTTCCCAGTGGAGCGAGATTGACAACATAAAGTCGATTTCCTTCCACGTTTTCCATGGAAGCATGTCGGGAGGATACTATCCGCAAGTGATTCGTCCTTGTGGGTAGTAGATTCTCGCTTGCTTCATGTCGTACTATCACCCAACAATCGGAGGCTTACCTATGCTACAGGAACTTCCCGCCCTTACGCCAGGCCAGTATTCCCTGGTGTTTAACATGTTCTCGTTCACCATCGCGACCATGGCGGCCGCATTCGTTTTCTTCGTCATGGCGCAAAAGAACCTCGCGCCGAAGTACCGGGTCTCGATGATGGTCTCTGCGCTGGTGGTCTTCATCGCCGGATACCATTACTTCCGGATCTCACAGAGTTGGACAGGCGCCTACCAACTCGCGAATGGGATGTATGAGCCCACCGGTGATCTCTTCAACGACGCCTACCGGTACGTCGACTGGCTCCTGACTGTCCCCCTCCTGACCGTTGAACTTGTGCTCGTCATGGATCTGCCCGAGGGCGAGAGTGGCCCGCTAGCTGCGAAGCTGGGAATCGGTGCCGCTCTGATGATTGCACTTGGGTACCCCGGCGAGGCGAGCGCCAACACCGAACTGTTCGGTACACGCGGTCTTTGGGGCTTCCTCAGCACGCTACCGTTTATTTACGTGCTGTATAAGCTGTTTGCGGGACTCGGGGATGTCCTTTCCCGTCAGTCGCAGAAGGTCACGACCCTGCTCAAGAATGCCCGGCTGCTCCTGCTTCTCACTTGGGGCTGGTACCCAATCGTTTACATGGTGCCGATGTTTACGACCGGGTTCCCAACTGAAGCACCGGGTACAATGGTGACCCTGCAGGTTGGCTACACCATCGCCGACATTGCGGCGAAGGCTGGCTACGGTGTGCTCATCTACAACATTGCCCTTCAGAAGTCTATTGAAGAAGGCTATAATGTAAATGAGATGACCGATCCTGCTTCGGCAACTGCCTAGAACATTCTCTCGTTCTAGCACTCTGCCCACCGTCGAGGTTTTCGACGGTGGGCTTTTCTATTTTCAAGAGGAACCCGACCGTTGGATGTCATATTCAGGCCCTTCCTTGCCGTTGAAGTGTAAAGAGATGAGCCTTCGTGCATGTCCTCCTCACAGCTGCCTCCTTCAGATTCAGGTCCCTTCCTCACGATTGCCGGCCCCACTGCCGTAGGAAAAACCACCCTTAGCCTTGAGCTGGCAGAACACCTGAACGCTGAGATTATCTCGGCCGACAGTCGGCAGGTCTACCGGGAGCTTACAATCGGAACCGCAAAGCCGAGTCCCGAGGCGCAGGACCGTGTGCCACATCACTTCATTGGGGAGCGCACGCTCCACGAGTCCTTCTCTGCGGGCACCTACGCGGAGGAGGCCAACGACCGCATTCGCTCCATTCTGGAACGAGATCGGTATCCCCTTGTGGTGGGGGGAGCCACGCTCTATCTGCATGCTCTTCAGTATGGCTTGGCCGACGTACCCGACGTTGAGGACGAGGTTCGCGAACGGCTTGAAGAGCGACTGAAAGAAGAAGGCCCGGAGACGCTGTACAAGGAGCTCCAAGAGGTTGACCCTACTCAAGCTGAGAAGTCGGATCCGACGAAAACGCAGCGCGTGATTCGAGCCCTAGAGGTGTACCACGGGACAGGGAAACCGCTCACATATTACCATGAGAACCAGCCTGCCCCTCCCTTTTCGTTCAGTACGATCGTGCTCAACCGCGACCGCGATGTTCTCTACGACCGCATTAATCGCCGAGTAGACCGCATGCTGGAGAAGGGGCTCCTCGATGAGGTGCGAGCAGTCATGGAAATTGATGACGTTCAGCTCGACGAACCGCCACTCAGCACCATCGGTTACCGGGAGCCGATCCAGTATCTCCGGGACGAAATCGACTACGACGAGATGGTCCGCCTCGTGAAGCGAAACACGCGTCGCTACGCGAAGCGCCAGCTCACGTGGTTTCGACGTTATGACGAGTACACGTGGATGGACGCGGCGACCACGAACCCCAGTGACGTTCTCGCGCATCTGGACTCGATCTAAGAGACTGATTTGGTTTTGACCGAGTATCATCGTGAGCGCGTCTCTCCTTCGCTGGCGGTAGGCAGACGATACGTGAGAAGGTCAAAGCAGGCAGGGCCGGACTAGTCAGTAGTCGTCCCGCGATAGTCCCCGGGGATCCGTGTGAACTCACACCAGTCCCTAAAAACGCATGGCTCATGTCCAGAAACTGTGCAAGGGGGAAGCGGGTCCGACTGCCTGTGTAGTCCTGTTCAGATTGGTAATCCACTATCGATATGGACTTTCCTCTCGTCGACCTTGTCGATCACGATCGGAGCCGCATCTGGCTCCGAGAGCACTTTCATCCCGAGGGCCTGCAGTGTCCGCGCTGCGAGGCCGGCTGGCGGGAGGCCTACCGCTTCCGCCGGACAAAATCCAGCCGACTCCAGGTCTGGCGCTGCAAGGACTGCGCCCAGACCTACACCCTCTACAGTGGGACGGTCTTCGAGGGGCGCCACCTCCCCCCTGCAAAGGTCGTGTTGCTGTTGCGCGGGACCGTTCAGGGAAAAAGCACCGCCCAGATGGCCCGGGAGCTGGATCTGAGCCGAACGACGGTCCATGACATTCGGCAGCAGCTTCAGGACAACGCGGCCCTGCTTCAACCAGAAACCGCCCTGTCCGATGACGAAACCGAGACCGACGAAATGTTTCAGAACGCGGGGGAAAAAAGGAGAGCCGCATCGCGATCCGGCCGATCCTCCGCGCCGGAGAGCCAACAAGGCTCGAGGACGAGGGACGTATGAAAACGACCGTCCGCCGGTCGTCGGTACAGTTGGCCGGACGAGCGGTCAGGTACGCCTGCGGGTGCTTCGCCGCACGGATGGGGAACGCCTTTGTCCCCACGTCCACGGCCGTACCGGTTCCCAGGCAACGGTCTACACCGACGAATGGAAAGGCTACAACCAGGTCGAACGAGACCGGTTGGCCGTCTGCCACGGGGATGGGGAATGGGCACGGGACGAGGATGGAGATGACATTCGAGAAGTGCACGTCAACACGATCGAGGGCCTCTGGACGAGGCTGCGCAACTTTTTGCGGCCCTTCCGAGGAGTTCACAAGAAGCACCTGGCAGGCTATGTGGCAATCTGCGAGTTCGCGATCAACTTGAAGCGAATCACTCCCTCATTTATCTCCGGTCTGGTTCGCTCACACGATTTCTGAACATGAGCCATGTACCACAACCATAGGGATTGCGGAGTGTCAGGTAAATGCCAACCAGGGATTGAAAAGCCGCACCGCTGCAGGCGGCTCAGAAGAAAAAGCTCGTAGCATCACTTCCAACGCAGTACACCCGCGCTCAGAAGTTGCAGGAAACGCTCTAAAAAATCCTGCTTCGG
>CAYULG010000011.1:0-29086 GCA_964445365.1 uncultured Salinivenus sp. | reverse complement strand
CCCAGGATGCCGGCGATGGTGGAGAAGGTCGTGGCCAGGATGATGGAGAAGATCAACTGGTTGATCTGCAGGCCCATGATGGCGACGAGGAGGGAGGGGGGCACGAGCTGCACGCTCGACGTATTCATGGCCAGGAGCATCACCATGTCGTCCGAGGCCTTGTCGTCGCTGGGGTTCAGGTCCTGAAGGTCCTCCATCGCCTTGATGCCGAGGGGCGTAGCCGCGTTGCCGAGGCCGAAGACGTTGGCCAGGAGGTTGAGCGTGATGTTCGCGAGGGCCGGGTGCCCCTCGGGGACGTTGGGGAAGAGGGGGCTCAGGACGGGCCGCACCACGTCCGCGAGGGCGTGGACGAGACCGGCCTCCTCGCCAATCTTGACGAGTCCGAGCATGAGGCCGAGGATGCCAATGAGGCCGAGGGCCAGGGAGGCCGCCGTTTCAGCGAAGTTGAGCGCCGCCTCGGCGATGGCGTTGAGCTTACGGAAGCGAACGGGCTCGAACTGCACTGCCGCCGTCACCCGTTGGGCGCCCGCGCCGAGCGTCACGTCTTTCAGCGTGCCCTGAAGCGCCGTGTTTTCGTCGCTCTCGTGGAAGGCGCGAATCGTTTCCAGAGGGGGTGGCAGGTCCGCGTCGGCGTTGAACTGGAGCTGACGGCCCTCGTCTGTCTGCAGGAGCGTACCCTCGTAGGTAGACGACGGTGCCGACTGGACGCCGAAGAAGTCTTTGTAGGTACTTGTGTCAATCCGGATGATGACCGATTGGCGCCGGGTGTTCGGATCAACGCCGTCCGGAAACTCGACGATGACCGGCAAGGCGGTGTCGTTGCGGAACCGGTTTTCCCACAATTCCTGACTGTCCACCGCGAGGGCAAAAATCAGGCTGAAGATAATCAGCCCCGACCAGACATAATTGAGCATGGGGGGCGGGCGTTACACGCAAGGGGTAGCGAACCGCCCACATCATACGAATTGCCCGCCGGAAGGGAAAAGGTCAGCTCCAGAGGAGTGTCCGTCTTGTCCGGACCGCACAATTGACTCGTCTCGAGCTAACGGAGACTGGGAGTTGATGGGGAAAAATGAGAAGGCAGATGGTGGCTCTATTCCTCGGTGGGGAGTACACGTTTCCGATCAATTCAGTTGGAGGAGGCGTTCTCGTCTGGGACGGAGGAGGACGGCCCTGTGTCGAAGAAGTAACGAAAGCCGATGGCGCCATCAAAGCGGAGGGCCGAGGGGTCTGTGAGGCGGACCGTCGGGGCGACCTCCACGAACACGTCGATTGGCGCAGCCCCCAGCAGGTAGTTCACCCCCAGTGGTCCTCGCACGGCGAACTGGTTGTCGGTGTCTTCGAAGACGGTGTACTGGCCGCCGGCCCCGACGTAGAGCGCCAACAGGCCCTCGCCCACGTCCAGTTTGTTGAAGTCGTGGAAGAGATAGTCGCCCTGCAGAATCCAGTAGGACTGCGCAGTTGGGGCGGTTCCCGAAATGAAGAACGAGGTCATGCCGCTCACCGCCTGCCGGTCTGAGGTCCAGGTCTTCACGTTGAGGCCGATTGGGTTTCGGTCGAAGCCCGGAGCGCCGTTCGTGACGCCGAGTGAAGCGCCAACGCCGATTCCTCGATCCTGGGCGGACGCCTCGGGGAGAGAAAGAAACAGGACGAGTCCGAGCAGTAGCGTGAAGAGAGGAAGCAGTCGCTTGGTCATATCGAAACGGGAGGAGAACAGCTCTGTGGAACAGCGCATTGATAATGGGCGCGAACCCTGTGGTAGGGGCCACTCACATCGGCGTGTCCAAACCCTTTTCTCGTGATGGAGATCCTGCACGTGGATGAACAACTGTTTGTGATTGTGAAGGCACCAGGGCGGCTGGCCCAGCCCGACCACACCGGGGACGTGGACGTGCTTACCTTGGGGAAAGAGAGGATGGCAGAAAAGGAGGGAGGAGACGACCCGTTCCTGGGCCTCGTCCACCGCCTTGACCGACCGACCTCCGGCGTCATGGTACTGGCACGCACGTCCGCGGCGGCCCGAGTCCTGAGCGCGCAGTTTCGGGAGCGGACCGCGCAGAAGACGTACCTGGCGGTGGTTGAGGGGAAGCTCCGGGGCATCGACACCTGGACGGACACAGTTGCGAAGCCAGACCGGCAGCCCAAACTGGTCTCGCCCGATCACCCGGAGGGCAAGTACGCTGAGCTCGACTGGCAGGCCCTCCAGCGCGACGCAGACCGCACGCTGCTTCGCCTGCAGTTGCACACGGGCCGGCCCCACCAGATTCGCCTCCAGGCCGCCGACCGGGGCCATCCCGTGGTTGGGGACACGCGTTACGGGGCCAACGCGTCGCTGCCCGACGGGGCCATCGCGTTACATCACACCATCCTTCGCGTGGAGCACCCCCACAGTCGTCGTGTCGAGACGTTTCGCGCGCCTCCGCCCGATGTGTGGGGTGGGGTGCTCTCCACTCCGATGCAGGACGCGGTCGATCGGGTCCTGGACCAGGCAACTCTGGAGGGGTAGGCCAACCTCATGTTCGGACGAATCGAGGCGTCATCAGGTTATGGCCGTCGTCCGGGGAGAAAAAATGATTGGTGGAATGGTGGTTTACCCGCGTAAACCTATTCGTCGGTGCAGAAAAGATTCGGGCGGCCGGAGAGATGATGCGATTGTCGCCGCTGGAGGGTGGGCCTTTGCCCGAAGTAAGTGCTCGGTCTTTGTACGAAATCGCGATGCAAACCAGCGTGGCGACGAACGGTGCGCCAGTACTTGCCGTTCGATGCTTTGCTTGCTCTTGCAAATGATTGATTTTCCACTATGGGCGACGACTTTGACCGTCTCGAAACCCTACGCGAAGAGCCGCGCGAGGACATCCCGCTGGCCCACCGCATGAAGCGGTTCGTAGAAGCCCTCCAGATTCGCATCACCAAGAAGCTAGAAGACGTTGATGGTTCCACCTCATTCGATGTCGACCGATGGGAACGGGCGGACGGCGGCGGCGGAATCACAGCGGTCATCGAAGGGGGCAAAGTCTTTGAAAAGGGCGGCGTGAACACCTCGGCGGTGCATGGGCCGTTGCCGAATCGCATGGCCGAGGTGCTAGACGTGGACGCGAAGCCGTTCTACGCGACGGGATTGTCGCTGGTCGTGCACCCGCGCTCCCCGAACCTGCCCACGGTCCACGCCAACTTCCGCTACTTTGCTCTCGGTGACGACCTGATGGATCCCGACGACCAATGGTTCGGTGGCGGGGCCGACCTGACGCCCTACTACCCCCGTTTAGAAGACGCTCAACACTTCCATCGGGTGTGGAAGCAGGTGTGTGACCGCCACGACGACGTGGCCGACTACGCCGCCTTCAAGCGGGAGTGCGACGAGTATTTCTATCTCGACCACCGGGATGAGGCGCGCGGTGTGGGTGGCATCTTCTACGATTACCTGCGTAACGACCCGGAAAAGACGTTCTTTTTCACCCGTGCAGCCGGCCGGGCTTTCCTGGAGTCTTACCTTCCCATCGTGGAGCGGCGGTTGAAAGACGATTGGGGCAAGCAGGAGCGAAAATTTCAGCTTCGTCGGCGCGGCCGCTACGTCGAGTTTAACCTCGTATACGACCGGGGGACGAAGTTTGGCCTCGAAACGGACGGTCGCACCGAAAGCATTCTGATGAGCCTGCCGCCGCACGTGACCTGGGGTTACAACCGCCATCCGGATCCGGGGACGCCGGAGCACCGAGCACTCTGGTATTTTGAGCCCCGCGACTGGCTGGCGTTAGAGCCGGCCGATGTGCCGGAAGGAACGGAATGAGTACGTCGGATCCGCAAAGGTTTTCGGTCGAAAGTTCAAGGCCGCAGAGGAACCGAAAAGTGGGTCCAGACGCATAACCGCGTTCCACTTCTCGCTCGTATTTTTTGCTGATCCGGGCATGCGCTGTTCATGACGTCCCTCGACTTTCTGCGGTGGTACGAGTTCGACGACCGAATTCTTCGGGGCGAGTACTTTCCGTCCGCTCCTTTGGAGGTAGAGGAGGGAGAGCGCGTCGGTGTCGTTCTTTTCAACCGGGGGGGGGCGGAAACACCCGACGACATCGAGTCCTTCTTGTACAACTGTTACATGGACCCGGCTCGGTACGACCTCCCGGTTGGGGCACGACTGCGCCACTGGGCCTGCCAGGCCGCGGCGTCGTTTCGGGCACCGAGTGTTCGGGACGACTATGAGCTAATTGGGGGTGGGTCGCCGCTTCCCCGCCTTACGAAAGAGCAGGGCGATAGCTTGGAGCGTCACCTGAACGAAACCTTTGGCACACCCACCGGCGTCGATTTCCGGACCTACGTGGCGATGCGCTACTGGCACCCGTTCAGTGACGAGGCGGCCGCGCAGATGAAGGCGGACGACGTCGATCGGGTGGTCCTGTTGCCGCTCCATCCACAGTATTCGAAGACCACGACCGGCTCCTCGCTTGCGCGCTGGAAGGCCCTCGACGAAACCGGTGAGCTTCCGTCCTGGCCCACGACCACCGTTCACGAGTACGCCGCCAATCCCAAACTCGTGCGGGCTCTCTCCGAGCGCATCGACGAGGGGCTCCAGCGCTTTCCCCGAGAACAACGGGACGAGGTGCAACTCCTGTTCAGTGCTCACGGCACCGCCCTGCATGACCGTGAGCGGAAGAAGGATCCCTATTGCTGCCTCGTGCACTCGACAGTGGAGCAAGTCATGCGTCATCGGGGCCGCGACCGGCCGTTCCGTACGGCCTTTCAGGATGTAAGCAGCCTCTGGCAGGGACTTACGCCCACCACGACGCAGGCGCTCCGGGAGTTGGCGGACAAGGCGGTCGATTCGGTGCTCGTGGTCCCGGTTTCTTTCGTGACCGATCACTTCGAGACGAATTATGTCCTCGACATTGCGGTCCGGGACGCCGCTGAGGCGGCCGGCTTCCGCCACTACGAGGTGACTTCCGCCCTCAACACCCATCCGCTGCTTGTCGAGGCCCTTGGCGAAGCGACCGTCGCTCAACTGGAGTTGCCGGTGGACGTCAATCAGTTGCGCGTGGGGGGGGACGGGCTCTCGCAGGATTACCCACTGCGGCCCCTCGACGACTTGCCTCGCCACGACCCCGACTCCCGTGACGTCCACTGCCCGAACTGTGGACACAATGCGGAGGCCCGCCGGTGGTCAATCGTCGACGAAGCGCCCGACTCCGACGCCGTGCAGCCGCGGTCCGGGGACGCGGGGTCCGAGGATGCTCCGACCGAGCGTTCGGAATCACGCTAACGGCGGTCGGGAGCCGACTACGTCTTCCTCATCTCAAAGGAATACCCCGTCGAAATGGCCGACGTTGACGCGCGCTCTCCCTCGGATCACCTCCTGCGTACGCTGGCGGCTGTACCTGTCTCCAGTGAAATTCTGGATCTGGGTTGCGGCCTGGGCCGTCACACCCAGGCCCTGCTCCGGCTTGGCTTCCCGGTCCACGCATGCGACCCCCGGGCCGAGGCGGTCGAGGCGACCCGTTCCTCGATTGTGGACCTTCTGGAGCAGGGAGAGGCGGAGACCGTTGTGCAGGTGGCTCCCCTCGATGCCCTGGACTACCCGGACGCCACATTCGACTGGGTGGTGGCCGTGGACGCGGAGACCTACGTGACCGAAGAAGAGGACCTCAACACCATGTTTGAAGAAAGCCGTCGTCTTCTCAAGCCGGGGGGATGGTTGTACGTAACGCTGCCCGCTGTGGCGGAGGAGGGAGAAGCGATCGATCCTGTTGGGGAGGGCCCGGTCCGGTTTACCGAGGAGGCCATCGATCGGCAGCGAAGGGCCGCCGATCTGGCCGTGGCCAGCGAGCCCACTCGTTTAGAGGAGGAGCAGCCCGCCCGCCTCCGTGCCATCTACCGCCGCGTAGAGCCTCACACACCCGCGTAACCAGCCCCTTCTTGCCGGTAACGAGCGGGTCATTTCGAGGCACCTCCGGGACCACGCGTTTCAAGGAGGCGTTCGAAAAATTACAATAGGTGTTTGTTCACCAATTTCGTTTTGACTATGGATGTTGCTCCGCGAAAACTCGACCTTTCCCGCAGCAAAGCCTTCTATGATCGTGCCCAGCATAGTATTCCGGGGGGCGTCAATTCGCCTGCCCGGGCCTTCGACAGTGTCGGCGGCACGCCTTTGTTCATCGAAGAAGCAGAGGGCGCGTACCTGACGGACGCTGATGGCAACCAGTATGTCGATTACGTCGGTTCCTGGGGGCCCATGATCTTTGGGCATGCCCACCCGGAGGTTGTAGAGGCGGTGCAGGAGCAGGCTGTGGCTTCCACCTCCTTCGGGGCGCCGACCGAGATCGAAATCGAGGTCGCGGAGCTCGTGTGTGACCTTGTGCCCTCCGTTGAGAAGGTGCGGATGGTCAACTCCGGCACCGAGGCCACCATGAGCGCTGCCCGCCTCGCCCGGGGATACACGGGGCGCGACAAGATCATCAAGTTTGAGGGCAACTACCACGGCCACGGTGACTTTTTCCTCATTGCCGCCGGCAGTGGCCCGATGACCTTGAGCAAGCCCGACTCGCCGGGCGTCACGGAGGGCAACGCGAAGGACACGCTCCTGGCCCCGTACAACGATCTGGAGCACGTTGAGAGGCTTCTGGAAGCGAACGCCGGGGAGGTCGCCGGCATAATTGTGGAGCCCATTGCCGGCAACATGGGGTGCATTCCTCCCGAACCGGGCTTTTTGGAAGGCCTGCGCGAGCTCTGCGATGCCCACGACACGGTTCTCATCTTCGACGAGGTGATGACCGGGTTTCGCGTGGCGCCGGGAGGGGCCCAGGAGCGCTATGGTGTGACGCCAGACCTGACGTGTCTGGGAAAGATCATCGGCGGCGGATTGCCCGTGGGGGCGTACGGCGGCCGACAAGAGATCATGGACTACGTGGCGCCGACGGGGCCGGTCTATCAGGCTGGTACGCTCAGCGGCAATCCCCTCGCTATGCGTGCCGGGCACGCGGTTCTCTCAAAAATTGCCGAGGAGAAGGACGCGCTGTACGACGAACTGGAGGCGTTCGGGGCAGCGCTGGAAGAGGGCATGCAGCACAACCTCGACGCTCTCGGCCTGGACTACACCATCAACCGAGTGGGGGCCATGGCGAGTCTCTTCTTCACCGACGAGCGAGTCGTGGATCAGGAGACGGCGAAGACCACCGACGCCGACGCGTACGCCGCCTACTTTCACGCCATGCTGGAGGAGGGGATTTACCTTCCGCCCTCTCAGTTTGAGGCCATCTTCTTCGGTTCGGCTCACAACGAGGAGCAGCTTGACGCTACGCTCGATGCCCAGCGCGCGTCCCTCAAGCAAATCCATTAACAGCAGGGCGGATGACGGGCCCCGACGATCAGACAGGAGGGAGGATCGACTTGTGGCAGACGTTCCTGCGCGGGCAGGCGCCCGATGAACGCTGCTTGCCTCACAGAGGTAGGAAAGAAGCCGACAGGGCTCGGGAACCGGCGCCTCACTACGGGGTCCAGAGCTTCACGTCGTCGTCTTTGCTCCCGGACAGGACGTAGCGGCCATCGGGGGAGAAGGCGATGGCGTTGACGCCCTCGGCGTCGCCCTCGAAGATGTAGCCGAGGGTGCCATCCTCGACGTTCCAGAGCTGGACGGTCATATCGCTGCTTCCGCTGAGGACGTACTGCCCGTCCGGGGAGAACGCAACAGCAATCACGAGGCCAGAGTGCCCCTCGAAGGTGCGGAGGAGCTCGCCCGATTCAACGTCCCAGAGACGAGCCGTCATGTCGTCGCTGCCGGAAAGGGCGTATTCGCCATCCGGAGAAAACGCGACAGAGAAGACGTACGTGGAATCCCAGTCGCCCTCGTCCAATACACGGACCACTTCACCCGTCTCGGTCTTCCAGAGCTTGAGGGTTCCGGATTGTCCACTGCCAGACAGAACGTACTTGTCGTCCGGCGAAAAGGCCACCGAGAAGATGGCCTCATCGTTGTCGTCGAAGCGGCGAACGAGGTCACCCGTCTCCGTATCCCAGAGGTGAAGGGTGCCAGAGGCGCTTCCGCCTGAGAGAACGTACTCGCCATTCGAAGAGAACGTCGATCCGAGAACAGCCTCGGACTGCTCCTCGAGGGTGCGGATTGCGTCTCCGCTATCCACGTCCCAGAGTCGCACGATGCCATCCGAGGTTTCAGAGACGAGTTTTTCGCCGTCGGGTGAGAGAGCCACCGATATGGGTTGTTCGGTCAAGCCATGGAAGGTTTGAATCTCCTGGCCCGTAACGACCTCCCAGAGCTTGATGGTATTGTTTTCTGCTCCAGAGAGTGCGTACTGGCCGTCGGGGGAAAAGGAGACAGCGTTCACCCAGTCGGCATTTCCCTCGAGTGTGCGGACAATGTGGAGGCGCTGGCGCTGGGGACTCCCTTCGCCGTCAGGAGAGACGGGCTCTTCCTTCTCCTCGTCTTTTTCGTCCTCGTCCGGTTCTTCCGCGGCCGTGACCGTCTCGGACATGGCCGCAGCCGGTTCCGGTTCTGCTTCCTCGCTAGCTTCTTCGCCAGGGCGAAACACTTGGGTCTCGGCCGGTTCGTCGTCATCGCCCCCTGCTTCTACAGCCACGTCTTCCTCAGCGTCGGTGGCCCCGTCGCCGGAGGGGGCGGGGACCTCAACCTCTTCACCGGGATCTTCGGATCGAAGAGCGTCAGCCGCCTCTTTGCCGGTCTGGTAGCGATCTTCGGGTTCCTTCTTGAGAAGCTTTGCGATAATCTGCTCCAGCCAATCCGGCACCTCATCTCGAATGTGGCTCGGTGGGGTATACGATTCGTGCAAGACCTTGTAGACGACGCTCATCGGGTGACCCCCGGTGTGGGGGAGCTTGCCCGTGAGCGACTCGTAGAGCACAACACCGAGGCTGTAGAGATCCCCCCGTGCGTCCACCTCGTTCCCGCGGGCCTGTTCAGGACTCATGTATTCAGGGGTGCCGAGCACCGTGCCCGTCTGTGTAAGGCGGGCGTCGGATCCGGCGTAGGCAATCCCAAAGTCCATCAAGACCGGTCGCCCGACGTCGGTCACCATGACGTTCGAGCTCTTCACGTCGCGGTGAACGGTGCCTTCATTGTGGGCGTAGCCGAGGGCTTCGGCCACGGGGGCAATCAGGCTTACGGCCTGCTTGGGGGGGACATGGCCCTTCTCTTTGATGATCTCGTGGAGGTCGCGTCCCTCCAGGTACTCCATCGCCATGTAATGAACGCCGTTGGTCTCCCCCTCGTCAAAGATCGTAACGATATGAGGATGATTGAGCTGCGCTGCCGACTGGGCCTCGCGGTGGAAGCGTTCAAGCATCTTCCGATCATGGGTCATGCCCTGAGGCAGCACCTTGAGGGCCACCTCGCGACCGAGATTACGTTGGACGGCCTTGTAGACGATGGCCATGCCCCCTCGTCCAAGTTCCTTTTCGATATCGTATTCGTCGGCCATGGCGTCCCGCACGAGGGTCTCAGGGTTTGCAGAAAGCGAACCCGTCTCCGTTCCCGACGAGGTCTCCGGCGGGTCGTCCTCAAGCCACTCTCCGCAATGCTTGCACTTGCGGGCAGCTTCAAGGATTTCCTCGTGACAGAATGGACAACGCTTGGTGGCTTCGGACATGTTCTGAGTACGGTTCGTGCACTGCACCTACCCCGGATCAGAGGCTACCGACGATGGTGAACAAAGGCGTCGGAGAGGGCAGGAAATCGGAAAGACCGATAATGGAAGTTTCCCAGAGGGAGAAGAAACAGGACGCCGGGGGGGAAAGATTCCTAGGAGTAAGGGGGCACTACAGGGCCTTCCCCCAAACCATCACGCAATGATGTTGCCAGATCCAAAGTCTGGAGCCGGTGGAACGTGACATCAATTCCTCTTTCAAATCCGGTCTGTGAGAAACATATCAATCACGTTCGTATCGGAGCATGAGTTCTCCCATTCGGATCATATCGCCACCATCAATCTCAACACTTTCCCCGGTGGGAACGTGATCACCGTTCACCATCGTAGGGTTGGTTTCGCTGGTATTTTTTAGGAGAATCGTGTCATCCTGCTGGATGATTTGAGCCTGCATACGCGACACAGTGCGGTAGGTGTCTCCGAGTTGAATGTGGGCGAATGCTTTTTCGCCTTCAACTTCGGCGCGTCCGATTGTGACGACGTTGCCCTCCGGGGTTGGACGACCAGCGATGCGGAACTCTTTCCCTTGATCTGGGCCCGCAGCAATTACGAGCCTGCCGGGGACGAATTTCATGGTTTTGGGTGGGGCCTTGAACTTCAGCGTCTCCGGGCCCTCAGAGTCATCCTCCGGTTCTTGGGAACTACTGGATTCGGACTTGATGCGCTTGCTTGAAGGCTCAGGGAAGCCGGCATCAGACTCTTCTCCATCGCCCCCGAGTTCAGTGGAGGAGAGATCAGAGGAAGAGGCTTCCTCGGGCTCAGGGGTCCCATCCTCGGAAGGGGGAGCAGCCAGGGGAGCTTCGTCCTCTTGGCTGGCGTAAGCGAAGTAGGCAAGCACGACGACCACGAGGATGCCAAGCCCCAAGATTAGGTATACCGTAATCGTAGAAAACCCCTGTCGAAGGGAATCGCTGGAGGTCGGCTGGTTTCCACTAGCGGCAGAGATCTGGGTACGACTTTCCTCGTCCAGGACCGGGTTACGGTTGAAGGGACTAATTTCGATCAAGCCTTCAACACGATATCGATTTCCAGTGCCGGGCGGTTCATTCGTTGTTTTAGCGCGAATTTCCTGGCCGGAGTCGTCCTCAAGAATGTAGTTTTGTGTTTCCGTATCGCGGCCGCTGTCAACGTGGCGCGTGACGGTTCCTTCTACCGTCACGGATTGGCCACGATATTTTCCGGGATTGCCGTTAATCTCATTGATGGAGGTTTGGGCGAGGGCACCCCAACTTCCGAGGGCCAAGAAGAGGCCAATCCAGACGAGTGAGCGCATCGCTGTAGCGGGAGGCTCGTTGTACCGAATCATAAAAGAAGGCATCAGCAATTGGCTAACGTTCATAATGATTACGAGCGAGGCCTTAGCTGCGGGTGAGGGCAATGCGAATGACCCCATCCCACGTCTCGTCAACAAACTTTGGCCACACAACTTCGCGCACCGGTTGGTCGCTGTACGTTATTAGGTGATGATAGAGGGCAGGAGTGTTCGATGTTCGCTCCCATTCGCTATCCCCGTATGATAGACCGGAGCGATCGAAGTTATATGAATCCTCAATGGTATTACTCTTGTTCTGAACACAATAGTAGGTCAAAAGAGACGAAGCATCAAAGGCTTCGCTATAAGAGTTCAGGTTTTGATTGTCGAGGGACGCGGCACTGAGGAAGGTAGCTACCGCACTGCCCGTTCCTGGCATGGTTTCCGAAGACTCTAGATTATAAAGCTTCTCCCACTGTTCATCACTCTCCACATTTTCAAGAACGGTTTCGAGCCGCACGTTCTCCTCCGGGGTTGTCGCAATTCCGAATTCAAGAACGAGAGTGCGCTGGTCAAGGGGACTTACGAGCCAAGCCCGATTCGAGTTGTCCGGGGATCGAAAAAGAGAAACCCGACCCGAGACCTTCTGGAGAAGACGATCTCTTGGCTCGTTCGCTTCCTGCCCATACATGCCTCTTTCGACGCTCCCATCTGAGCCAAGTATGTAGAATGAGTTCACATATTCAGGGAAGTTGACGCGTTGCATCTCGTTGTCGACATGAGATAGTGCCGACTGAGAAGGGTCGTTCTCGTAGAAAAGGGTTCCGGCCCGGAGAATTGGAAACAGAAATTTCCCTCGGACCGAGAGTAGAGAAGAAAGGATTGTCTCCGGGGAGGTCTCACGGCGGGCCCGTTGGCGAGCAAGCCTGTAGGCATCCTGAAACTGGCCGTTCAAGAAATAGAGCTCCTCAAGGGGGGAGGCAATTTCTTTCCATGTTGTCAAGGACTGGTCGTCAGTCCAGTTTTGGACCAGCCACTGGTACGACTCGATCGCAGCACTCTGATTGTCCACTTCCTGTGCGGCCGTACCACAGTGGTATTCAGCTTCGAAATTCTCATTGACGTACGTTTGGAAGCTGCGGCAGAGACGATGGGCTTTCTGGAAATCTTCGCCACTGAAAGCTTGCGCAATTAACCCCCGTGCACGCGAACCAGCGCCACGCTTAAATTGGGACTTCGTGCCGGAGCTGACGTAGGGTTGATTGCTAAGGACATTGAGAAACCGTTGTAGGGAGCGCGAGCCCTGACCCCGAGTTGCACGGTACCATTCACCGAGGACCTCTACGATTTTCTCGCGGACCAATTGAATGTCGCAGTTTTCGGCCGTACTATTCAGCACCTTCAGGGCCCGCGAGTAATTGGCCTTTCCCAGAAGGCGATTAGCGACCGTAATCTGACGTTGGGCGAAATCTTCGCACGCAGCGGCTGGTGTGTCTTTTGACACGTTGATCGCCGCTGAGCGGGCTCGGTTCTCACCAGTAGAAGCACTGCTCTCTAGGCTCCCTCCGATGAGGAGAAAAGCAAAGAGAATGCAGGAGATCCTTTCTGAGGAGTTGAAGGTTGGCATTGACGGATCAGTTTTCAGTGTCAAGTACGAGAAGTAATCCGCTTGAAGCTATGCATCAGAGGTGACTGAACCGGCTCCGCTGGAGAGAACTGTCACAGATTTCGTAGTCACTTTCCAAGCAGAGATGGAAATAGGATAAATGGGCATCTGTCAGGCACCGCGGTTAAGAGAGAGAATTACCGGGGTGCATAGAAAATTTACACGGGTTGGCCGGAAATTTTCAACCAAGTACAAACCTACGGGCGTCTCGGGCGGAATGCAAGCGGGTAGCCGCTGAGAGAAATTCCGGATCAGTTATGTTATGCCGGCTCTTCCTCCCGGGGAGGAAACGGATATGTGCGAACTCGCCCGAGATCTCGTTCGAGGGTGCCTGCTTCGGCGAGCACGGCAGAAATGTTGTCGGTCGAACCAGAATAGTAGGCGAGTGAAACGAGGGACTCGGCTGCGGTCTGGAGATCGGGCGTTCCCACCATGTACGACTCGAACAACTGCTTTTGGTCCTGCAGCTTTTCCACAATTAAGCCATCCGAGCAGAGAAGAAACCCATCTTCCTCCTTCAGTTCAAAGTACGGCTCATCCTGAGGGAAAAAGTCCGGTTCATCGCCTGAGCCATCAAGGGTCTTGTTGATAATGTGTCCGTACTGCTCGATGAACTCGGGATCGATGTTGTCCTTGCCGGCCTCCTTCTCGAATTCCCGGAGGTACGAATGGTCCTCGGTAACCTGTTGGATGTCTCCATTATTCAGGTAGTATACGCGACTATCCCCTAGATTTCCGGCAATAAACCGATTATCACAGCCTAAGACACACGTAAGGGTTGTCCCCATTCCATCCAAAGACGGGTCCTCTTCCGTGATCTCACGGATCGAAGCCTGAGCTTCTTCAAAGGCCGCGTCGAGAATTTCTTTAAGGTCGTCCGGTGAGCGTTCCTCTTCAAACTTGTCCCGCAGGACGGAATCGACCGTTTGAAGAACGGTCTGACTCGCAATTTGACCGCCGGCAACCCCTCCCATGCCGTCCGCAACCCCGAGGAAGAATGAATCGGGAGAAGGATAAAAATGCAAGATGTCGTCTTGGTTTACGTCCCGGCGTCCCGGAAAGGTTGTGCCGTGGGCGGAGATCGGTAGCATTACGAAAGATGGACTGGTTGAATGAGCACTTCAGACAGTGGCCGCTGTAGTCCCCAAGTTGATAGTAAGAACACTACAAAAGTGTGGTGGCGGCCCCGTCCCGATCGTCTGAGTTCGTCAGGGTATCAGATTAAGGTAGTAGGCACGGAGGAGACGTTCACATTGTTCGGAGAACAGTTGGTCAGAGGGGCAGATGTACCTTCCGCCTTTCAGTCCGATTCAAAGCAAACCGCGAACGGTGTGCTCGTTGTCAGGAACGCATGTGTGAGCTCATGATCTCCGAATGGGGAACAGACGGCATTGGTTGTGCCCCCGAAAGATCGTGCCGGGATTACAGCGTGTGCGTCCATCAAGCTACAGGTCGACAATCTGCTCCATAGTCATATCGGGGTTCGAAAAGTCGTCGAGTAGGAGGTCCGGAGCGGTAGAAGCTAGGTCTGAATGGTCGGGACGACCGGTGCATACGGCGACCGCGTGGGCTCCTGTTGCCCGGGCGCAGTCGACGTCCCGGCTCGTGTCTCCGATCACGACGGTTTCGGAAAGAGGAAACGACCGATTGGCCGTCTCCGCAGCCCGGTCCGCCGCTAGGGGCGGCAGTTTGGACCGATCCACGTGGTCGCTTCCGAAGGCACCCACCGAAAAGTACTGAGAGAGACCCACAGTTTGTAGTTTATGGTAGGCGATTGATTCGACGTTGCCGGTGACGAGTCCGAGGAATACGTCTGAGCGCTGGGCGAGCAGCGACAGGAGCGTGTCTGCCGCGGGCAGCGGATCGACGTTCGACGGTTGAATCACTTCTTGGGCCAACTCAACGTAGGCACGAAGCACTTTGCGGACGACGTTCTCACCGACCGACAGCCCATTGGAGCGGAGCACGTCTCGGAAGATGGCTGGATCGGTGCGCCCGGAAAAGGTCACATCGTCGGTGGAGACCGTTTGCCCGGTGACAGTCGACACGGCCTGTTCGATCGCTGTCTTTCCGCCCCCGTTCGCCCGGAGTAAGGTGCCGTCAACGTCAAAAAGAAGAAGCCGCATGAGGGGTAGAGATAACAGAGAAAGTACATTGCATTAACCTAGTTCGTCTCCCACAGTTCGGTCCAGCGAGAAGATTCCTGTAGAATCCGTGTCACAGCGACGCTTAAACGGACCGCTGCCGGGCAACGAGCGATTAGACCAGCCACGAATCCAAGATCCGGTTCGGATATAAAAAGGTGTCCGGATTAGGATTCCTCGTGGGGAGGGTTGTTCCGTTCGTCCTTCCATCCTGCCATCTGTCCCACACAACCCTGCACTCTGCTGAATGGCCGACCTTGATCGATTGACCTCCGACGAGGAGGAGAACACTCTTTACTTGATTGATGCCATGGCCCTCGCCTACCGGGCCCACTACATCTTTATCAGCCGTCCCCTCATCAACTCGAAGGGGCAGAATACATCCGCCGCCTACGGATTTACCAACTCGCTCCTAAAGCTCATCGAAGACCACTCGATCGAGCACGCCGCGGTGGTCTTCGATGCGGAGAGCGACGGAGAGTCGTTCCGCGAGCAAATCTATGACGATTACAAGGCCAATCGGGACCCGCCTCCCGAAGATCTCCTAGAGAACCTCCCGTACATCAAGGAGATTGTGCGGGCGATGGACATCCCCGTCCTGGAAGTCCCGGAGGTAGAGGCCGACGACGTAATTGGGACCCTGGCACGGCAGGCCGAAAACGACGAGGCCGACGTGGTCATCGTCTCGCCGGATAAGGACTTCAAGCAACTTCTCACGGAGAAGGTCTCCATTTACAAGCCGGCCCGTGGGGACAAGGACTTCGAGATTATCACCGACGACGACTTCCGCGATGAGTACGGGCTGGACCCGATCCAATTTATCGACATGCTCGCCCTTTGGGGAGACACGTCCGACAACGTGCCGGGTGTGCCGAACATCGGAGAGAAGACGTCGATGAAGTATTTGAAGGACTACTACGACGTCGAGGAAGTCATCGAAAACGCCGACGAGATTGGGGGGAAGCGTGGAGAAAATCTGCAGGAGTATGCCGAGGAGGCTCGCATGTCGAAGCGCCTGGTCCGCATCCGTACGGAGCTGGACGTGGGCCTGGATTGGCACCAACTGCGCTGTGCGGAGCCAGACGAAGAGACTCTAGTGTCGCTCTTTCGAGAGCTTGAGTTTGACTCCCTTATCGACCGCCTCGACCTTCTGGAGGGAAATGAGGCCGAGGGAAACGGGGCTACCGAGGACCCGGCGCTCGAATTCGACTTTGGGCCCTACGAGGAGGTCCAAGAGCTCGATGACGGAGACGTTGACTACGACTTTGTGCAGAATCGCGACGAGTTGGAGGCCTTCGCTGAACGGTTAGCGGAACAGTCCCGCTATGCCTTCGACACGGAGACCACGTCCAAAGACCCCATGTACGCGTCGCTCGTGGGGCTCTCCTTCAGTTGGGCGGTGGCGGAGGCGGTCTACGTGCCCACGCCCCTGCCGGATGGAACCAACACAGAAAAGGTCCTGGATGTCCTTGGTCCTCTCTTGGAGGAGGATACGACCACGGTGGGACACAACTTGAAATACGATCTGCTCGTGATGCGCCGGCACGGAGTGGAGGTGGGCGGCCCGCTCGTGGACACCATGGTAGGCCACTACCTAATAGCGCCGGAAGCGAATCATAACCTGGGGGACGTAGCGAGATCCGTCCTCAACTATAAGATGGTGCCGATTTCCGAGCTCATTGGCGACGAGGCCGAGGAGGAATCAATGCGGGACGTGGCGGTGGAGGAGGCCGCCCCGTACGCCTGCGAGGACGCGGACATCACGCTCCGTCTCGCCGATGTGCTTGAAGAGCGAATGGAAGAGGACGAGTTGTTGGAGATTGCGGAGGACATGGAGTTTCCGCTCGTGCGGGTTCTCGCCGAGATGGAAGAGGTCGGCATCCGGGTAGACACGGACGTGCTCGACGAGATTTCGTCCGGTCTTCAAGAGAAGCTCGATGACATTGAGGCGGAGATCTTTGACTTGGCCGGGGAGGAGTTCAACATAAACTCCACCCAGCAGCTCGGTGAGATCCTGTTTGAGAAGCTCGATCTACCCGTCGTTTCCAAGACACCGACCGGGAAGCCGTCCACCAAAGAGAGCGTGCTTCAGGAGCTTTCTACGGAGCACGACATTCCCGGCCTCGTCCTCGACTGGCGATCGACCTATAAAATCAAAAGCACGTACCTCGACGCCCTGGGCGAGCTCGTACATCCGGAAACGGGGCGTATCCACACGAGCTTTAACCAGACACGGACCTCGACCGGGCGGCTTTCGTCCAGTGATCCGAACCTCCAGAACATCCCGATCCGCACCGAGATGGGACGCGAGATTCGACGGGCATTCGTGCCGCGCGAGGGATGGACACTCTTCGCTGCGGACTACGCGCAGATTGAGCTGCGAATTCTCGCCTCCATGAGCGGGGACGAGGCGATGCAGGAAACCTTTCGGGAAAACGGGGACATCCACACCGACGCGGCGTCGCGCGTGTACGGTATCGATCCCGACGAAGTGACCTCCGACCAGCGGCGCAAGGCCAAGGAGGTGAATTACGGCATCCCGTACGGCATCTCGCCCTGGGGGCTTGCCCAGCGGCTGCGGATGCCGGTCGACGAGGCTCAGGATCTCATCAAGCAGTACCGGCAGTCCTATCCCGGGGTCTCGCAGCTTTTGAACGAATTGGTCGAGGACGCCCGTGAGAACGGCTACGCCCAAACGCTCCTCGGTCGCCGTCGCTACTTACCCAACATTGATGTCTCCAATAGCAATCAGCGGAGTGCCGCCGAGCGGGTGGCCGTGAATATGCCCATTCAGGGCACACAGGCAGACATGATCAAGATTGCCATGAATCAGATTCGCGAGCGCCTGGCGGATGAGGGATGGGCGGCGGAGATGCTGTTGCAGGTGCACGACGAACTGGTGTTTGAACTTCCGCCCGACGAGCTGGACGAGGTGCGGACCCTCGTCGATGAAGAGATGCGAGACGCGCTTCCGCTGGAGGATGTGCCGGTTGTGGTCGACATTGACGCCGGCGAGAATTGGCTGGAGGCGCACTGACTACTTCGTGTTTCGTACTGGGTATTTCAGGTTCGACAACAGTAAATATAGCACTCCCAGTACGAACTACACAACAGGGAATAGAACTCTCCAAATACCATCAGGAAAGCGTTTTCTCTATGGGCCAGACACCAACCGCTGCACCTCCTACCGACGTTCCCGCTGCCTTTGAGTTTCAGGAGGCCTCCGACAGCATCGAGTGCTACCGGCTTACCAACAATGGCCTCCGTGTGCTGCTCCTCCCGCAGGATGGGGCCCCGGTTTCGACCTCTATGGTCACCTACCACGTAGGCAGCCGCAACGAGCGCACGGGGCACACCGGCGCCACCCACATGCTGGAGCACCTGATGTTCAAGGGGACTGAGCGGTACCACAAGCGCACCGGCACCTCAATCGTCGAGACGCTTCAAAGCGTGGGGGCGCAGATCAATGCATCGACCTGGGTAGACCGCACGAACTACTACGAAATGCTCCCCACGGAGCATCTTCCGCTTGCCCTCGACATTGAGGCCGATCGCATGCGGGGGGCGCTTCTCGATCCACAAGACGTGGAGTCGGAGCGGACGGTTATTCTTAACGAGCGAGACCGCAAACAGAATAAACCCGTCTCGCGTCTCTTCGACGAAGTGTGGGCGACGGCGTTTGTGGCGCATCCGTACCACCACCCGACGATTGGTTGGGAAAGCGACATTGAGAGCATCACCGTCGACGGGCTTCGACAGTTCTACGACACGTACTACTGGCCCAACAACGCCACCGTCTCCATCGTCGGCCACTTTGATCGGGGCGACGCCCTGGCACAGGTGGCCGACCACTTTGGTCGGCACGACGCGGCCCCCCATGACATTCCACAGGTGACGACCCAGGAGCCGGAGCAGACCGGCCAGCGCCGCGTGACGGTAAAGCAAGACGGCCAACTGGGCGCCGTTCTCCTGGCGTATAAGTCTCCACCGGCCGTGGAACCGGACTCTGATGTTCTCGACGTACTGGCGCGCATCCTTGCCTCCGGAAAGGGGAGCCGCCTTTTTCGTCGATGCACGGATCGAGGGCTCACGAGCGACGTGTTTGGCATGAACTTCCGACTGCGGGATCCCGGGCTATTCGCCGTGTTCGGCTACCTCGCCCCCGATGTCGACCACGAGGTGGTGGAGGGCGCAATCGAGGAGGAAATCCGTAGGATCCAGGAGGAGGGCGTCACGCAGGAGGAGCTCGATCGGGCTCGAAGTCAGTTGCGGGCGAAGATTGCATTTGACCGCGACGGGCCGATGAAGGTGGCCGCCCAGCTCAATGAGGCCATCGCTGCCGGCAAGTGGACGCTCTACTCCGAGTACCTCGACCGCCTCGAACAGGTCACGGTGGACGACGTCCAGCGCGTGGCCCAGACCTATCTTGCGACCGAGGCGAGCACAGTTGGCTGGTACGTCCCGACCTCCTGATTCCCGGCTTTCGTCACTGCTTCTCCGCAATCCGACCTCGCATGGACACTTCCGCATCCTTCGATTCCGCAGACGCCCCCACCCGCCCCCATCTGGCGCCTCGCATCCGCGACCGTACGGCCGGGCCGGCGCGATTGCTTACGCTTCCGACTTCCGTGAAAGATGTGGTCTCCTGGCGGGGATCCTTTCTGACGTACCCGGACCTTGCCTCCGGGGACGACCTCCTGCAGGAACTGACGGTTTCGCTGCTGGACAAAGGCACCGAACACCGAGATCGGTTCGCGCTCGCACAGGTTTTAGAAGAATGTGGCGCCAAGCTCAATCTGTCGAGTGACGGTCTGTACGTGGACGTGTCGGGGCGGGCGCTCGTGGATGATCTGCCCCGTGTGATGGACGTGCTGGCGGAGATGCTCCGGGTGCCCGCCTTCAACGAGACGGAGTTCGAAAAGGCCCGGGCCCAGGCGGTTGCGGAGGTGCAGCGCCGCATGGAAAAGACCGGGGCGCAAGCGTCGGCGGCGCTCACCCAACGATTGTTTGCCCCCGCCCATCCCAACTACAGCGAGGCCCCGGAGGAGGCCCTCCACCAGCTCCAGCAGTTTTCGCTCGACGACGTGCGGGCCTACCACGCTCGGCACGTCGGGGCCTCGGAATGGACCCTGGCCGTCGTTGGGGATCTGGAGCACGACATGGTCGAGTCCGTGGTTGCCGACGCTTTCGAGGGGTGGTCCCCGCACGACGTTGAGCCCTGTCACGAGACCGAGCCCACGCCCGAGACGGAGGTCGGGCGCAGCGTCGTGCCGTTGCCCGACAAGTCGAACGTGGACGTGCGGATGGGTCACGCCCTTTCCCTCCGCCGCGACGATGAGGACTACCTGGCCCTCTACGTAGGGAATTACATCCTCGGCGGGAACTTTGCGGCCCGGCTCATGAACGACGTTCGCGACGAGAAGGGGTTGACCTACCACATCGGGTCGCGTCTCGTGGGCGTCACGGCCCGGTACGGGGGATACTGGCAAACCAACGTCACCCTCAGCCCTGACGCACTTGAGGAGGGCATCACTGCCACCAGGGACGTCATCCGCGAATTCGTTGAAGAGGGGCCCACCGAGGAGGAATTGGCCGACAAGAAGACGACAATAACGGGCTCTTACACCGTGGGTCTCGCTAATACCGAGCGCCTGGCGCAGTCCATCCTCACAAACGCCGAGCGGGGATTCGACGTGGCGTACCTGGACCGCTTCCCGGAAGAAATCGAGGCCGTATCGCTTTCGGAGGTCAACGAGACTGTTCGCCGCCACCTCCGCCCGGACGATTTGCACGAGGCCCTAGCCGGGGTGACACCGGACCCTGTGGATGCGTGAAGCGGGACGTGGGGAGGGAGAATGAAAGCAACTGCCCCGCTCGCACTTCTTCTATTGCGGATCAGAGAACAGGGGGAATTGATCTGATAGCATCCGTTTGGCAGCGGCAGCGGGAAAATCAGGACTCGTTCGTCTCGTCCCGGATAATGGAGAGCTTCTCCTCAGGAGAGAGCGGATCTTCCTTTGGCATCGCGAACGCGAGCCCGAAATAGGCAATAATGAAGGGGGGGCCAGAGGTGGCGATGGTTCCGATTACGAAGGCGATTCGGACGAGCGTCGCGTCGAGATTCAGGTATTCGGCGAGGCCGCCGCAGACGCCCATAAGCTTCTTATTCGAACGAGATCGTTCGAGACGGCTTTTCTTTGCCTTTTTCGGCTCCTCCACGACCCTGGGCTCTCCGGTTTCGGCGTCCACGGCTTTCCTTTTCCTATTCTCGTTGTTCTCGTCGTTGGAGGAGCGCCAGCTAAGTATCCCGAAGCCGAGCAGGATAACGAGCACGCCAACGAGCCAGGGGAGAGCTGCCCCAAGCCCGAGTGCCAGGGGTTCTGCCCACACCCCAATCTCGCTCAGTAGGTAGACGACACCGGCCAGGATGAGGCTAAGGCCCGACATTGTCTGAAGATTCAGGAAGGACGATTCTTCCTCCCCCTCATCCTCGAAGTACAGAGACTTGAGGTCTTCGTCCGAGATATCGTCGAGGTCCAGCGTGGTCTCTCCGACCTGGAAGGCCTCGCGCTTAGAGGAAGACGCAGAGGAAGTCTCTGAAGTCGAGCGGGGGCGAGTGCGTTCACGATCAGCCATAAGCCCAATTAGGGTTGGGACAGAGAACAAAGAGAGGTGGTCACTCGGAATTCCCGGTAAGATGGAGAACCCGGCGCTCCGTGACGACGTGTGTGCCCGGCACGTCATGGGAGTCCGCCGGGACCGCCGGGATTAAGCACTGTTCGTACACTAGGATAATGCGCGGCACGTCGACCTCGTTCAAGAACGCGTCATAATAGCCCGATCCATGGCCAATGCGGTGCCCGTTACGGCCGGCGCCTAGCGCCGGTACAATCACGGCGTCGAGAGCGCTTGGCGGCACGCGTTCAGAGTCTACCGGCTCGGGAATGCCCCAGCGATTTGCTTCCAGTCTGTCCGGCCCGGCGTACCGCCGATGCTCCATTTCGGGGGCGGCCGGGTCGTAGCTGGTTACCACCGGCAGGATCACCTCCATGCCCTGACTCCGAAGGCCCCCGACGAGCAGCCGGGTGTCCACCTCGCCCTCCGACGCCTGGGGCCAGTATGTGTGCACCACGGTCGATTCGGCCACCGCCCAGAGCCCGAGCACACGGCTGCAGAGAAGGGCGCTGCGGGCCACGTAGGCCGACAGTGACAATTCCCGCCGGTAGGCACGAAACTGTGCACGCCACTCGTCTTTGGACGTGGAAGTCGTCGGCGAGGGCATTCGGAAGCTCGAGTGGTAGATTGAGCGTAAAGAGCGTAGCCTCAACGATACACCGAACCGAAACGATCCTATTCGTCTATGAGAACGTTCATTGCGGCCCCTCGATCGAGCCTCCTCCAGGGAGGGAAGGATCGTGGGCGCAGCCGAGCCCTGCCTGGATTTTACTCACGGCCCCACCCGAAGAATTGTTACAAATTCCAGCCGTTCAGTCTGCCCGCAACAACCAGCGAATTATAGATGAACACCTCCGAAGAAACGGATCGTTTAGCGGCCTTCAATACGTATAGGACCCGAATGAGCCAACAAATCCTCGATGAGAAAGACCATCTAGGGATTCAGCGGTTCTTCGATCTCGACGAGGCGGCCTACCGTGAAGGGGCGCTCGACCGGTCTACGAAGGAATTGATCGGGCTCGTAGTCAATGGTGCTTCGGTGCAACGATGGCGTCGACTATCACCTCCGGCAGGGCGTGGAATTGAGTGTGAGCGACGATGAACTCGACGACGCAACGAAACCGCGCTGGTTGTAGGCGGGTCCATCGTGATCCCTCACCTCCGGCACGCGGTCGAGACCATAGATTTGTTGCGCGAGCGGGAAGAGACTGAGGGCCCCGAGGAACAAGACGAGGCGCAGCGAGCCGCTTACGTTTTTTGTTCGGTCCTCCGCTACCCTTAGAATTTACAAGAGACGCACGAACTCATCGGTATGTTTGAGAACCTGTCCGAAAAATTGGAAGGCGCCCTGCAGTCGGTGACGGGTCAGGGGAGCATCAACGAGGTCAACGTGGCCGAGACGATGCGAGAGATCCGTCGTGCGCTTCTGAATGCGGATGTCAACTACCAGGTAGCCAAGGAATTTACGGACAACGTGAAGGAGGAGGCTACCGGAGAAGATGTACTCAACTCGGTCACGCCCGGCGAGCAGCTCACGAAGATCGTATACGACGAGTTGGCACGGGTGCTCGGCGGGGAGCTTGCGGAGATTGAAACGGCGGAGACGCCCCCCACTGTCATTCTCGTGGCGGGGCTGCAGGGGTCTGGCAAGACCACGTTCTCCGTGAAGCTGGCCAAGCATCTCAAGAAACAGGGCCACGCCCCCATGCTGGCGGCGTCGGACGTGTATCGGCCCGCCGCGGTGGATCAGCTAAAGAAGCTTGCCGGCGAAGTCGGGGCGCCCGTATACTCGATCGAAGAGGAGGGAGAAATCGTCGAGGACGCCGTCCGCGTGGCCGCCGAGGCGGTGGAGGAAGCCCGAAAAACGGCGCGGGATGTCGTCATCATCGACACCGCCGGCCGCATGCACATCGACGAGCAGATGATGCAGGAGGTCGCTGACATCAAGACAACTGTGGACCCTAACGAGACCCTGTTTGTCGTTGACAGCATGACCGGACAGGATGCCGTCAACACCGCGAAGGAGTTCAACGAGCGGCTCGACTATGACGGGGTCGTCCTCACCAAGCTCGACGGGGACACGCGCGGAGGAGCTGCCCTGTCGATCCGAACCGTCGTGGAGAAGCCGATCAAATTTGCCTCAACGGGGGAGAAGCTCGATGCCTTGACGCCGTTCTACCCGGACCGCATGGCCCAGCGCATCCTGGGGATGGGGGACGTGGTCTCGTTTGTCGAGCGAGCCCAAGAGGAGTACGACGAGAAGGAAGCTGAGCGCCTGCAACAGAAGATTCAGTCCGACGAATTCGACCTGCAGGATTTCTACGATCAGCTGCAGCGGATCCAGAGCATGGGCTCGATCAAGGAACTCATGGGCATGATCCCTGGAGTCGGTAATAAAATTTCGGACTTGGACATCGACGATGAGGCCTTCACCCATATTGAAGCCATCATCCAATCGATGACCCCGGAGGAACGATCCGACCCCGAGATTCTAAATGGGCTCCGGCGCCGACGCATTGCGCGGGGGAGCGGGACCGAAGTTCGGGACGTGAACCAGTTGGTCGAGCAGTTTAACGAGATGAAGGATATGATGAAGACGATGCAGAAGCTAACGAGTCAGGGGCGGGACGTCAGCATGTCGAGTCTCATGAAAAAACTTACGGGCGGCGGAGGCGGGCCAAGCCCGAGTCCCCGGTAGTGCGGCCCTTTCATTGCTAGGGGGAACTCGGCCCGGATGACGCGGGCCGGACGTTTTTCGACTTGCTCATCACTTGTTTTACTGAAAACCCAAGGACAAAACGACGTGTCAGTCAAACTTCGACTGCGCCGAATCGGGCGCACAAAAATTCCGGTCTATTCCATTGTTGCTGCCGACGAGCGCAAGGCGCGCGACGGGCGCTACATTGAGGACCTGGGGCGGTACTTTCCGCTTCGGGAGCCCGCAGAGGTGCGGCTCGACGAGGAGCGCGCCCTCTACTGGCTCGATAACGGAGCTCAGCCGAGTGATACGGTGCGCTCCATCCTTTATCGCCGCGGGCTGCTCCTACAGAATCACCTGAAACAGAAGGGCGAATCGGCCGACAAGATTGAAGAGAAGGTCGAGGAGTTTCGCCAGCGAATGGCCGAAGAGGGCGACGACCTTAAGATGGCCGTTCAACCCCGGGGCGCGGACGCCCTCGAGAAGGAGCGCGAACGAGCTGAAGACCTCGACGAGGAAGCCCAACTCCGTGCCCAGGCGACGCCGCTGTCGGTGGTTCAGGAAGAAGCTTCTGGCGAGACCGGTGAGGAGTCCGAAACGGTTGCCGACGAGTCGGACGAGCCGGAGGCCGACGCTGATGGTGAGGCAGAAGCGGACGAGGAGGTCGAGGCCGACGCATCCGACGAGACGAAAACCGACGAGACGGACGAGGCCGATGAGGAGCCGGACGAAGACGAGTAATACGATTGCGTACGAGCCCTCCTGCGATGTCGTCCACTGCTGATTCCTCCTCCGACCCGGCGTCTACGACCGACTTTGCGGACGTGCCCGCGACGGCGATGGTGCAGATTGGGTTCGTGTTTCGGGCCCACGGGATGGACGGGGAGCTCAAGGTGAATCCCGAGCATACGGATGATCCAGCTCGCTTCGAAGAGCTCGACACCGTATACATTGGACAAACGCCTCGCCAGGTCTCCGCGCATAGGATTTCGTCGGTGCGGTACCACGAGACCAAACGGGGCACAACCGTAATCCTGGGTCTGGCCGACGTCGAGACGCGCAGCGACGCCGAGACGATTGCCAAGCTTCGAGTTTTTGCGCACGAGGATGACCTGGAGCTGGCCGAAGACGAGGTCTTCATCCATGACCTCGTGGGGTTGACGGTTGTCACCGAGACCGGAGAGGAACTCGGGACCGTTGCCAACTACATGGAGATGCCGGCGCAGGACGTGTTTGTCGTTCAGCGACCCGGCCACGAGGAAGCGATGATTCCAGCAATAGAAGACTTCATCATCGACGTTGACATTGCGGGCGGGCAGTTGGTTGTTCGTCTGCTCGACGGTCTGCTCGAGTAGGGTCATCACCGGGTCATTACAGAACGTGGAGACACGCCATGCGCATTGATCTCGTCACAGCCCTTCCTAACCTGGTTGAGGAGCCGCTTCAGCACAGCATCGTACAACGGGCCCAAGACGCCGAGGCCGTGACCATCTGCGTGCACGACCTCCGCGAGTACGCCACGGGCAAGCACAAGCAGATTGACGATTATCCGTTTGGGGGCGGGGCCGGCATGGTGCTAAAGCCGGAGCCGCTCTTTCGGGCGGTAGAGGGCATCGAGGAGGCGGAGGGCGAGGCCGACGACGTTATTTTTCTGACGCCGGACGGGGAGCGCTTAGAACAGCCCACGGTGAACGGGCTTTCGATGAAAGCGCACCTGATTCTGATTGCGGGGCACTACAAAGGAATTGATCAGCGCGTGCGAGACGTACTGGTCACGCGTGAGTTTTCGATCGGCGACTTCGTGCTCAGTGGCGGCGAATTGCCCGCGCTCATTCTCATTGACGCCATCGTTCGTTTGCTCCCCGGCGTGCTCGGAGATGCCTCCTCAGCCCTCACAGACTCCTTCCAGGACGGTCTTCTTGATGCGCCCGTGTACACCCGACCCGCCGAATACCGGGGTCGCTCGGTGCCCGACGTCCTTCGGTCCGGCGATCACCAGCGCGTGGAGCAGTGGCGAGACGAGAAGCGCCTTGAGAAAACCCGAGAACGCCGACCCGATTTGCTCCCGGAGTCGTCCTAGCTCGTCCCTGCGGCATTTTAGATCTGTTTTGCTTGTTCGAATTCCATTCATTGACCAATTGACATTCTGCTATGCCTACTGATCTGATGAGTGTCGTCGAGGCCACGCAATTCCGCGATGAGGTCCCCGACTTTAGTGTTGGGGATACCATCAACGTCCATATTCGCGTGGTGGAAGGCGAAAAGGAACGCATCCAGCAGTTCGAGGGCACCTGTTTGAATCGCAGAGGCTCGGGATCCAACGAGACGTTCACCGTCCGTAAAGTTTCCGAAAGTGTCGGAGTGGAACGGATTTTCCCGCTCCACTCGCCCCGCATCGCCAAGGTTGAAGTGGTGCGTCGCGGGAAGGTACGCCGGTCCAATCTTTCGTTCCTCCGCGACCGCGTCGGCAAGAATGCCCGCGTGAAGGAGCGAATGCGGAACGAGTAGTCCTCATCGCGGTCGCCTGGGCCTCTAGCTCGGGCGCCCGTACGGTACTTCCTTCCTGACCAGTTCTTTCCGGCATGGATCTCGCAATTTGGAATTACCCGCCGGCCGAGTTTCTCGTTTCCGGGTTCACATCCGGGGCGGTGGAAAATCCCTTCCGCATCAAGCGGTATCGGCCGGAGGAGTGTGCGGCGCGCCTCGTCCAGGACGAGGTCGACGTGGCGCTTCTGCCTACGATGCTGGCGTTGCAGGCCAGCGACGCCATTGACGTGATCCCGAGTGTGGGCCTTGTGTCTTGGGACTACCCGTACGCCCGGTTGGTGTGGGGCGGGGGGCTGCACGACTTTCCGGAGACCATTGCCTACGACCGTCGCGTGGCCGAGGAGCGCTTAGTCACTCGGATCGTCCTGCACGAGCATTACAGCGTCGATCCTACGTTCGTCCCCTACGAGGATCGAACCCCATCCGAACTCCTCGACACGGACGAGGACGCAGCCCTGATGGTGGGACCCAGTGTGCCGTCCTTGCAGCCCGAGCCCTTTACGATGGATATCGGCCAGGAATGGTATGAGCTGGTCAATTACCCGATGGTGTGGGGGCTTTTTGTGACAAAACGCGACCAAGCCACCGATGAGACGATCCAGTCGCTGATCGATTCGGCCCAGGCGGCCGAGGACAATCGTGACGTTTGGGTCCAGGCACAAGAGACCAGCGCGGCCCTCAACGCATTCTACCGCGAGGACTTGCGCACAGGTCTCGATAAGCTCGCAATAGCCAGCCTCACGGAGTTCCGGAAATATCTCTTTTACTACGACGTGACGGAGGACGTGCCGGATCTGCCGTTCGTCTATCTCGATGATGAGGAGGAAGAAGAGGAAGCGGGACAATAGATCATTTGTCCATTTTCTCATTGGTGTATGAGAATGAGTAAATGGGAAAATGAGTCAATGAATAAATGATTGTCTGCCATGGCTGAGGGCGTTGAGGTGGTTGAGCGGAATAAGAAGGCTCAGTTCGAATACGATATCGAGGAAACCCTGGAGGCCGGGCTAGTGCTGGAGGGCTCTGAGGTGAAGTCGGTACGACAGGGGAAGGTGAGCCTTGATGGGACGTATTGTCAGGTCGACCGGTACGGGGAGATGAAGGTTCACGGGATGTACGTCAAGCCGTACGAGGAGGCCGGGCCGTTCGGGCACGAGCCGCGCCGCGATCGCAAGCTGTTGCTTCACCAGCGAGAGATCCGGAAATGGGGGGAAAAGACGGAGAGGAAGGGGTACACGATCGTGCCACTTGAGCTATACTTCCGTGACGGCTGGGCGAAACTCAAGATTGGGCTCGCCAAGGGGCGGAAGAAGCACGATAAGCGGCAGGCGATCAAGGAGCGGGAGCAGGAGCGTCGCATGCAGCAGACGAAGCGGGAGTATAACCTGTGATGTCAGTTGACGAGTCCTGGATTTGGGCGCCCCCCACCGGGGAGCCAGGAACTGACATCTTTTGTCTCCACAGTGGAGTTCGACAAACTGAGACGAACACATGTCGACGATTGAGACGGATATGGCTTTTCCACCGGTCAATGAGCAGATGGATGTCCTTCGCCGCGGGGTGGAGGAATTGGTACCTGAGAAAGACCTTGCCGAAAAAGTGGAGCGCTCCCGCGAGACGGGAACGCCCCTGATCGCGAAGCTCGGGTGCGATCCCAGCCGTCCGGACCTCCACCTCGGCCATACGGTTGTGCTTCGCAAGCTCCGTCAGTTCCAGGACCTGGGTCATCGGGCCATTCTCATCGTGGGGGACTTCACCGGGATGATCGGGGATCCGTCGGGCCAGTCGAAGACGCGCCCGCAGCTTACCCTCGAAGAGACCCGTGAGCACGGCCAGACTTATTACGACCAAGCCACTCGCATCCTGGATCCGGAGAAGACCGAGATTCTCTACAACTCCGAGTGGCTCGACGAGATGTCGTTTAGTGACGTCGTGGAGCTGGCCGCGCAGCAGACCGTGGCGCAAATGTTGGAGCGGGAAGACTTCAAAAACCGCTACGACGCCGGGAAGCCCATCAGCCTGCATGAGTTCTTGTATCCGCTGGCGCAGGCCCAGGACTCGGTCCACATTGAGGCCGACGTCGAGCTCGGGGGGACCGACCAGCGCTTCAACCTCCTCCTCGCTCGACGGCTGCAGGAGGCCCGCGGCCAGGATCCGCAGGTGTGCATGATGATGCCTCTCCTGGAAGGAACCGACGGCACGGAGAAGATGTCGAAGTCGCTCGACAACGCCATCGGCATTACGGATGCGCCGGAGGATATGTACGGCAAAGCGATGTCGGTGCCGGACGACCTCATCTACCGCTACACGGAGCTCGTAACGGATGTCCCTACGTCGGCGCTTCCGAAGGTCAAAGAGTTTGCTGAGGCGAATCCCCGAGAGGCGAAGGCCCAGCTTGCCCACCGGATCGTAGAGTTGTACCACGGCGCGGAGGCCGCGGAC
>CAYULG010000010.1:4536-29294 GCA_964445365.1 uncultured Salinivenus sp. | reverse complement strand
CGGAGGCGGCCATCTGGTCGGAAGAGGCGCTGATCTGGTCGGCAGAAGAGGCGGTGGCGGTCGCCGTCTCCCGCACCCGGCCGACAATCCCGCGGAGGTTTTCGACCGCGCGGTTGAAGCCGGCGAAGAGGCGGCCGATGGCCCCGTCCCGGTCGGCCGGAAGCCGGACGGTCAGGTCCCCGTCGGCGAAGCGGTTCATGGAGTCGAGGGCCGTCTCGACGCTCTCCTCCAGGCGCTCTCGTATCCGCTCGGACTCGCGGGTCGCCTCCTCGGCCTCCTGCTGTGCCTCCTGTGCTTCTCGCTCCTTCTTCTCGGCCGTGCGCAGGGCCTCTTGGATCTCGTCGATCATCTTGTTGAACGAATCGCCCAGCTGGCCCAACTCATCGCCGGTCTTAATCTCAACACGGGCCTCCCGATCTCCACTCGTCACGCGCCGCGCCGCTTCGTCGAGCCGTTGAATGGGCTTGATCCAAAGGCGTCGGAGAAACACGACGATTCCTGCAAAGAAAACGAGCCCCACACCTAGCAGAGCCGAGAGGATCCAGTAGAGAGTGGCAACTTTCTCCTGTGCCTCCTCTTCAAAGAGACCGGCTGCACGGTCCGCTTGCCGGAGCAAGTCGAGATCCCGCGCCTGGATTCCGGCGAGGCTCTTCTCGAAGGCTTCGCTTCCCGGCTCGGCCTCCAGCACCTTGTCAACATCTGAGCGAGTCCGGTTCCAAAGCGAGTCGACAACCGCGAGCTGCCCTGATACCGAGGGCGGGGCCGGTGGGATCGAGCGGCTCGAGTCTCCCTTGTAGACGGCCTGAAGCCCCTCGCCAAACTGCTGGGAAGCTTGCTTCAAGTTCTCTCGGGCCTCGGATCGTTCCTCCGCAGAGGCATCCTCCTGGGCCAACATAGAGGCGGACTTGGCGACGCGCTGGCTCAACATCCGGAGCTTGCCGGTCTCATTGATCACTTTTCCGTCCACTTCTTGGCCTTGCACCTGAACGTAGACCGCCGCCATGCTGCCAATCAGAAGGAGAACCATCAGCGAAAGAACAGAGACAACTCTCGTCGTGAGACTCTTGGTAAAGGTTTGCACTGTGGTGTAATAGAGCGTGGGGAAAGGAAGAGAGGAGGTTGCTTTCGAGCCGAAGACACCCCGACCCTCTGTTGTTATCGACGGGTGTCAAGGCACTTTAAGCGGCCGGCGGCCCTGCGGGCCTCGTCAAAGCCGGCGTCGCCGCGCCCGCGACCCGGTCAGCGACGGCGAAAATACAGATAGAACGAGTTGACCCGGTCGATGAGGGCCAGGGTCTCCGGAAACGGCGGGGTGCCTTCGTATTTTCGGACCTGCTCCGGCCCAGCGTTCCACGCCCCAACCGTGCGGGCTAGGTGGTCTCCAAAGGCGGCGTTGTACTGGTCGAGCAGATAGCAACCGACCAAAATGTTGACCGCCGGGTTCTTCAAATCCTGCGTTCGAAGCGATCGGAGGCGTTTGCGGTCGACGTGCCGGAAGTTGTAGCCGGAGTCGTAGAGCTGTCGGGCCGCCCGGCGTCCTGTCTGTAGGCGAATTTGCATGAGCCCAATCGCGTTGTCCTCAGACACGGCGCTGGGGCGGGCATTGGACTCGGCCGCGATGAGGGCCCGAACAAAGTCGGCGTCTACCGTCATGCCCGAGCGCGCGTAGGACAGCCCCGCAAAGTACTGGATGTACGATTCGTAGTACCGCAGTCGGTCCCGCGTCCTCGCCGCCGGCGCCTGGGGACGGGCTTGCTGCACAATCCGGCTGACGTACGCCTTGGATGTGGTCTGCCCCTGCGCGATTGCCGCGGTGCTCCCGGACAGGAGAAGAAGGCACACTCCCGCCAGCACCTTTCTCAAGATAGCCGTTTCCCTTGGTGGGGGTCCGGGGGGTATTCGAAGCATGGATGCTCACTCGGGGTGTGGCAGCTCGGAGGACGCGATCGGACTCGACTCGGGGCTTCTGATCGAGAGGTCCCGCGACGGAAAGAGCAACAGAGGGCAGCGTCGGTCAGGGTCTGTCCGAAAACTACGAGGGAATTGGGGCTCCTACTGCTTTGCCGATCGCGTTGGCCAGTTCTTCGAGGGGAAGCACAGCGTCGGCGAGCCCCTCCTCGACCACGACTTTGGGCATCCCGTACACGACGCTGGACGCCTCGTCCTGGACGAAGACCGTTCCCCCACGCTCCTTAATCCGACGCGTGCCCTCCAGCCCGTCTGTCCCCATTCCCGTCATGATTACGGCTAGCACGCCCCCGAACGCGTCGGACGCAGAGTGGAACATCGTGTTTACGGATGGGGTGTGCGAGGAGTCCGTCGGCTGCTCGGGGGTGCGCACGACGCGGCGCGCTCCGGACTGGTCAAAGGTGAGGTGGTACCCGCCGGCCGCCACGATGGCACGTCCCGGCTCCATGGTCATCCCGTCTTCGGCCTCCCGCACCTCAAGTGCGCTTCGATCGTTCAGGCGATCCGCCAGGGACTGGGTGAATTGAGGAGGCATATGCTGACTCACGGCCACGGGAATGGGAAAATCGGCGGGGAGAACTGGAAGAACGCTCTGCAGGGCGATGGGGCCCCCGGTGGACACCCCGATGGCAAGGAGATCGAGCGACGAGTCTGGGTGGATGGGCACATCTCGTGCCCGCTCGGGCGTCGCCGACCGGTCGGGGGCGCCTGAAGACCCAGCACTTGACCCGTCCCCTCCAGCCCCCAGGTCTCCATCGAAGAGTCGGGACTGAGACTGGGACAGTGCTCGCACCTTCTCGACGAGCTCTTTTTTCACCTCTCGGATTTGCAGCGTTGAGTTGGCCGTCCCTTTCGGCAGAACGTCCGCGGCCCCCGCCTCCATGGCCTCGATCGTCGTTTCGGCCCCCTCCTTCGTCGCCGAACTGATCATGAGAACCGGGCAGGGCGCCCGATCCATGATGTGGCGAACGGCGGTAATGCCGTCCATCTTCGGCATTTCCACGTCCATCGTCACCACGTCCGGCTCCAACTCGCACGCCTTCTCGACGCCTCGCTCCCCGTCAACGGCCGTATCCGCGACCGTGATACCGGACGCCTGGTCGAGCATCCGCGACAGGGTCTGGCGCATGAACGAGGAGTCGTCAACGACGAGCACGCGAGTCATAAGGAAAAGATAAAAAGTGGGGAGGCTATGATCGTGGAATCGGACACCTTTATGCCGTTGCGGCCAGCGACGCGTCGCCGACTTCTTCCGCGTTGGTTCCGTTCTCGCCGCTGAATGTGGTGCTCGGATCCTCAACCTGAATGAGCTCCCCGACGTCGAGAACCATGATGACCTGGCCGTCGCCCAGAATGGTAGACCCGGCAACACCGGGCACCCCCTTCAGGTAATCGCCCAGTGACTTGATGACGACCTCTTCTTGGGCGATCGGCTCGTCTACGATGAGGCCCACGCGACGGTGCGCCACGTTGACGAGGACGGCGTACTCGCCCTCGCTGCTGTGGGTACGGTCCGCTCGTTCCCCGCCGGCTCCTGAGAGCTGCACGTCGAAAGCATCATCGAGCCGGATAATCGGGACCACACGATCACGGTGATGTAGCACCTCGCCGCCCTGAACGGACTCGAGCATGTCTCCACTGAGACGTACCACCTCAGAGACGGCGTAGAGGGGAATCGCGAACGTCTCCACGCCGCTCCGCACCAGCATGCTCTGCAGAATGGCAAGGGTCAGCGGGAGCTTGAGTTGGAAGCGAGTGCCCTCCCCCGGCGTGGAGTCGATGTCGATCGTGCCGTTCAGCTCCGACAGATTGGTTTTCACGACGTCCATCCCTACCCCCCGCCCCGAGACCTTGCTCGTCTCCTCCGTGGTGGTAAAGCCCGGCCGGAAGATGAGGCGGTAGGCTTCTTTGTCGGTCAGGTCCTCGGCCTCCGTTTCCGTCAGAACGTCCCGATCGACGGCCTTCTTGCGGAGCGCGTCCGGGTCGAGTCCCGCCCCGTCGTCTTCAACCTCGATGATAATGTGATTGCCTGCGTGGGACGCCGACAGGCGGATCTCTCCCTGCGGATCCTTTCCTTTGGCCTCCCGCTCTTCCGGGGGTTCGACGCCGTGGTCTACTGCATTTCGGATCAGGTGCACCAACGGATCATCGATCTCCTCCACCAGGGACTTGTCAAGCTCGGTATCTTCTCCCTCCACGACCAGATTGATCTGCTTGTCGAACTCCTTCGAGAGGTCGCGCACCACCCGCGGAAACTTATTGAAGACCTGTCCGACCTGTACCATTCGGGTGCGCATAATCGCGCTCTGCAACTCGCCGGTCGTGAAGTCAATTTTGTCGCTTGCGTCCTCCAGCTCCCCAACGAGGGATTCGAGGCGGTCCACCTCTTCGTCGGCATCGTCCGTTCCCGCTGAGAAATTCTCCGTGTCGGCCTTCGAGATCAGTTGGAGGAGCCGATTGCGGCCGAGCACCAGCTCGCCCACCAGGTCCATGAGGCGATTCAGGCGGGTGACCTCCACCCGAATCGTGTCCGGCGCCTTGCCGCCTGAGCTGCCGTCCCCGCCGTTCGTCGTCGTTGCAGACGAGGAGGGGTCCTTTCCATCTCCCCGACCGGCCTCGTCGTCGGACGGTGCTTCGGCTTCTTCGCTTGAGGGAGAGGCAGGGGCGTCATCGGTTTCGGCGGCGGGCGCCCCTTGCTCATTGTCGTTGTCAGGGAGGTCCTCTTCGCTCGATGCCTCTGGGCCCGTCTCGGCTCCGTCGGCCGAGGCAGAAGCGTCCGGCACGGGGCTGGACTCAGCGTCCGGAAGCGAGAACGCACCGGCCTCGAACGTTCCCTCCTCGATCGCCTCCAGTGCGTCGATGAGGGATTCGATCTCAAGCTGTTGGAGGTCTCGGTCGATCACCTGTTGCGTGAGCACCTTCATGTGGTCGAAGGCACACAGCATTACGTCGGTCATGGCGGGCTCAAAGTCCACCTCCCCGTCGCGCATGCTGTCCAGCACCTCTTCGAAGCGGTGCGCAAGCGTCCCCAGTTGGTCCAGGCTCAGGAAGCCTGCCGTGCCCTTCACCGTGTGGACGTCGCGGAAAATCTCATCCACCAGTTCTTTATCGTCGGGCGTCTGCTCGAGCTGGAGAATTTCGCCCTCAAGTCCATCGTAGATCTCCGTGGCTTCCACCACGAAGCTTTCTACGATATCCTGCATGCTGTCGTCGTGAATGGGATGGTCAGACATGGGATCGCTGGACGTTTGTTGTGCGCCAAGGGGCGGTTTGGGGAAGTCAATTGGCGCTTCGATTGAAGCCCCTACTGAAAAAGTTCGTCGATGTCTTCCTGGGAGGCCATTTCGCCCCCTCCTTGACCTTGATTGTCGGCGTCGTCCGTTTCCGACGCGCCCCCATTGCCATCGAACATCTCGTTGATGTCAGACGGGGACGCAGCCGGATCGGAGCCGGCCTGTGGGCCGGAGGCTGCCCCATCGCCCATGTTTTCCACGGTCTCGTCGGCCGTTCTCTGCCGCTCGGGCGAGTGGTCGTAGCGGGCATTCGCGTTGAACGTGGCCGTGCTGGACGGCTTGCCCGATGGAATGTCCTTCTCGGCCACCTCCCCCGACCCCAACCCCTCCATCAGCGTGGCAATCCGGTCCTGCACGGTCTCGATGAGGTGGTTGACGCTGCTGAGCTGCTGCTCCGTGATGTCCTGGACCTGCAGAGACATCGTGATCTGGTTCATTTTGCTCCGAATGTCCGACAGCGCCTCCCGCGACTCCTCAACCCGCGTGCTCCAATCCTCACGGAGGTTCTGCTTCACAGACTCGATCTCTTCGACCTTCTCCAGGAGCTCGGCGTGCTCTTCACCGAGCTCACTCTGGAGCAGGTCGAGGACCTGTTGGTCGGCGGCCGCGACGTCTTCAAATTGCTTCTGGGAGGCCTCCATTCCCTTCTCCAGCACGCTGAGGCTCGTTAGCACCTGATTGGTGTAGTCCAGGATTTCGTCGGTGGCCACCTCCGTTGCCTCCGAGACACTCCGGAGCTGATCGGTGGCCTTTCCCATGTGCCCCGATCGGTTCTTGATTGTCGCGTCGACCTCCTCCAGCAACACAGTGATGTCCTGCACAAACTGGATCGTGTCTTCCAGAAACGGGAGGGAGCGGCGCCCAAGGACAAAGACGGCGCGGATCTCTTCCAGTTTGTCGTGAAACTCCTGAACGTGCTGCTGGGACGACTGAGGGGGCTCGGTAGACATGGGCTTGACAATCGGCGTTTATAAGAAGAAATAGAGGTCGAGAAGAGGCTGGACGTTGAGGAATAGGCCGCACCGGGGACGCGTCAGGACGCAGTCGCGAGGCAATCTTCGACCTTCTCGTCGAGCACCTCCGGCTCAAAGGGTTTCACGATGTAGTTGTCGACGTCCGCCTTCATGGCGGTCTTCACGTCCTCCTTCATCCCACGTGTCGTAATCATCAGGATAGGGACCTGCCCGTACTCGGGGTGGTTGCGGATATTTTTCGCCAGATCCACTCCGTTCATGTTGGGCATATTCCAGTCCGTGATCACGAAGTCGGGATCCGCAGATTCCAGCATCCCCATCGCTTCTTGCCCGTCTTCGGCCTCTTCGACCTCATCGTACCCAATCTCCTTCAGGGCATTGCGGATGATGCGAAGCATCGTTGGGGAGTCGTCGACAATAAGAAATTTCATGGTCTAGAAAGCGGTTTGGGAGTGTGAACAACGAAGGTGATCGTGCGTCGCCTGGTCGATCGATGCCGCTCACTTGGCAGAGCGAGGCGAAGTCTTTCGGGGCCGCCGGTACGCAAGTGCCCCCGCCCTCTGGACGGAGTCGAATTGCGACGCCGCGTCCCCGAGGGCCTCGGACCCGCCCACAAGCAAGTAGCCTCCGGGGCGCAGCGCACGGTGAAGGAGCGCGAGCACCCGCTTTTTCTGAGACTGATCGAAGTAGATCAGTACATTCGCACACATGATGATGTCGACGTCCCGCATCCGCCTCATGTCTCTGGCGCTGCTCAAGTTGAGGGTATCGAAGGTTACCATCTCGCGGATGGACGAGTGCAGTACGAAGGTGTCTCCGGTCTTCCGGAAATACTTCCGGAGGTACTTCGCAGGCACATTCCGAACGGCCCGCTTCCGGTACTCACCGGCACGGGCTTCCTCAAGGACCTCAGTGTTGATGTCGGTCCCAACGATCCGGAACTCCACGTGCGGGAAGCGAGACTGGAGATTCTCCTTGATGAGAATGGCCAGCGAGTACGCCTCATCCCCGGCCGAGCAGGCCGCACTCCACAGGTGCACGGTCTTGCTCCCTGCCTTCTGGCGATCCCGAACGACCTCCGGTAGAAGCTCGTCGCGAAGCGACTCAAACTGTGCGGAGTGGCGGAAGAACGAGGTCTCGTTGATGGTCACGGCGTTGAGCAGATGCGTCATCTCGTCTGAATCGTGCCCATTCTGTAGGTGGCGCACGTACGTCTCGAAGGAGGAAACCCCGCACGCAACCAGACGAGATCGGACGCGGCTCTCGAGTAGATAGCGCTTCTCCTCGGGAAACTGAATGCCCGCTCGATCCTGGATAATGGAACGTAGCTGGTCGAAGGTCTGCTCAGAGAGCGATGCCTTCAACGCGCCCGACTTTTCCATCGAGACCAGTGCTTATGACGGGAGGAGTTTAACGTCGGCTACGCCGTGGCCCCTTGCGCAGTCGCCGGTGCCTTGGACTGCTCCTGATCCAGGCCCTGGAGCTCCTGCGCTTCATCGTCGGACAAGATGTTCTCCAACTCCAACAGGATGAGGAGCCGCTCGTCGAGCTTCGCAACGCCCCGCAAGTACCCGGCGTCAATGCCGACGGCGATCTCCGGAGCCGGCTCGATCGCGTTGACGTCCACCCGGAGGACCTCTTGGACGGAGTCGGTCATGAACCCGATGGTCTGTGCGCCAATCTCGACCACGACGATTCGCATGTCGTCGTTCTGCTCGCGGTCCGGAAACCCGAAGCGGGTTCGGAGGTCGATAACCGGAAGAATCCGGCCCCGCAGGTTGATGACCCCCTCAACAAACTCGGGGGCGTGGGGAACCCGCGTGATCTCCACCGGGCGGATGATTTCCTGCACGGTGAGGATGTTCACGCCGAACTCCTCTCCAGCGATGATAAAGCTTACGAACTGGCGCAGGTCTTCCTTCTGAGACTCAGTCTCACTCATGAGAACAGGGGGTTGACGAGCGAATAAACAGAGCAAGCGAGTGCGAATTCGGATGTCCGAACTGCCCGTTATTATCGGCACAACCATGCGATTCTTAACCCGAGGGGCACGAACGCAATCGGGGAGTGGACGCCCCGGCCCAATGGAAAGGGCCCCACCCGTCGTGGGACGGACAGGGCCCTAGCTGGGCCGATGCGCGGCCACACACTGCGGGCAGGAAGGTGCTCCATGCACACGCGGTCGGCGGCAGGGGACTCCTCCATTCCCGCTTTCTACGGCACGGCGGTCACAGGGCCGCGCGCTGGGACACAGTCAGGCTGTGCCGCCGGGGTCTACGTGAGGACCGTTAGCGCTTCAGCTGGACCGTCTCCTGCAGCACCTGGTCGGCGGTCGTCACGACGCGGGAGGAAGCCTGGTAGCTGCGCTGCGCCTCGATCAAGCTGGCGAAGGCGTCGGCCAGCTCCACGTTGCTGGACTCTAGATTACCGGCCTCCACGGAGGTTTGGAGATCCCGACCAGCGCGCCCGAGCTGCAGGTCCCCGGAGGCGTTGGTGGTGGTGAAGGCGTTATTGCCCTGTTGCTCCAGGCCGTCCGGGTTGTTGACGCTGCCGATGGCCAGCTGATAAATCGTTTCCTGCTCGCCGTTGGTGTAGTTGAGCTGCAGTCCACCCTCCTGCGTGAAGCCGAAGTCCGAAAGCTCGCCCGCCGGGTTTCCGTTCTGTCCCTGAAACTTGGTGGTGGTCGAGCCGCTGTACTGCGTGAGGCCACTCAGATCGAGAGATAGATTGTCGCCCCCCGCCACGAAATCCGTCTTCCAGCTTACGTCAATCTCGGACTGATCGCTGTTTCCATCGACCGCCTGGATGGAGCCATCCGTGTTAAACTCAATCGTCCCCTCCCGCGAGTCGATTGTCGTCGCGCTGGTCTCGTCGGGCAAGTCATCTCCATTCGTCGCAATGTCTCCGTTGTCGTCCGTTACAATCTTCTCATCGCTGTTCAAAAACCCCTCGTCTACGCCGGTCGTGAGCGCCCCGGACGGAGGACTACCGGTGCTATCGGTCGTCAAGATATTTCCATTTCCGTCCTTCACGTAGGAATCGGTTCCCGAATCGAAGGTCCCGTCCCCGTTCGTGTCGTTGTAGTACGCATCCACCGACTTATTCGGAAGGTCGAGGGGGTCACTCCCTGAAGTCTTCAATTCGTAGTTCCACTGGTTATCGGTCCCACTCTTCGTGTACTCGACAACCACGTCGTGGGACGTGCCCTGTTGATCGTAGACGACGCTCGAGAGTGAGGTCGTCTTCCCATCCTCAGCGTCTGCGGAGAGGTTCCCTCCAACCTCGGCCGCACTGGTAAACTTCGCTTCGGACTGGGCATTTGGGTCGAACTGAATGTCCTTCAGTTCTCCGGTCTGGAGGTTTCCGGACTCACCGACCTCGTAACCCTGTACGTTCAGGCCATTCTTCGTCACGAGCTCTCCGTCTTGACTAAAGGTGAAGTTCCCCGCCCGCGTCAGTTGGCGCTGCTGGCTGCTGCTTCCCTCCTTTGGGCTGGTCACAAAGAAGCCGTCGCCACTCAGTGCCAGGTCGGTCTTGATGCCCGTCTGGTCGAGAGAGCCCTGCTCGAAGTTTCTGTCGATGGAATCGATGGCTGCTCCCCGTCCGGTCTGGTTCGATCCGCCAGGCCCTCCGGAAGCACCGGCCACCTCTTGGCCGAGGACCTCGCTGAAGGCCGCCCGGCCCCGCTTGAAGGCGACCGTGCTGGAGTTAGAGATGTTGTTGCTGATGACGTCGAGGCGTGTCTGATTGGCATCGAGCCCAGACACGCCGGTGCGTAGGGACTGAATACTCATGGTACGCCGGGTTGATTGATGAAAGTAAACAAGCGCGCAACGTCGATCGATCGGCTGCGCACCGGCATCCCGTGTCGGGGGCGTCCCGGACGTGGGTCCCGCCGGATTTGACTCTCGATTCGAAGGAAAATGAGGGATTAAAGCGTCATGGCGCTGTCGATTTGGGTAAAGACTCGCTCTTGCATCTCGGACTGATCGAGGGCGGTGACGACGGTCCGGTTCGGTACGTTCACCACGAAGGCGGCGTCCTCGCGAAGCACCGCTGCGTCCTGGGCTCCCTTCTCGTCGAGGGTTTCCATGGCATCGGAAAGGGTCTGGCGTTCGGCGGCGTCAAGCGAGATGTTGCGTTGTGCAATCCGTTGCCTCGCGTGGGCGGAGAGCGTTATGTCCCCTTCCTCGCTTCCAGCTTCCCCTAAGTAGTCCTCGAAGGCGGCTGCGTCTGCGTCCCGAGCCGGCCCGTCCGACGAAGGATCGGTCTGCGCGGGGGACTGCCCCGGATGGGGCGAAACCCGTCCGCTCCGTTGGTGGATTGTCATGGGACGATTGGGACCTTCAACTCAGAACACCGACCGGGAGGCCCGGCCGGGCCTCCTCTTCCCCCCTGTTCTCAGGGCGTGGCAACGCTCCGGATGCGGCCCATCGGGATCTCTGCGCCGTCGACCAGCAATCGCGTTCCCTGCTCCCCGAACGAGACGCGATCGACGGTCCCCTTTAGATAAGGAGTGGCGTCGACCGAATCGCCCTGCGGGCCGGTTGCCTCAATGTCAAACGAGTAGTTTCCGTCTGGGGCCTGTGCGCCCGCATCCGTCGTCCCGTCCCACGTGATCTCGGTGGACCCTGCCTCCAGGTTTTCCAGCGAACGAGTCCGGATGGCGTTGCCCCCTGAGTCGCGGATGGTGACGGTCGCCTCAGAGGCCGGGCTGCTTAGATCCATCCCGAGGGTCTTTTCCTTCCCTCCACTCTGCGTAAATTGATTTCCGCTTGCCTCCACAGTCTTCCCGATCAGATCGGTGGCGACCCCGCTGTTCACACTCTGGGTCAGGGCCTGGTTGGCTCCCTTTTGACTCTTAATCTGATCGGAGATGCTCGTCAGTTGCTCCACGGAGCTGAACTGGGCAAGCTGTGAGGCAAAGTCACGCCCCTTCATCGGGTCCGTCGGGTTCTGATTTTTGAGCTGCGTAACGAGCATTTTCAGAAATCCGTTCTTACCGACCCCCTCCGACGTAGCCTGTGAAAGGGGGCCGCCTGCGGCCTGCGAGGCACCGGACGGATTCGGGGAGGATGGAGGTTGTAGCATAAATGACTAGAATGATGTCGTGAGAAAGTGGTCGAGTGGGGCGCGCCGAACTACCCAATCCATTCGTTCTCTCCGTTGGGGTGCCGCCTGTGCACGATGCCGCTGCTGGTTCCGTCGTCGGACGACTCCGCTGAAGAGGAAGGGGCCGACCGGCGCTCAGGGAGGGACCCATCCGACGCCTGTCCCTCCGATCCGTCCGCGTTCCCGTCGGCGAAGGAAAGGTCCACATCACTTCCGTACTGGGCCTGCATCGTGTCTTGGAGCTGCCGGGCATTGGCCGCCACCCGGGCTCGCAGGCTCCCCTCACTAAACCGGACCGACACGTTCATTCCGTCCTGGCCGGAGAGGGCCTGAACGGTCACCTTGCCCTTCTCTTCGCCGAGGGCCACTTCCATGGCCTTCCAGCCATTGCCCATCTGCTTGGTCTTCAGGGGGCCGTTGGTGGCCGTCTTCAACCAGGCCGTCGGGAGCGTGCGCGGCGGCCCGGAGCTTGCGCCCGCCCGCCCCCCCTTGCTGCTGGACGCTCCCTTCCCAACGTCGGAAAGGGACGCCGTCCATCCCTGCCCCCCTCGTTCGGCTCCACTCCCGGGGAACAGATCGCTCGGCGACGCAGATCGTCCGAGGCTACCGCGTCCGCCCTGAGACGACGACCGCAGCGACTTGAGATTCAACACGCCGCCCTTGCCCTTCTTCTGACCTGAGCCCTGGCGACCGCTTTGATCCTGCTTTGCCTGGCCGCCGGACTGCTGGCCGGACTCGCTGTTGCCCTGGCTGCCGGCGTGACCCGACTTTGCCTTGGACTTCGGCTGTCCCCCCTTGGCTTTCGGTTTTGCGGTTCCCTTCTGGGCGTGGTTATCGGCGGTTTTCCCCTCCGACGAGGTGGCCCACTTCGTTGACTCGCCCGGCGATGAGCGTGCGGTCGAGACCCGCTCGTTCGGTGCGGAAGACGAGGAGGGACCGGACAGCGAGGCCTTCTGCGCCTCCGTGGCCGTTTTGCCCGACGCGGGCTTCCCGTCCGTTCCTACCTGCACTCCTCCCGACGCCCTCTGGCGGCGAGCCGACGAAGCGACTGTCTGCTCTTTGCCGCTCGATTGAGCCTGTCCCCCTGACTTCTGGCCGTTTGGGGCTGTCTTCTTCCCGGACGCCTCTTTCTTGGCTGCCTGCGCCTTCCCCTCCACCACGCGGCCGGAGGCGTTGCGCCCCCCCTTGGCGGACCGGCCCTTCCCGGTCGCGCCAGTCCCGTTTTTTCCGTCACTCGCCCCCTTCGTACCGGCCTTTGCTTTCGATTTGTCGGGGGCTTCGGCACCCTTCGCGACCGGTTTGCCTCCTCCTTTCTGAGAGGTCTTTTTCCCTTTGTTTTTCGGGTTCGAGCCGTCTGCTTTTTTCTTTGCCTTCTTGCCTTCTGTTTTCTTAGCCTGTTTTTTGTCGGCCGTCTTTCCCGTCCCCTCACCCTTCTTCTCTCCTTTCTTCCCCGACCCTGACGACGGTTTCCCCTCTCCCTTCTTCCCGTTCTTTTTTGAGGTCTCCCCCTTGCTCTTTTTGCTGGATGCTTCCTTCCCATCCCCGCTTTTCTTCGACCCCGCTTCTTTTCCCTTCTTGGCGTTGCTCGACTTCTCTCCCTCGGCGCCCGAAGATGTCGCCTTGGAGGCACCCCCATCCTTCGAGGCCGTTCCCGTCCGCGTTGATGTTTTTCCCTTGCCGGATGCCTCCTTGCGAGCGCCCGCTCGGCCCGCGTCGTTCGACGGGGACGTGTTGGTGCCTCCGCGCTCGTTCGATGGAGCCTCAGTAGTGACGGCGGACGACTCGGCGGGCCCTGCCTGCCGCCGCGCCCCCCGTTCCGATCGGTCTGCGCCGTCCGTTCTCGTTCGAGTTCGATCCCTCGCGTCGGTCCCATTGGCGCCCCGTGTGCCCGGTCCATCCCTCCGTCCCGACGTGGAGGCTCTGTTGGACGGGGGCGATGCTTCCAGGCGCCGAGTGGCCGACTCGAGGGAGGAGGCGAACGACCGAGCGGCCCCTCTTCCCGACAAACTCACGTCGGCGTCGGATGGGGGGGCTGAGTCGGACGGAATGGAGAGGGAAGGGGATTCCATGAGAGCAGTGAATCGTTAAGGCAATCGCGAAGGAGCCAACGAAGGATCAAGAGCCTGATTCGGAACGAGAGGCGGACTGAGCGTCTTCCTCCACAACCTGATTGACAAACTGAGCCGCCTGGGCCGGGGGCATGGACTGGAGAAGGCGAGTGCGAGCCCCCCCGGAGGTCTCGTTGTAGAGCTTCTTGAGCACACTCATGTCTACATCCTTCAGAAGATTGCCGAGGTTACGCTGCCGCATCTCCATCAGAGCATCGCTAAGTTCGTTGACTTTGGCCTGCTCCGCATCCGCGTCGGCCAGGTTGCTCCGAAGCGTATCGGCCGTCTCTTGAGTGTCTTGGAGGCGACGGTTGAGGGTGTCGATCGAGTCCTGGAGTGCCCGTAGCCGCTCCTCAGCCGAGGAGCCGGTCGTGTCCTCCGCCATGGGTGACTCCTCATTCGCCATCCGCTTCTCGTCCCCTCGGGCTTCGGTCATCTCCCCCTGTGCGGTCGAATCGCCCATTGCCCCCGATGCCGGCTCGGACATCTGATCGGCGGTCGAGTCGCGGGCCGACACGGCTTGCTTGGTCGAGTCACGAGCCGACCCGTCCGCGGCCACGCTGGGCGCCACCTCGGGCAGAACGACGTACGCGCCCAGAACCCCAACTAGGGCCGCTCCCAGTGCAGCGGCGGCGATGACCGATATGGACGTTATCGTGTCTTTTGTCATAGGCCTCCCGTAAGCGAAGAGTCATGGTCTCGAGCATGGCGCGAGACAGCTTGTTCGTCGAAGAAGGCGATCTCGGCCTCCTTCTGCTCTTGGTCGAACACCTGCCTTTCCTGATCCCGCAGTTCCTCGAATGCCTTCTTTTTCTTTCGGGCCTCCTGAAGCTCAGATCGGGCCTCGTCGACCCGCTCCTGAGCCGCTTCGACGGCCGTGCGGGCCTCGGCCACCGCCTGGCGGGCATCTTCGCGAAAGGCCCCGGCCTGTCGAAGGTCCGCGGGGTGCACTGTTCCCTCCTGCACCTTGCGCTGACGGTCGGCCAGGCGCCTGCGGGCCCGCTCCAGTTGCTCCTGTTTCCGATCCAATTCCTGCCGCGCGTTGGCCAGCGACTGGCGCGCGCGCTCCGTCTTGTGCTCGTGAAGTTCCAGCACTTTCTGCAGCGAGAAGCGGAATTTCTTGCCTGGCATAGCGTCGGGGAGGCAGGTGAGCGGAATCGTGGAGCGTCCGGCCCGACGACGGCTGTGCGCCCGTACGGGCCATTTGCGGTGGCCCGCGGCGCCTCAGCCGATCGATTTCCGTTCGCTTTTTTGTGCACCCACCAAATAGATCAAAGTCCCTGCCACGGCTACTCCGGCACCGTACTCAGCACGTCCCGAAGCTGGGAGGAGGCATCGGCCTCCGAGGGAGACTCGTGCACGCCCTGCCGCAGGAAGTCCGTGAGGGCCGGGTTCGCCTCCACGGCGCGGTCGGTCTCTGGGTCGCTCCCCGGCTCGTAGGCTCCCACCTTAATCAGATCCTCCACCTCCTCGTAGGCCGCGAGGAGCTGGCGGGCCTCCCGGGCCGTTTCCTGGTCCTGCTCGTCGGCGACGCGGGGCATCACCCGGCTGACGCTCTGAAGCACGTCGATGGCCGGGTAGTGGCCCGCCTCGGCGAGGTCGCGGGAGAGAACGACGTGCCCATCCAAAATGCCCCGGGCGGCGTCGCTGATGGGTTCGTCCATATCGTCCCCCTCGACCAGCACCGTAAAGATCCCCGTGATGGTGCCGGCCGCTGCGGGCCCCGCTCGTTCCAGAAGTCGCGGCAGAAGCGCGAAGACGCTCGGCGGGTAGCCCCGGGTGGTGGGCGGCTCCCCCACCGCCAGTCCAATCTCTCGCTGAGCACGGGCCACGCGGGTCAGCGAGTCCATCATGAACAGCACGTCTTTCCCCTGATCCCGAAAGTGTTCGGCGACGGCCATGGCGGCACTGGCCCCCTTTACGCGGCTCATGGCCGCCTCGTCCCCGGTTACCGTCAGGAGGGCGGTGCGCTGAAGGCCTTCCTCCCCGAGATTATCGGTAATGAACTCGCGAACCTCACGGCCCCGCTCCCCGATGAGGGCAATCACGTTGACGTCGGCCTCGGCCCGGCGGGCAATCATGCCAAGGAGCGTGCTCTTTCCCACGCCGGAGCCGGAGAAGATGCCCGTGCGCTGCCCCTTTCCCATTTTCAGAAATGCATCGATGGCCCGAATCCCGGTATTCAGGGGCGTATCGATGAGGGGCCGGTCGAGGGGCGACGGAGGATCTCGGTGGATCGGCACGGGCTCGACCTGTTGCAGCGAGCCCTTCCCGTCGATGGGGCGCCCCTCGGCGTCAACGACGCGGCCGAGAAGCCCCGGCCCAGCGGGGACGGTCATGCCCTGCTCGGCCTGCCGCACGAGACACCCCGACTGCAGGCCGTGTGTCTTTTCCATGGGCATGAGGACGGTTGTGCCCTCCTGCACCCCAACCACCTCGGCCCGCACCGTGCGCGTGTCCGTGCCCCCATTGACGTGGATGTAGCACATTTCCCCCACCGCAGCATCCAGCTCACTCGCCTTCACGAGCAGCCCCACGACGGAGGTGACCCGTCCGTAGCGACGAGGGGGGACCGTCTGTTCGTCTATGGCACGAAGCGCGTCGGCGACCGAGGGCATGGCATGGAGGACCTGTGGCAAAAATAAATGAGATGAGACCATCACGTCTCATCCGCGTCCGAAGCGGAAAGGTGCAGACGATCTCGAAGCGTGTCGATCACTTCAGAACGACGACGACGGATGGCGCCGGCCGGCGACGCAACCGTCCAGTCCCCCTCCGTATGCTCGGGGTCGGATTCAAGCTGGAGCTCCGCGTACTTATCGGTGAGATGCTCGGCCAGCCCCGACTCCTGGAGACGCTGATAGTCGACCGGGTGGACCGTAATCGTGATGGGCGGCGTGCCCGCGAGCTCCGCCACGGCCTCGATAATCGCCTCCTCCGAGACCCTGCGCAGCGAATCGGTGAGGGGGGCGTCTACGATGGCCTCCGCCAACTGGAGCGTGAGCTGCACCAGTCGCGATTCGTTCTCATCGATGTATTGCGTCCACATCTCGTCGAATCGGTTGGTGTCTTCGATCAAGGCCTCTCGCTCCTCCTCCCACTCGGCACGCGACGTCGCTTCGGCCTCGTCGTACCCGTCGTCGTATCCCTCGCTGTATCCCTTCTCGTAGCCCTCGACACGGGCCTCTTCGACCGCCTCCTCCAGATGCTCCTGCCACTCAGCATCCGTGCGCTCGGGGGTGTCTTCCTCGCTTCGATTCCCGTCGTCGGCTTCTTCGGGCTCCTCCGTTTGATCAGGGGAGGGATCCGGAGACGAGACGGGTTTCGGGTCCACGGGCACAATCTGGACCGTCTCGGACGTTTGCTGCGTCTGACTCGGCTCCAAAACAGGCCCTTTCCAGGTCGGTCGCTCGGAAAAACGGCTTGAGTCCTGCGGAGGATTGACCTTCTCCCTCGGAATGCGTGACGAAGAGGACCCTTGCGTGCCCCCGTCCCCCAACTCTTCGGTGAGCGGTGCCGACGACTCCCCCGATAGGTCCTCTTTTTTGATGATGCGTCCCATGCCATTGGAGCAATTGTGGGGATGATCGAGAATCAGTCCGTGCAGAGAGCGAATACGAGGGCAAGTCGTGCCCTCACCGCCCGGGTCGTTCCAGCTATTCTACCATCGACTCCTTCGCGGACTTCGAAAGCGCAATCTCTTCTTTTTCTTCCATCTCCTGCGCCGTTTCTAAGATGCTGTGCTGCGCCTCTTCCACTTCGCTCACCCGCACGCGACCGAGGAGCTCCATTTCTTCCTCGAGGCCTTCGACCACCCGCTGGCTCATGTTCTCTTTCACCTTCTCTTCCAGATCGTCGGAGGCTGCCTTGAGCGCAAGAGCGAGTTCGTCTCGATCGACCTCCATGAGGAGGGCCTGCAAGTCTTCTTCCCGGATCGTTGTCAAGTCCTCGAAGACGAACATAAGGTTTTTGACGGACGTGGCTAGCTCCTCGGATCGGTCGCGCAACGAATCCAGAATGTCCTTCTCCGCGGAGCGGGTCGTGGTATTGAGAATTTCGGCGACCTTCTCGGCACCGCCCGCAACACTGGTCTCTGCTCCGATGACCGAACCGAGCTGGTTCCGAATCACATCCTCGATGTCGCCGATCATCTCCGGTGAGGTGTTGCCCATCGTCGCCAAACGATACATCACTTCCTCCCGCTCTTCATCGCCGAGCATCGAGACGATCTCGGCCGACTTGCGGGAATTGAGATGGGCGAGGATGAGGGCCGCGGTCTGCGGGTGCTCGCGGCGGAGGAAGTTGGTCAGTTGGTCCGTTTCCACCGTTTGGAGGAGGTGGAAGGCAGAGACTTCCATCGCGGCCTCGACGCGCATCATCAGCTCCTCGGCACGCTGGGACCCCATGGCCTCCTGAAGGACCTCACGCGCGTACTCGACGCCTCCTTGCGCAACGTAGCTCTGGGCGCGAACGACGTCCCTGTATTCCAGAAGCACATCCTCCACTAGGTCACTGGGCGCATTGCGCATGCGGGCGATCTCGACCGAGATCTCCTCAACCTCCGGGTCGTTCAGGTGGGTGAGCACCTCACTCGCGGTCTCGGTCCCCAGTGCAATTAGCAGGATCGCCGACTTCTGTGCTCCGCTCAGCTCCTCCGTCGTTTCGGGCAGCGAATTTGGGGAAACGGGCGAGGGGTCGGTGGCGGAGGACGAATTCTCCTCCTCGGTGGTGGTGAGAGGGGGATCGGGCATGGAAGGGGTGGTATGCAGTTCGATGTCTGTGTAAAGGATGGCAGGAGTCCCGCACGATTCGACAACGAACCGTACAGCCTCTCGCTCACAAACCGGCCGCGCTCACGCCGTCGGCCTGGACGTGCTACATGGAGCGGTCGTCAACAATCCAGGCGCGGATGAGCTCAGCGGTCTGTTCGGGGTGGTCTTCGACCTGGTTCTGGATCTCCTCGAACATTTCGCTGCGGGCCTCAATGCGTGCCTTGGCCTCGTCGGACAGCTTGCTCGTGTACATGTCCTCCTCAAGCACCAGCTCTTCGACGTCTTCCTCTTCTTCGTCCTCAAGGGCATCGAGCGATTCGTCATCGTCGGGCTGGGACTCGGCGTCGGTCTGCTCGGCCAGCTCCGGCTGGCTGGGCTGCAGCGGGGTCGGGTCCTCGACGGGCCGCTGCGTCAACTGCTGGCCAATCGAGCGTGCGACCCAGACGGCGACCCCAATCGCCAGCAGGATCAGCCCGTAACGCAAGTAGGTGCGCGTATCCATCCCTCCTCCCTGGTCTCGGACCACCTGTCCTGCCTGAGTCGTCGCGGTGCCGTCGAACCGGGTTTGCTGGATCGTGAAGTTATCCCCCCGCTCCGCGTCGAAGCCGACGGCGTTTTTGACGGTCGTCTCAATTTTTTCCATCTCTTCCTCGCTGCGGGGCTCGTAGATGGGGTCTCCATCTTCCTCCCCCGTCCGTTCATGATCCACCATGACCGACACGGTAAGCCGCGAGACGTCCCCGACGCTCTTCTCTTCTCGCCTTTCCGTCTGGGTCACCTCGTAGTTTCGCACCGTGGAGGTCGCCGTCGAACCGTCGTCCCCGTCACCGCCACTTTCCTCCCGGCTGCGCTCTTCACTAATTACGGTCGCGCTCTCGGGGTCGACCTCGTTTCGAGTAATGACCTCCCGGTTGAAGTCCAACTCGGCGGACACACGCATGACTGCACTGCCGCTTCCCAGCACGCGTCTGAGCATCGACTGTCCCTGCTCCTTGAGTTGTTCTTCCACGGAGCGCTGCATGTCGAGCTGCGTGGAAGTGAGCTGAATATTTTCGTTTCCGGACTTTGGGTCCGAGAGCATGCCGCCCTTGCTGTCGAGGACTGTGACCTGTTGGGGACCCAGCTTCTCCACAGCCCCACTCACCAGCTGCGTGATGCCCTGCACCTGGGGCTGTGACAACGAACTGCCATCGAGGCCAAGCACGACAGAAGCGCTGGCCTGCTGCTCTTCTTGGTCCTGGAAGGGGTCACGCTTCGGCTTCGCAAGATGGACGCGGGCGCTCTTCACCTGCCTCATTCTCGAGACCGTCTGTGCCAGCTCTCCCTCCAGAGCACGCTGGCTATTGAGCTTCTGCATGAAGTCCGTCATGCCAAGGGTGCCCTGGTCGAACAGCTCATATCCGGTCTGCCCGCTCTGCACGTCCCCCTGCGCGCTAAACCGGATGCGGAGCTCGTGCACGGAGGACTGAGGGACGTACACCGAGGTGCCCTGCTCCCTGAGCTCGTAGGGGGTGCCTTCCTCCTGGAGGGTCTGGACGATCTGATTGGCGTTTTCGGACTTCAAATCCCCGAAGAGAAGGGCATAGTCTGGCTGTTGCAACCAGTAGGCGGTCATGACGAGCAGAGCGACCGTACCGATGACAACGCCCCCAAGCCCAAGCTGCTGCCCGAGGGTAAGCCTACTCAGAAGCTGACGAATGCGCGCAAATAGGGTCTGCATGAATGACTTCGGGGAGTACCGTCGGCAGGACGCCAACAACGTGCAAGGAGAAACGAACCGGTAGCAAGTTGCTCAGCCAGAGGCGACACCCCTGATCGGGATCTGAACGCTACACCTGCGTCTGCATGAGCTTCTGGTAGGCCTCAAGCCCCCGGTTCCGGACCTCGCTCATCAGCTCGAACTGGAGCTTGGCCTGATTCATCGAGACCATCACCTCGTGGAGATTTTGCTCCTCCCCCGCCACGAAGGCACTTGCCTTCTCGTTGGCCACATCCTGCGCCTGGTCCACTTGACCAATCTCGCGCTCAAGGGTATCGGCAAAGCTCGGCCCGCTCGTGGCTCCTTCCAGATCAGGAAGCTCATCCCCCTCATCCATCTGGCCCTGGAGGGCGGCGGTACGGACACGTTGAAGCTGGGCGGCTTTCATCATGGATCTACGGCAGACTGTTCGAAAGAGTGGCCGGTGTGGTGCTCATCCGACGACGTCGATATTCTCTCCAATGGCGCTGCCCCTCACCATTTCTGCGTCTCGTCCCCGTCCGTAGAGACGCATCGACAGCTCCGGATCCTCCGGAAATTTTTCCTCGATCATTTGCTTCTCTTGCACCGTGAGGCCGCTTTCAGCGGTCTTCTGAAAGGTGGTGTCCTGCGGCTCCGCGCTCGAATCGGTCTCACCGGTCTCCGCAGATGAGGACGGCGGTCCGCCCCCCTCCTGCGCGGAGGAGCTTCGGGTATAAGCGGCGTGGCCGGCCACGTGGGTGGAGTGTTTGGGCTTCATGGATCGAAAGGGCTAATCAGGAAAACAGCTCTGCGTCGCGCACAGCAGGCCTCGTGCAATCAGATCTTGAACGTTTCACGAACCATCTTCTTCGTCGCGTTCACCGCCGTGAGATTGGCCTCGTACGCCCGATTGGCGGAGGTCATCCGGGCCATTTCCTGCGCCACATTCACGTCTGGGTAGTGCACGTACCCTTCCTCGTCGGCGTGGGGGTGGGAGGGGTCGTACTCCAGACGTTCGTCGTCGACCTCCTCGACCTCAGTCGTCGGCCCCATCGCCTCCGACCTCCGCTCAAGCGGCACCGAGGCATCTTCGAGGTGCCGGTTGTTGGTGGTGCGGAGTTCCGTGTCGAGGCGGAGCCGTCCCTGTGTCCGCTGCAGTCGGTCGTACTCGTCGCTGCCTTCCTCCTGTGCCACCCGCTTCAGGGCGTAGGGATCACCGTCCTCGGTGCGCGAGGTATTCTCGTTGGCAAGATTTTCCGTGGCGGTGGCCAGCTTGCGGCGCTGCGCTTCCATTCCGCGGGCCGCCGTCTGCATGGACGGAAGAAATCGAGGCGGGGCCATGAGAACGTTCGTGTGTGGTGCGAGAGATTGTGCTGCCGGGCCCGATGGTCACAACCGCACGGACAAGACCAGCGGACCACGTGAGATCAGGACGGCGCTCCCTGCATTTTTTAATTGGAACGACCGGTGATGCCTGTGCGCATCAGGTCGAAATGATGGCTCAGAGCGCGGGTCGCGTGCCGCGTGCGCATCTGCGTATCCGATAAGGCCATCAACTCCTCCTCAAGGACCGGCTTCTCATCCTCCACGGTTACCTCCGCCTCCACGTCCGAGGGCTCGCCCCCGAGTTTGTTGTCTCGGGCGTCCCGCAACGGCTCTTCGAAGCTGACCGACGTCCGGTCGTAACCGGGGGTGTCAATGTTGGAAAGGTTGCCCGACAAGGCCCGCCGGCGCTTTGCGTACGCGGTCATTGCATTGCGTAAGAGGCTTACCTGGGAGGTGTCCATGGCAACTCGGCTGGATGGTGAACGCTTTTTGTTGTGTTGATAAGGGGAGCAAGCCCTGTGCCATGGGGGGGTGTGAGGGAATTTAGGCCGTCGAGCACGAAAACGGGCTGGAAAGGGGGATGGTATTGGAAAAATTTCTTTCGCTCTCCCGGAAAAAATTACGCAAATGTGAATCAAACTCCCACTTTGTAACGTAAATGAGAACAAAGAACGCAGTCTTAGGGCCATCTAAGCAGGGTAGAAGGGGGGACACAGCCGTTCGGTGCAGTGCTTGCGAGGAAAAAAGGTGCTCACACGCAATGCTTTCCGTTCTCACACCGGATTTTTTTCTATGCCCTCCTCCGCCCCACCTTCAATCGTTCCGGATTCGCCTCCTGACGACAGTGAAGCGGAGCCGTCTTCCCCCCCATTCGCAACCCCGTCGCAGCGCGAGGCGGTGAAGAGACTTGTGGGTGTACTCGCGGACCATCTGGGAACCTTGACGAGCACGATCTCGGGGTACGCCGACCTGCTGGTGGAGAATCGGTCCCAGCAGGAACAGCGGGAGATTGCGATGAACGTGCTGGAGGCTTCTACTCAAATCGACGATCTGCTAGCTGATCTGCAGCACTACAGCCGCTCGCTAGAGCCGGCCACCCGCACGGTACCGGTGTCGCACGTGGCACGGGGGGCAGTCTATTTGCTCGACCCCGAGCAGCGATCACGGGTGCGATACCGGGTCGAACCCCCGGCCGACCGGGAGGTCGACGTGGACCCTCGCCTGCTCCGCCAGGCCCTGCTCAACCTTCTGCAAAATGCGCTCGACGCCACTGGTGAGCCCGATGACGTGCTGCTCCGCGCGACGGTAAACGGAGAGACGACGGAAGAGCGCCTGTTGACCTTCGAGGTGTGGAACAACGGCGAAATTTGCCTCGACGACCCGTCGAAGCTCTTTCGTCCCTTCTACAGCACGCGCCCGCAACGACTCGGGCTTGGGCTCCCGATTGCCGCCCACATCGCCCGCCAGCACGGGGGGATGGTTCAACTGAGCGCGAACGACAACGAGGAGGGCGGGACCTGCTTCACCCTTCAAATCTGACTCACAAACTGCGTTCGCTGCCTCTCCGATACCCTCGTAGAAGCGCGCCCTACTGCTTCTTTCACGCTGATTAATCACATCGTAGGCATGGAAGTCAATGACACGGACCCCGATACCGCCAAGCCCCACGCACTCGCCGTCGACGACGAGGTGAACATTCACGGCGTCCTAGAGCGGATCTTTCCCCGCGAAGGCATCCAGGTGACCACCTGTTCGAGCGGAAAGGACGCCCTGGAGTTGCTGGACGAGCACATGTTTGATCTGCTTCTGGCAGACGCGCAGATGCCGGAAATGGACGGGATGGACCTCCTTGAGCACGCGAGCGAGGACCACCCGCACCTGGACGTTGTCCTGCTGTCGACGCAGGGGAACGTGCAGCAGGCCGTGCAGGCCATGCAGAAGGGAGCCGCCGACTACATCCCGAAGCCCTTCTCGACCGACGAGCTGGTGGAGCGAGTGAAAAGCGTGCTGGAGACCCAAAAGGCGCCGGCCCAGCCCGACCCCGTAGAAGCGACCGGAGCGACGGTGCCGACGGACGGTCTCTCGACCAACGGGCACGCCCCCGCGCAGACGGACACGGATAGCAACGACACGGCGGATGGCGACGATGCGGAGACAACCGCCGACACCGGCCGATCGGAAAGGGAGGAGTTCGACGCCGATACCCCCCAATTCGTCGGGGAGCATCAGTGCGTTCAGGAACTGCGACAGATGGTGGACCGCATCGCGGACAGCAAGGCCCCTGTGTTCGTGCAGGGGGAGAGCGGGACCGGCAAGGAAATCCTCTCCCAACTCATCCACGACAAGAGCCCCCGCTCGGACCAACCGTACGTACCGGTCAACTGCGCCGCCCTGCCCAGCGAACTGGTGGAGAGCCACCTGTTCGGTCACGTGGAGGGGGCCTTTACCGGGGCCGTCGACGACATGACGGGCGCCTTCGAGAAGGCCGACGGGGGCACGCTCCTGCTCGACGAGATCACCGAAATTGACACGTCCATCCAGGCAAAACTCCTGCGCGTGCTGCAGACCGAGGAGTTCCAGAAGGTCGGCTGCTCCGGCAAAAAGTCCGTGGACGTTCGCGTGATCGCCACGAGCAACCGGAACCTGGAGGCGGCCGTCGAAGAGGGCATATTCCGGGAGGATCTATACCATCGCCTCTCGGTGTTTCCGCTGCACGTCCCCCCCCTCCGCGGACGGCTCTCGGACATTCCACTACTGGTGGAGCACTTCACAAAGAAGTACGCCAGGCAGTACGATCTGCCCGGAAAGACGATCGCCCCGGACCTCCTCCAGCTCTTTCAGTCCCATTCCTGGCCCGGGAACGTCCGTGAGCTGGAGAACGTCATTCACAGGGGGACGATCATGGCCGGGGAGCGATCGACCATCAAGAAGGAGGACGTGTACGACCTTTTCTCCTCGAAGCACAAAACCAACGGGGAGGCAACCCTGGGACAGGAGAACGGGACGGCCGTCGCCGAAATGACGGCCGACGGGTCGCCTCCAACCATCGACGAGATGGAGCGCAAGTTGATTCTCAGCACGCTGGCCAACAATGACCTCAGCCAAAAGGAAGCCGCCGGGGAACTCGGCGTAAGTCCCCGAACGATTCGCAACAAACTGCAGGAGTACCGCGAGCAGGGATTTTCGATCTAAGAGACTGTCTTGGTTTCCCGTGAACAGGATGTGAGCGGGCCGTGACGAGTCCAGACCGGCGATCCCCGGTCGAGGAATTTCGCCCTAGACGATTTGCAAGTACCAGACCTGAACCGGGCATCTCCCGGCTTCACTGAGCGAAGAAGTTGCACTGTCTCCGGTCAGCGGCCCGATTGGACACGTGCGGCGCTCAGAAGCAATGGGCGAATCCGCAAAGGAGTCCCGAGTGAGACGATGGCCTCTGCGTTGCTCAAGACCCGAGTGTACCTGGCTCCAGCGGAAGCTGCCGACTG
>CAYULG010000010.1:0-4436 GCA_964445365.1 uncultured Salinivenus sp. | reverse complement strand
GATCGATCAGAATTGAGACGCGATCGCCGTGACTGGACCGCCGGCCGGCTGCGGAAACGGTCGCGCAGACGGTCCTACAGGAGGTCCCAATCGTCGAAGTGCCCTGAGCAGCAACGAAAAGGGCATCTTGATTGAGGTGGGCGGAGACCACTCCGGTCTCGTTCGGGACACTCGGCCAGAAAGGCACCAGTCGCAGGGTCGGGCGTCGCCGATGGCGAGCCCAGTGCACGAATCGAGCTGATCTCCTGAAGGCTGTTTCGCCTCTCGATCGTCGTGCGATCAGGGACTTCAGTACGTCAGCACCGGCGCCCGAAGTCGTACAGGAGGAAGAGGTGTAGACCGGCACCAACGATTCAGGGTGGTTGCGTCCGGTCTGCGACGCTGACGTCTGGAATCAAGACGGGTCTCAGTTCGCACCCGGCGTCGGTCTGCTGAGGTCGTCGGCGAGTCCCTGGGCGACCTGCTCGGTCACCTCCGGTTCGGTGTACTTCCCGTTTTCCACGTTCTCGCGGAGTTCGGACAGTCGGGCCTCGGACAGCGAGGAGGACGCGAGCGCCTCGCGTCCCCGCTCAACCAGCGCCGCGTTATCGCCCAGTTCAGACTGCGCCTCTCGGGCCTCTTCGGAAATCTCGACGCGGTCCGACGGGGAGGACTCCTCTGCGGGGCTCGTCTCACTGCTCTCGGCCCCGTCAGACTGAGACGCTTCCTGAGCCTGATCGGGGCCGTCGCTACGCGGCCCGCTGGGCTGAATCGAACCGGCCGATGGATTGTCCTGGATGGTCATGGGTTCTGCGCGGTTGTGTGGCGAAACAGTACGTCTTCCGTCGGGCTTTTCAGTGATGTCCATTCACAATTATCGGCACTGGCGGGCCGTTCTTAAACCTCAGCCGCCCTCATCCTGTGAGATCGTTGTGAAGTGCCCCGCTGTCGGTCGAGTTCTTGCGGTATGAGTTCTGCGCGCGCCGCAAATCACCGATCTGGACGAGCGCCTCTTCAATCTCATCCCGGCGCCCACGGAAGAGCTCCGCGAGCGACTCGTTCTGGGCGAACAGAGCCTGAAGCTTTCGACGATCCATCTGCGAGGACGCCGATCCCTCCTCGTCCGTGTCCTCCAACTTCTGAAAGGCGTCGGTCCGGCGGTCGACGAGGTCGGACACGCGGTCCCACTCCTCCGCCTGGGCGGCGTCCCGGATCTGCCGACCCAGGCGGAGAAGTGTGTCGAGCCGTTCGGACGTGGGCATGGGAGTGGGCAGAGGGGTGTCGTGTCGGAGGCGGATTAGAGGCGGGATCCGATGGCCTGTTGCTGGCTGGCCAGCGAGCGAATGGTGCTCTGCACGTTCGCAAACCGGTCCCGGAGCTGCTGCTGCCGCCGTTCGAGCCGCTCATCAAACTGGTCGATGCGGTTGTCGAGGCGGTCGATGCCGCGGTCGATGCTGTCGGTCCGGCTGTCGAGAACGTCGCCGGCCCCGACGAACTGGTCGACCCGGTTTTCGAGCCGCGTGGCCACCCCGTCAGGCCCCGAAAACAGGCTCTTGACGGCGTCCTCGTTATTGCGGACGGCATCCTCGAGGGCGCTCTCCTCACTGATCTTGAGCGTGCCGTCCCGGTTGGCTTCGATGCCGATGTCTGCGAGGGTGTTGAGCCCCTCGGGTTGGCCATCAACCGGGCTGGTGGCGTCGGTCCGGAGCCGCTGGTCGAGCCGCCGGAAGGTGCCGTCGTCGGCCAGCGTTCCCCGCTCCTTCTCGTCGCTGGGGGCAAGGTCCGTCTCTTCCTTTAAGAAGGTAATGACGGTGTTGACCTTGTCAACGAAGTCCTCCACCACGCTCTTGGCGCCCTCCACGTCCGAGGTGACCTCAAAGTTCGACTCCTCCCCGTTGGCCTCGTCGAGATTGATCGTGACGCCGTCCAGGGCGTCGTCGACGGTGTTGGCGTTGCGATTCAGGGTCAGGCCGTCCAGGGTAAACTCGCTGGTGAGTTTCGAGTCGGACTCGCTACCGCCCACCTTCGTGAGTTTTCCGAAGTCGTCGCTGCCATCGAAGAAATCGCCATTCAATCCAAGCGCCGCGTTGTCGTTTGATGCTGCCGGGTCCGAGACGAGTTCGCCGGAGACGTTCGAGATGCTGAGGCGGCCCGTATAGCCGCTCTGCGAACTGCTTACCGACAGGCGCGCCGTACTGCTCGTGGGATTGACGACGGAGATGTCCGGGCGCTCGTCGGAAGCGATGGTGCCGTCGTCCACGGCCGACTGAAACGCGCTGTCGACGGCGGACTGGATGGTGCCCAACACCTCTTCGTTGGTGCCGCTGAGGTCCCCGGCGCTCACGTCCACCTGGATCGACTTTCGGTCGGCCCCCGAGTCGCTGGGCGTGGCTACCTCCACGTTGAAGGATTGATCGCTGTTGAAAGCATCTGCCAGGTCCGACCCGCCGGATGCATACTCCTGAGAGACGCGCCCGTCCTCCGAGGCGAGCCGGTTCACGGCGAGAGAGGACGTGCCGGTGCTCGCCGTCTCGTCCGCGGACACGCTAAACGCCGTCGTGCCCTCCTCGGCGCTGGCCGCGCGGCCCTCGAACGGGTTCGAGGTCGTGTCCGTGAGCGTCCCCAGCTGGTTTTGAAGCGACGAGAGCTTTCCGTCAAGGTCGTTCACGGCGGACTTTTTGTTCTTTTGCTGCTCCCGCTGATTCTCCAGGTCGACCTTGGGCTGGCTCTCAACCCGGAGCGTCTGCTGAATCAGACGCTGGTACTGGGAAGTCAGGCCGGTAGAAAGACCAGAAGAAGGTCCAACAGTCGTGCCCATGGGATTTCAGAGAATGGCGATGGAGTTGACGAATGAGTGGTGTCCTGTTACGCGGGCTGCCCTTCAACAACGCCCTGGCGCCACCCGTCACGGAGCTCCTCGAGCAACTCGCGGATCGTGTCGAGATCCCCGCGGGCGCTTTCGTCGAAGCAAAACTCGTAGATGGCAAGCAGGCGTTCGGCCAGCTCGCCGCCCTGCTCCACGTTCAGCGAGCCGATAAGCTCACGGAGCACCTGGCGTAGGGTATCCCGGTCGTCCTGGTGACAGGCCTGGATGCCGGCCTCGTAGAGCTTCTCCACCAGTTTCTCCGGCGTGGAGGTCTGGACGGACTGCTGCTGGTATTGCTGGCGTGCGCTGTACATGATGAACTATGCAAATTCGGGTCCAACGAGTGATCGAGGTACGAGACGGCGGCTAGCCGCAATCGGTCGATTCCTCCGCCTGGGGGCCGGAAATGTTTTCGATCCCGGCACCGCCCGGCGGCGGTCTGTTGTGTATGGCACTCTCCGTTATCGGCGGTCGGCAAGAGCTTTTAAGAGAGCGTAGCCGCTCCACGAACGGCCGAACAAAGACATTACAAGGGTGCCGATCCTTTGAAAGCACCAGGTCTATCCGAAGACCAGGACCGAGGACGGAGTCTGAGCGAGGGGCTGTCGTCAAACCGCAGCGACGGTCTACTCCCCAAATCGAAAGCACAGCCCCCGGCCGAAGCCGGAGGCTGTGCCTCGAAGGGAACCGATACGTAACCGTGGCGAAGCGGATTACTGCAGCAGCGAGAGAACGCTCTGGCTGGCGGCGTTGGCCTGGGCCAGCTGCGCGGTCCCGGACTGCTGCTGGACCTGCAGCTTCGCGGCCTGGGTCTGCTCGCGGGCAAAGTCCGCGTCCTCAATCCGGCTCTGCGCGGACTGCAGATTCGTCTGGCTCGTCTCCAGGTTCGACTCCTTGAACGAAAGCCGGTTCTGGCTCGCGCCCAGGTCGCTGAGCTGGCTGGTCAGGTCGTTGATCGCACTGTCGATGTCGTCGATCACGTTCCGGGCCGTCTCCGGGTCGGCACCTTCGATCCGGCGGCCGATGTCGGTGCTGTCCCGCACCTCCACCGTGAAGCTCTTCGCGTCGCCGCCCTCACTGGTCTGGGTGAGGGAGCCGGTCTTGATGCTCAGGTTGCTGTTGTTGATCGTGATGCTGTTTGTGCCGGCCGAATTCTCCGTAAGCGTCAGCGCGGTCGCGCCACTGAACGTACTCCCAGCGATCCCACTGGTCGTGGCCGTAAACCCGTTGGCGCTAAATTTAACCGTGTCGGTTCCGGTCTGGGAAACCTGCACCTCAAAAGCACCGCCGTCGACCTCGCTGGTCAAACTCGACGCGGAATTCGTGACTGAGTTGAGACCGATATTGGATCCCGTCGTGAGCGTCTCTACCGCTGAGTCGGCAAAGTCTCCTGAGAAGACGTTCTGGCCGTCTCCAGCCGGATCCGTGGCATCGACGGATGGCTGTTCCACCCCGAGGTCCTCGGCGGTCGAGTTGCTGATGTTGACGTCGAAGGTCTGGTCGCTCTCCGACCCGGTCTGAAACGTCAGGCCCACTGAGTTGCCGTTGTCCCCCGACGTCCCGCCCTTGATCAGCTTGTCGCCGTTGAACG
>CAYULG010000009.1:0-36482 GCA_964445365.1 uncultured Salinivenus sp. | reverse complement strand
GACTTCGCTCCACGTGTCTCCTTTTTCTGGGGGATCGGCATGAGCCACACCCTGGAGATCGCTAAAATGCGAGCGGCCCGCCTCCTCTGGTCGGAGCTCGTCAAGCAGTTCGATCCCGACAATCCGAAGTCGATGGCGCTGCGCACCCACTGCCAGACCTCCGGCTACAGCCTCGCGGAGCAGGACCCGTTCAACAACGTCGCCCGGACCACCGTCGAGGCGATGGCCGCGGCGCTCGGCGGCACGCAGTCGATGCACACGAACGCGCTGGACGAGGCCATTGCCCTCCCCAGCGACTTCGCCGCCCGCATCGCCCGCAACACGCAACTGTACCTGCAAGAGGAAACCGACATCACGAACGCCATCGATCCGTGGGCCGGGTCCTACTACGTCGAGCGCCTGACCGGCGAGCTGGCCCGCCGGGCCTGGTCACACATTCAGGAGGTCGAGGATGAAGGTGGCATGACCCGTGCCATTGAAGAGGGCCTGCCGAAGCGCCGCATAGAAGAGGCTGCCGCCCGAAAGCAGGGTCGCATCGACACGGGCGAGGAGACCATCGTCGGGGTCAATGACTACCGCCCCGAGCAGACCGAGCCCATCGAGACGCTTGAAGTGGACAACGAGGCCGTTCGCCGCAAGCAACTCAAACGGCTGGACCAGATCAGACAGGAACGCGATGAGACGGCCGTCCGGCACGCACTCAATGCCATTACGGAGTGTGCCGACACGGGCGACGGAAACCTCTTGCACCGAGCGGTGGAGGCGGCTCGCGTTCGAGCGACACTTGGAGAAATCTCTGACGCCATGGAAGACGTCTTCGACCGCCACACGGCCCGTACCGAGTCGATTTCTGGGGTATATGCCTCGGAGGTTCGGGACGACGACTCCTTCCAGAACGCGCGCCGTCTCGCCGACGCGTTTGCGGACCGGGCTGGGCGTCGTCCCCGCCTCATGGTGGCGAAGATGGGCCAGGACGGCCACGATCGCGGGGCAAAGGTGATCGCCACGTCCTTCGCCGACATGGGGTTTGACGTGGACATCGGTCCCCTCTTTCGAACGCCCGACGAAGTGGCCCGGCAAGCCGTCGAGAACGACGTGCACATTCTCGGCGTCTCCAGCCTTGCCGGCGGGCACAAGACGCTGGTGCCCGATGTGATCGATGCCCTGGCAAGCTACGGGCGCGACGACATTCTCGTGGTGGTCGGCGGCGTGATTCCACACGGCGACTACGAGGAGTTGTATGAGCAGGGCGTGGCCGGCATTTTCGGTCCCGGCACCAACATCGCCGAGGCCGCTTCGCAAATTCTCGACGTACTGTTGGACCAGTACCCCGAAGTGCCCGCCGGAGCGTGATCTGGGCCTCATCCTCGGAGGTTATTTCCTATCTATTGGCCATCATGCACGAAAATCTTCTCTCGACCCATTTTCCTTGCAAGCTCCTGTCTCGGGCGCGATTGCCCCGAAAAAGCCTCGGGGGGCCTCGTCGGTGCGGACGTCCGGCTCGGCGTTCCCGTGGACCTTCACTACAGCCCGAGGCGATTGTGACGAGCGTTCCCCTGCCGATGGACGCATCTGGACTTCTCTAGGCGATCAGTAATGCGTCGCCGCTTTCCGTTCGCTCCGAGAGCCTTTGCTCCATCCCCCTTATGTCAGAGTCCCAAGAACCCGAGAGCGCTCTTTCCTCGTCCACCGCGTCGGGGGAGGTAACGAGCCTGAACCCCAACCTCCAGCGGCAGGCGTCATCGGTCCCTCACTCGACTACGGTGGAGGAGTACGTGAGCGGCATACGAAACCGGGATCGCGTTGTGCTGAGCCAGGCCATCACACTGCTCGAAAGCACACGCACTGAGCACCAGCGGAAAGCCCGGACCATCTTGGATCGAGTGCTTTCTGATGCCGGCGACTCTATCCGCGTGGCCGTCACAGGCGTACCCGGCGTGGGGAAAAGTACGTTCATCGAAAGCCTGGGGCCGCAGCTGGTCGAGGCCGGGCACCGGCTGGCCGTGCTCACCATCGATCCCAGCAGCGAGCGCTCAAAGGGCAGCATCCTCGGCGACAAGACGCGAATGGGCTCGCTCGCCTCTCACGACGATGTTTACATCCGCCCCTCCCCCACCGCCGGAACGCTGGGCGGCGTGGCCCGCAAGACGCGCGAGACCATTCTACTGTGTGAGGCCGCAGGGCATGACGTTGTGCTGGTCGAAACGGTGGGCGTAGGGCAGTCGGAGGTACGGGTCCGCTCGATGGTCGACTTTTTTCTCCTCCTCGCCTTGGCCGGGGCCGGCGATGAACTACAGGGGATTAAGCGCGGGATCGTAGAAATGGCCGACGCGATAGCCATCAACAAGGCCGACGGCGAAAACCGCGCAGCGGCCGAGGACGCCCGTGCCGACTACGAGAAGGCCCTTCACCTGCTGGGCGAGCCCGAATCCGGATGGCAACCGCCCGTGCTCACCTGCTCGGGGCAGACGGATGAAGGAGTCGATTCCGTATGGGCGGTCGTAGAAGAGTACCACTCTCAGATGCAGGCTTCCGGCTTTTTCCGAAAACAGCGGCGGCAGCAGGCACGGCACTGGATGTATCAGACCATTAAGCAACGCCTGGAGGCCGACTTTTTTGACCATCCGGACGTGCAGGCCCAGCAGGAGGAGCTGGAGAAAAAAGTGATCGACGGCGAAATCAGTTCATTCGCCGCTGCCGAGACGCTCCTCGACGCCTACCGCCCCTCGCCTGATCCGTGACACCTGTTGCCGTTGAAGCGACCCGTTACGATCCAACCTTGACGCTGTATTTCCCGTCCCGTCCCCGCTGCAGACCGCCATGTTTTTCCTTCGGGTCTCCTTAGCTGAGGGTATCTTGGTGCTGATGCTCGGGGTGACGGTCGCCGGTTGTTCGTCCCCTCGTACCGCCCAGGAACTAGACGAGCGGATGCAGGCCCTCGGCACCTGGGAATACCACACGAGCGGTCTCCGAGCACTCAATCGGGGGACGCTACAAATTGGGACGCGAGACGGGGAACTCGTAGGCCGGCTCCAGGACCGTTGGCGTGGCCAGATCGAGGCCGAGGTTCGCCTCCAGGGCTCTCACATGGAGCTCACAGTCGACCGCCTCCGCATCACGGGCCGAATTACTGGAAACCGGTTCGCCGCCAGAGTCCGACGTCCCCGTTGGGATGTGACCCGGGACCAAAATCGGCGGAACCGGGCGGGCTCTTTCACAGCACGTAGAGTGGAATCTGGTACCGTGGTTGATAACGAGCAGTTTGGGTGTCCCTCCCTTCTTCGAGAAGACTCGTATGCCTGTACCCCGTTCCAGTCCCGGTAGCGCCGCTGGCACTCGTTTGGGACCCAGTCGAATCCAAGACCGGCTCTCTGCACCTCCCTATGGGGGGATCACAAGGTCACTCTTTTTCCTACCTTATCGAAAACACCGACGAACGGGAACTTTCGATTTCCTCACTCAAACGGTACCTTTCGGGATACGTGGAGCTAGCAACAAGCATTTACTGCTGAACAACTCCCTCGTACCCAGTTTCTACCAACGCACCCTCCACCGATTCGAGTACACCCACTGTGTCTGAACGCGATAATTTCATTTACGACGTCATCGACGAGGACCTGGAGCAGGGCACCTACGGCGATCGGGTCGTGACCCGCTTCCCCCCCGAGCCCAACGGCTACCTGCATATTGGACACGCCAAGTCGATCGTTCTCAACTTTGGCATTAAACACGACTACGCTGATCGGGCGGACACCCGGTGCCACCTCCGCTTCGACGATACCAACCCGGAAACAGAGAGCACCGAGTACGCCGAGGCGATCAAGGACGCCGTCCAGTGGCTCGGGTACGACTGGGAGGAACACGAGTACTATGCCTCCGACTACTTTGAGCAGTTCTACGAGTATGCGATCAAGCTCATCAAGCAGGGGGACGCGTACGTCGACAGCCTCGACGAGGAGGAGATTCGCGAGTATCGGGGGACAATCGACGAGCCGGGCACGCCCTCGCCCTACCGTGACCGCTCCGTCGAGGAAAACCTGAAGCTCTTCCGCAAGATGCGAGCCGGGGCGTTCGAGGACGGCGAGCACGTGCTGCGGGCAAAGATCGACATGAGCTCCCCGCACATGATTATGCGGGACCCGCTTCTCTTCCGCATCAAGCACGCCCACCACTACCGGCAGGGCGACGACTGGTGCATTTACCCCATGTACGACTACGCCCACCCGTTGGAGGACGCGATCGAGGACATCACACACTCGCTCTGCACCCTCGAATTTGACAACAACCGTCGGGTCTACGACTGGGTAATGGAGCACTGTTTGGAGGATGAGGAGATTCCCTCTCGCCCCCGGCAGTACGAGTTCAACCGTCTGAATCTCTACTATACGATCCTCAGCAAGCGGCGTCTGCTCCGCCTCGTGGAGGAGGGCCACGTGAGCGGCTGGGACGATCCGCGCCTGCTTACCGTTGCGGGCCTCCGACGACGCGGGGTGCCGCCCAGCGCGATCCGGTCGTTCTGCCGCCAGGTCGGCGTGACGCGCTCGCAGAGCCGGGTGGAGATGAGCCACTTCGAACACGTCCTCCGCGATGACCTGAAGACGAAGGCGCCCCGCGTGATGGCGGTGCTCGATCCATTGAAAGTCACGGTCACCAACTTCAACGAGGACAAGGTGGATTGGATCGAGGCGTCGCACTGGCCCCGCGACATCGACAAGGAGGATACTCGCGAGGTGCCTTTCACCCGCGAACTGTACATTGAGCGCGACGACTTCCGAGAAGATCCCTCGGAGGACTTTATCCGATTGGCACCGGGGCGCGAGGTGCGTCTCCGGCACGGCTACTTCTTCACCTGCGAGGACGTGGTTAAGAATGAGGATGGCGAAATCGTCGAGTTGCAAGGCACTATCGACCCGGATACGCGCGGCGGCACCGCTCCCGACGACCGCTCGCCGGAGGGCACCCTGCATTGGGTCTCCGCTACCCACGGCGTACCCTTCGAAGCCCGCGTCTACGACCGGCTCTTCGACGTGCCCGCCCCCGATGGCGGCGAGGACGACTTCACCGAACACCTCAACCCGGATTCGCTTTCGGTCCAGGAGGGCGTACTCGAACCGGCTGCCGCTGAGGCCCCCGACGGGACGCGCGTCCAGTTCGTCCGACAGGGCTACTACTGGCCCGACCCTGAGGACTCCTCGGGGGACGACCTCGTCTTCAATCAAATCGTGTCCCTCCGCGACACCTGGAGCGACGATGATGGTCGCCTGTCCAGTGAAGAACTTAAACGCCAGCGAAAAGAAAAGAAGCGACGGAAAAAGCGACAAAGGGAGCGGTCCATGGAGGGCAAAACCGACCCCGTGGAGCTCCTTTCGGACGATCAGCACGCCCGGTTCCGCGAGCTTCACGAGTCGCTGGGTGTAAACCGAGAAGCAGCCGCCACAATAGCGGGCGATGATGCCCTCGCCACGTTCTTCGAGACCGCTGTGGAGGTCTACGACGCGCCTCAACCGGTTGCGAAATGGACGGTCAACGAGCTGCTGGCCGAACTCAAGGACCGGTCCTTCGACTCGCTTCCCTTCGGACCTGAGGATTTTGCAGAACTCGTGCGACTCGTCGATACCGAAGAGATTACGAACCGGGGTGCAGATACGGTCTTCGACGAGATGCTGGTGGAGGGCGGCGATCCTTCCGCGATCGTTGACGAGCGGGAGCTGCGGCAGGTCGACGACACAGAGGCACTGGAAGAGGTCATCGACGCGGTCCTCGCCGATCACCCGGACGAGGTGGCCCGCTACCGCGACGGGGAGACCAACCTGATTGGCTTTTTCATGGGGCAGGTTATGCAGGCCACCGACGGGTCCGCCAACCCCGAACTGGCCCGCAGCCTCCTGCAGGACCACCTCTAACAGAAAAGTTGGGCGGGCTGAAGGTGCAGACGTCTACAGGGAACGTTAGCGCCTTCCACGCTTCCACACCTCCGTCTCCTCCCTTTACCCCAGGCGCTCGACCGCTTTTCGCATCCGTCGGATGCAGGCGTCTTTGCCAACAGCAGCGAGCAGACCGAAGACGCCCGGTCCGTAGGAGCGCCCACTCACCGCGAGGCGTGCCGGGTGAATGATGGCGCCAGCCCCCACGCCCTCCTCGTCGGCCAGGTCGCGGAGCGTCGTTTCGACGGCGTCCGTGTCGAACGCGTCCTCATCCACCTCCTCAAGCCGATCGGCGTACGTGGAGAGGAGATCGGCGGATTCCTCCTTCCAGCGCTCCTCGACGCCCGCCTCCTCGTACTTGTCGGGGTCCTCGAAGAAGTAGCGGTTATTCGTCACCACTTCCGGTGCCATTTGCACCCGCTCCTGGACGAGGGAGCAAATCTCGTGCAGGCGCTCGTCCCTAATGTCGTAGCCTTCCTCGTCCACGACCGGCCGCACGCGCTCGGCCAGCGCTTCAATCGAGAGGTCACGGACATAGTGCTCATTCACCCATCGGAGCTTGTCGAGATCGAACTGCACACCGCTGGCGCCCACCCGGTCCAGCGAAAAGGCGTCGACCATCTCTTCGAGCGAAAAGAGTTCTTCGTCCGTCCCCGGATTCCACCCCAGCAGCGCCAGGAAGTTAATCAGTCCCTTCGGCTCGTAGCCCGCGTCCTCGTACTCCTGGACGTAGACGGGAATGCCGAGCCGATTGGCGTCTCGCTTCGAGAGCTTTCCCCCCTCGGGGCTCATGATGAGGGGAAGGTGGGCAAACGTGGGGGGCTCCCAGCCCAGGGCCTCATACATCAGGACGTGCTTCGGCGTGGACGAGAGCCACTCTTCCCCACGAATTACGTGGGAGATGTCCATGAGGTGATCATCCACAATGTTGGCAAGGTGGTACGTCGGCATCCCGTCGGATTTCAGGAGCACCTGGTCGTCAATCTCACCACTCTCAAAGGTCACTGTGCCGCGCACCTCATCTTCAAAACGAACGGTTTGCTGCCGGGGCACCTTCAGTCGAACGACGTGCTCCTCATCTCTCTCAAGCTTTTGTTGCACCTCGTCCGGCGCCATGGTGAGGGAGTTGCACATGTCCCGACGGGTGGACGAGTCGTAGGCCGGGCTCCCGTGCTCCCTGTCCCCCTGTTCCCGCATTGCCGCCAATTCCTCCTCTGTGTCGAATGCGTAATAGGCCGCCCCCGCATCCACCAGCTTCTGCGCGTACTGGCGGTACAGTTCTCCCCGCTCGGACTGCCGATACGGAGCATAATCGCCGCCTGCCCCCGGCCCTTCATCGAAGCTGAGATGCGTCCATTCCAGGGCAGATATGATGTCCTCCTCGGCCTCTTCGACGTAGCGACTCCGATCCGTATCCTCGATCCGCAGGACAAAATCGCCATCGTGTTTGCGGGCAAAGAGGTAGTTATAGAGAGCCGTCCGAAGACCGCCAATGTGTAGCCGCCCAGTGGGACTTGGCGCAAACCGAACGCGAACACTGTCGTGAGAAGGGGCCATAATGGTTCAGGGAGAAACGTTTTTGAACAAGACAATGCATCAGCCGCTTCGGGGGTCTAGGTGGGAGACGGACCGACCACTGATAAAGCGACACAATGTGGTAGGAGAGGCCTGGTCCCCGGTTCCTCTGTCTATACAAATTGTCAAGCGCTTTGCGAAAGAACCTCAGGATCCGAACCGGAGACTTCCGGTCGTTTCGATGGCCTTGGCCCTTCCCAGAATGAAGCCTGCCGAAATTTGTCGCCGGGGCCACGTTGGAACCGGGGTATTCAGTGAAACCACTATCCGGACGGTGCATTCCGGGGATGGCAGTCTTTGTCATTGATCTGGTCGATCCTTTCTGTAGGGGCTCCGTTGTGGGCCTGCAGACCACTCATCGACCATCGCGCCAATGGCACTTCGAGCGAGTTTCTTGGAAGATCTCTTCCCCCAAATGGCACGACCTTCATTTTCCTTTCCGCTTCTGCTGTGTCTATGGATCACATTGGCCGCCTGTAGTGGCGGTGCACTTGTAACGGAGGAGGACGCAGACGATGCGTCTGAGTCTTCAGACCCGATCGTGGCCGCCTACGCAGACACGGCCCTCACGCTCTCAGCGTTTGAGCGTGCCTATACCGAAGAAAATCAACCTTCAGATCTGGAGACCGATTCGCTTCCGGCTCGCAAAGAGTTTCTGGAACAGTACGTACACTTTCGCCTGAAGCTGCGCGCCGCCCGCGAAGCCGGAATGGATACGCTCTCGGGCGTCAAACGCGAAGTGGCCTCCTACCGGCAGAAAATGGCGCGCCCCATCCTCATGGAGTCAGAGATTTACAAACCCCTGATCCGTACGCTCCACGAACGCAAACGGACAGAGGTAGATGTCAGCCACATTCTGATCCGCGTGTCTCCAGACGCGTCCCCGGCGGACACCCAGGAAGCGTACGAGGAAATTTACTCAATCGCCGACTCGCTCGACCGTGGAGTTCCGTTTCCCGAACTTGCCTATCGCAACTCGGAGGACCCGTCCGCTAAGAAGAAGGGAGAGAGAGGCTATCGGGGCCGGCTGGGCTACATTCAGGCCGGCCAACTCGTTCAGCCGTTCGAGGACCAAATGTACACGGTTCCGCCCGACAGCATAAGCAATCCCTTTCGCACCCGGTTCGGTTATCACATCCTTAAGGTCCACGACCGACGACCGGCCAAATCCCCGGTCCGGTTGTCTCACATTATGCTCCGTCGATCCATGGACTCCGCCCGTGCTCACACAACCCTGGACTCACTCCGGGCTGAGGTGTTAGAGGAGGGGGCCGCCTTCGATACGCTGGCGCGGCAATATTCGGATGACAAACGGTCGGCCCGTAAAGGGGGGGATTTAGGCAAAGTGGAGTCCCGTCAGGGGCTTCCTGCCTCGTTTCGTCAGGCCGTCTCGCGCCTCGATTCAGTGGGGGCCGTTTCAGACGTGTTGGAGACCAAGTACGGCTATCACCTTCTTCAATTGACTGACCGAGAGCAGCTTCCCACGTTCGAAGAAGCGTACGACGACCTCAAGGAAACCATTTCGGACCAGCCGCGGGTCGACCGCAAGAAGTCGGAGTTTGCCCACCAAGTTCGATCCAAAGAAGGGACGACCGTCGACACTACACGCATCCTCGGGGCCGTCGATGCTTCATCGGTAGACTCACTTTCTCGCGGCCTGCTTGCAATCGCTCAGCAAAACTCGGCGATCAATACGTCCATCGCTACCCTTGGGGACTCCACGTACACCTTAGACCAGCTTGCCCGTCACGTCATGCAAACCGACGGTGGTGCACAGCAGACCATCGGGGAGGTTCTGGAGAAGTTTCTAAACGAGAAGGCGTTCACCTACGCCAGTGCTCGTCTCGAGGAACGGGATTCGTCTTTTGCTGCTCAAATGAAAGAGTACCGTGAGGGTCTCCTTGTCTTCCAGTTCATGCGCGACTCCGTATGGACCGCCGCCGCGCAAGACAGCGCAGGTTTACGGCAAACCTACCAGGACCACCGGGATCGGTACCGGTATCCGGATCGCGTTCGCACGCTTGCGTTCCGCGCCCCGGCTGACTCTCTACTGGCCCCCTACCGCCAGGCGTACCCCGATACTGTTGACCTGCCGACGCTCGCTCAACGGGGCACCACCGATTCCCTCGTCACCCTCGACACGGTGATGGTCACCGACCAATCAGCAGAGCTGTATCAAGATGTGCTTTCGCTTGAGGACGGTACAGGAACAGGTCTTATCGACGACGACGGGGAGGCGCTTTATCTGATCCGGGACACCGTTGTCCCCGCCCGTTCGAAAACCTTCGACGAAGCCCGGAGCAGCGTGCTCCGTGATTACCGGCGCCAGTATAGAGAGGACGTGCTCGACCGGTTGCGTCGTCGGTACGACGCCACTACCTATCCGAACCGACTCCGACACGCCTTCTCGGGGAGAGACCGTCCCGACTCGGCCTCCCGATAGTGTCCGACCTGCTCCCTTCGCCATGCTTTCCCGACTCGCTTCCTTCTCGGCCTCCGTCTCCGGGCTCTTGATCGTTCCGATGTTGGCTGGGACCCTCCTCGGCTGCGAATCGGACACGACGCCTTCGTCGTACGTCGCGCGGGTAGGGGACCACTACCTCACAGAGGCTGAATTTGAACGCTTATTGGACGGGATGGAGCCGGTTCCCGACTCCACAGAGGCTCGTCAACAAGTAATCGAGCAGTGGGTCCGCCGTACCCTTCTCCTTCGAGAAGCCGAACAACTCAATCTTGAAGAGGACCCGGAGGTAAAGCGCAAGCTGAAGGAGCGCCGGAGAAGCATCCTCGTGACTGCTGTCACGAACCGCCTCTACAAGGACACAGAGGTCGAGCCGTCCGATGAAGAGGTGCGCACCTACTTCGAGCGCCACGAGGACCAGCTGGCGCTCAGAGAGCCGTACGTTCAAGTCCGTCACCTGGCCACTAGCAGCCAAGACTCAGCCCGGTCCGTTCGTCGTCAACTCCGGCGTGCAAGAGACGTGGAAGGCGATTCAGTGTGGACGCAGATGAGTCGGCGGTACGCCCGGGATTCCGAACGGGCCCTGGATCTTTCCGCCCGCTTCTGGCCCGAAAGACGCCTCTTCGCACAACTTCCGGGCGTCCGGGACGCACTTGCAGGTCTACAAGACGGGCAAATAGCCCCAATCATCGAGGCCAACAATCGCTTTCACGTTCTCCAGCTTGTGCGTCGCATTCCTGAAGGCGCAGAGCCGAAGCTTCGCTGGATGGAGTCGGAAATCCGGCGGCGTCTGCGAATTCGGAACCGGAAACAGATGTATGCCCGGGAGGTTCAACGCCTTCGCAATGAAGCCAAAGCGAACGACCTGATCGAGACGCCCTAACGTCGTCGGTACGGTCCGTCTCACCTGTTCTCACCCCACGCCCGAAGAATAACCATCCCCTGCATGTCCCTCTTGCCGAAATCGGCCCCTGATAGCGTCAGTCACTTTGACCTCGTTCTTTCCCTCCTGGTTCTGGGACTGATTGTGCCCAGCCTCGCTCACGCGCAGACCCAGACGCTCGACCGCGTCGCCGCTGTGGTCGGAGACGAAATTATTCTCACCTCGGAGGTCGATCAGATGGTGAAGCGTCAAGTCCAGCGCCAACAGCAATCCTACTCCGATGACCTCTGGATGCAAGGACTCCGAAACCTGGTTAACCAGAAAATTCTTGCCGAGAAGGCGCGTCGGGACACCACGCTCAACGTTTCCAATCAACAGGTCTCAAATCAGTTAGACCGGCGGATTGACCGAATGGCTCAGCGAGCCGGTGGCGAAGAACGACTCGAACAGGTCTACGGCCAGAGCATTCTGGAAATCAAACAGAACTTCCGATCCGACTTCCGCAGCCAACTCCTCGCACAACGGCTCCGGCAGCGTCGGATCCAGAAAATCGACGTGACGCCCAGTGAGGTTCGCCAATGGTACGATGAGATTCCGCAGGACTCGCTCCCGGAGCTTCCCAAAACAGTGCGGCTCTCTCAGATTGTCAACTATCCAAAAGCCACTGATAAGGCCAAACAACAGGCCAAAGAACTAATTTCGACGGTTCGCGACTCGATCGTCAACGGTGGAGCCTCATTCGAGGATATGGCCCGCCAATTTTCGGACGACGACGGTACCGCCTCGTCCGGGGGACGCCTGGGTGAGGTAAAACTTGATCAGCTTGTACCCGAGTTTTCTGCCGTTGCCACGCGTACTCCCGTTGGAAAGACCTCACAGGTGTTTTACAACGATAGCCAACAAGCTTATCACATCCTCCGCGTAAATTCGAAGTCCGGTAGTACCGTCGACCTTACCCACATTAAAATTGATGTGGGGCCTGCGGGGACGAATGAGGAGCGGATAAAATCCTTTCTCAACACGGTTCGGGATTCAGTAATCAACCACGACGTGTCTTTTGAACTGATGGCCCGTCGCCACTCGGAAGATAGTCGCTCGTCGGAGAATGGCGGACGGGTTACAGATCCGGAGACCGGAACCCGAGACCTCGTGCTCGACGCCCTGAATCCCTCTTGGCGGAACACCCTACGCGACCTTGAGGAAGGCGAGATCAGCAAACCGACCAAGGTGAAGCTGCTCAGCGGCGATGAGGCTTTCCATATCGTCCGCCTCGATCGGCGGACCCCAGCACATCGGGTTAATTTGGAAATGGACTACGACCGTATCCGCCAGCTTGCGCTTCGAGATAAGCGCAATCGCAAGATTAAAGAGTGGACCGACCGGTTACGAGAAGAGGTTTACGTGGACATACGCGTGTCGAAGGAAGACCTGTCGTCGCTTCGCAGCATGAGATAGGTCGCCGACCTTCCTCGCCTTGTAGGTCCCTCCTCAGTACGGTCCCTCTTTCTTTTGGCTCGGTCCCGCCCATGTCTTCCGCCCCGACTCAAGATCCAGATCCAGAGACCCTCGATGCCCTTAGCGAGTCGTACGACCGACTTCGCTCGGAGATCGGAAAGGTCATCGTCGGCCAGGAAGAAATTATCGAGATGGTCGTCGTGTGTCTGATGGCCCGCGGCCACGCCCTGCTGATTGGGGTTCCCGGTCTGGCAAAGACCCTACTCGTTCGTACGCTGGCCGGGGCGCTGGACCTTGACTTCAGTCGGGTTCAGTTCACCCCCGACCTCATGCCGAGTGACATCACTGGAACGGAGATCATTCAGGAGACCGCGCAGGGCAACCGCCACTTCGAATTCGCGAAGGGCCCCCTTTTTGCGAACGTCATTCTCGCGGACGAGATCAATCGGACGCCCCCCAAGACGCAGGCGGCACTCCTTGAGGCCATGCAGGAAAACCACGTGACGGCCGGTGGCGAAACGCATGTACTCGACGAGCCCTTTTTTGTCCTCGCCACGCAGAACCCCATCGAGCAGGAGGGCACATACCCCCTTCCGGAAGCTCAACTCGACCGTTTCATGCTGAATGTGTGGCTAGACTACCCGTCTTTTGATCAGGAGGTAGAAGTGGTGCGTAGCACCACGGCGGGTCCACAGGCTGATCCAGAACCGGTGATGTCTGCGGACGAGCTTCGGCGCTACCAAAATTTCGTGCGACAGATTCCGGTGGCGGATAACGTGATCGAGTATGCCGTGAGGATGGTCTCTCGAACCCGCCCGGAGGATGACGCGTCCCCCGAGTTTATCGAAAAGTACTTGAGCTACGGCGCCGGTCCCCGCGCCTCCCAGTATCTCATCCTCGGTGCAAAGACCTTGTCGGCCCTTGATGGCCGCATGACGCCGGTCGAGGCGGACGTGCGACGCATGGCCATCCCGGTGCTGCGTCACCGGATAGTCCCCAACTTCAACGCAGAAGCCGACGACATTTCGGGGGTAGACCTGATCGATCGGCTCCTCGAAATGGACCGGTGAACCGTACCTTGGCAAGTATGAATTCGCACAACTGTTAAACATAACTTTCGCTGGGTAATGGATCGATCCCAGTACAGCGAACTGACTTTCGTCGAACGTATCGACTTCTCGAACGACCTGGCCCTTTTTCGGCTCCGGGCCCACGAACCGATCGACTTTACTCCAGGCCAGTACGCGACGCTTGGACTACTGGACGATAGCGCGGACCGGCCGCTCCTGCGCCCCTACTCGGTCGCCTCCGCCCCGGGCTCCACCGACCTAGAGTTCTTCATCGAACGGGTGGACGAGGGCGACCTCACCCCACGCCTCTGGGACCTCGACCAAGGGGCCGAGGTCTGGATGCGAAAGAAAATCGTGGGCCGGTTCGTGCTCGACGACAGTCGATCGCACCACGTCATGGCCGCGACTGTCACCGGGGTGGGCCCGTATGTAAGCATCGCCAGGGCCCAGTCACAGGCCCTGGAGACGGGTGAGATTGAGACGCCTTATCAACTCCTGATCCTACATGGGGGCAGTCGCTCCTGGGAACTTGGTACCTACCGCGAAGAGCTTACCTCCTTGGCCCAGCGTGTGGACTGGCTCGAGTACGTGCCGACGGTGAGCCGCCCCTGGGAAGACCCAGAGTGGGACGGCGAGGTGGGTCGGGTAGAAGACGTGCTCCGAAAGCACCTCGACGACGCGTCCTTTCCCCTCGACGACACAGCCGTCTATACCTGCGGCCATCCTCAGATGATCGAAAAGGCCCAGGGCATCTTCGAGCGGGCCGAGATCGATGAGGAGGCCATCCACGAAGAGAAGTACTTCGTCGAGCGATAGAAGTGGTCTCCCGTAAATTTTGAAGTCGGCAGTGCACGAACTTGTGCCTCCTACTTCTCTCCTTCTCCCAGTTCTAACGCCTCCCGTACGTCCTCTGCGGCGTCCAATCCCGTCTCGAGGGCTGCTCCCACCTTGCCGACCCCGGCCACAAAATCACCCGCAAGGAAGAGTCCAAGATCCGCACCAGATTCAACCATCTTCCCATCTAGGGCCGACGTGGGCCGTGAGTAGCGCCACCGCTGCACGTCGTACCACGCGGGGTACCGCAAGTCACAAACGAGAACGTCTTCGGCCCACTCCCTGATCTCGGGCACAAATTCATCAGGCTCTCGGTTGACGCGCTCCGCCGTCCACGAAGGGGCCGTCTGCACAACGACCATGCTATGGTCCGCTTTAACATGACCCGGTTTGTCGTGCTCAAACCCTATCCACGAGAGAGGGTGTTGATCACCAGCACTTGTCGCCCCAAAAAAGTTTCCCGGTCGGCTCAGGGGTCGGTCGAAGGCAAAGACGAAGGTGAATTGAGACGTGTACCGGACCGACTCAACAGCCCGTTGAATGCGATCGATCCTGGCACCTCCAGCCGCCGTCTCTCGAAGGATCGAAGCGGACTGTGGCGCCGGAGCGGTTAACACGACGGCATCGAAAGGGCCGTGTGTGGTTTCATCGTCTGCCCGAAGGCCCCACCGGGAGTCATCATAGCTCAGACGAGTGACGCTCGTCTCTGTTTGCACCTCCGCTCGACTGTAGCGAGCCAAAAGCTTTCCCAGACGGCTGATGCCCTGGCGATACGTCCAAGTCGGACGGTCTACCACGCCCGTTTCTGCTCGGGATAAGGTTCCGTTCTCGTCAAATTGCCAAAGGGGACGCCCAATCTCTATCAATCCCCCCGTCGGCAGATGGGCGGTCAATAACCGTTTGACGCGATCACTGGAAGGCGTAAAATAGTTGGCCCCGTGATCATAGCGATTGCCGTACCGCCCCCGGGTGGCGGCCCGCCCTCCAAAGCCCCGGCTTTTCTCGAATACAGTAACGTCCGCTGGCAGCGTCCGTAATCCATAGGCGGTCGCCAATCCCGACACGCCTGCCCCAACGATTGCAACTCGTGCCATGAAAGAGGTCTAGATTTTTGCCGTAAGTCCTTTTGACGAAATTGAGTCGAGGGTTCGCGAGCAGATTCCCAATTGCAATCTCGCCGAGCCCCTGCGATGATTGTGCCTTCACTGATCCTACTTTATGGGCCGTACCTGGGTGCTCGTGATGGACCGCAAATCGAGACCGGGAACCCGGTACAGGAGGGATTCATTTTCCAAAGGGTGAGAAAGAGATTTTTGCCCCACCCCTAGCGGCACGTCCGTTTGGATCTCGTACTCGCTCTGGTACTCGGATCTCCTCCGTCTATGCTCGGCCGCCTCTTACTCCTTTTTCTTCTCACGCCCGCCGTTGAACTTGGGGTACTCATCCAGGTTGACCAACTCATCGGTTTTGGTCCCACGATCGGGTTGATTGTCGCGACGGGCATTGTGGGCAGCTACCTTGCCCGCCGTGAGGGACTCAACACGTGGCGCCGACTCAACGAGCGATTACAAGGGGGCGACCTGCCGGGGAAAGAACTCGTCGACGGCGTCATCATCCTCCTGGCAGGGGCGCTGTTGGTCACGCCAGGGGTTCTCACCGACGTCGTGGGCTTTCTCGGGCTGATTCCCCCGACGCGAGCGCTTATCCGAAAGGTCCTCATGCGCCGCTTCCAGTCGAAGATGAAAGAGGGATCGATGCAGGTTCAATTCGGCATCTTCGGCGGCGCGGCCCCTGGGCCGCACGGGCCCGATTTTGACGTACGCAACGAACACCAACCCGACGACGAGGACTCCGCGGAGGAGTGGCAAGGATCGGGTCGACAGATGCCTCGTCACTCGACCGAAGCCTCGACCTCCTCGAACGAAGCGCCCCCTCAATCCAACTCCTCGCCGTAGGCTACTCACTTGCGCCCATTCAAGCGGACGTTGACGTCCCACGCCTGGGCCAAGTATATGATTAATTCGCGCTCGTTGCCGGTGAGTCCTCCGTCGGCGTGGGCGACAGTATTGAGGTCGTCGAGCACTGTGAGGCGCTGAACGAGCGGAAGCGCCTCTTTGAGAGCCTCCACCGATTCCTGGATGAGCGTCTGCTCTGGTTCATCGGCATATACCTGCAAGGCGCGTCGGAATACATCTCGGATCTGTTCCTGCGACCGCTCCGGCTGCCACTCGTGGAGGCGTTTGAGTATAACATCGATCTCATCACTGGAAAGGTCGTCGTTGGCGCTGTGAGCCACGACAATGTAAATGAACGCAAGTTCGTGGATCAATCCCCAGTCTTCGGGTTGCCGTTGAACCACCGCCGTTGTATCTTCCAATAGGTCCTCGCTGAGTTGCTTCAGGGACCAGGCATCGGCCAGAATGTGAATGAGGCCCTGCTCGCGTTCGAGGAGGACCCCATCGGCCTCGGCGATTCGCATGACGTCGCGAAGGGCCTGTCGCCGTTCAACGAAGGTGAGCTCTTCGCTCAACACATCGATCGAACGGCGCACCTCAGCTCGGGCATCTCCTTCCAGAAAGGCAGTAGCCGCCTCCATAACCACCTCCTGAATGTGAGCATCATCGGGAATGACCGTCCACTCCCGAAGAGCCTCGGTCAGGGCCGTCATCTCCTTTTCGTGCAGGTCGTGATCAGTGCCATAAGCTAGGGCAATGTAGATCAGGGCCAGGTCGTGCGAAGTCGTCCAATTCTCGGAAGTACTCATGGGCCGGATGGCTAGCGGTGTTAGGGAGGCTGGTGCTGCAATAATAGCGAAGGAAACCGCCAAAACGCAACGAACCGGGCGGTTAGACCAGGGCGATCGCATGTTAAAAATTTCTGTTGAGGACGGGTGGCTCGACCGTCTTCGATGGACACTACTGCTGGAGATGCGCGGGAGAACGGGAGAGTGGGAGTGGAGTGACTGCCTCAATCGAAGAAACGAGCAGGTCGATGGGGGTAAGATGCGATTGCCGTGGGCGGTTAGACAGGGGATCGTATCTTAATCTTGACGGCTCGAGCCTGCTTTCAGAAAACGGGCGCCCTGTCCACTACCATCCAAATTATTTCTATCCCCCGTATTTCTACCACGAGCAGACGAGCCGGGAGCGGGTCCCCGCCGGATGGCCCTTCTATCAAGACCAAAGCACGCACGGGTCTTCTTCCTGTGAAGACAATCGCCACGCCATGTGGACCGTCAGGGACCCTGTGTTCTTGCATTCCTATCGTGGTTTCCGCGAAGTTCTTGTCGCATGGTTAACACCATTCTTGACTCCGCTCTCCTCATCTGACTGTTTCTTCTCATGGCCTCCGTCCCCGCAAGCCGCCTGCGTTCCCGCGTGACCGACCGATTAGCTCCCCACGGGAGTGGTGGGGTGCGAGCTACCCTATCGGGCGTCGTCGACCTCGAAGCGCTGGAGGAGGAACGATACCAAGACGTACTCGAGAGTGTCGATGCCCGTCTCTCCACCGCCCAATATTCGCTCGTTTCTATGCTCGTGGCCGGCATCTATTTTGGATTACTCGCCGGCTCGTGGCTGATGAGCACAGCCTCGTGGGTCCTGATCACACGTTGGGCGATCCCTGTATTTCTGGTCACCATCTATGGGGTCTATACCTCCTACCAGACAATCCAAGAAATCCGTCAGTTATCCGAAGCACGATCGTTGCTTCATACCCTCGAGCATCCCCCCACCGCTACCAGCCGGTCCGGAGAATGACGGACTTTTCGTCCCCTGATTCGTTTTTCCTTCTCCCTCCGGGCTGTTGGTTGCTACCCATTCGTTCGTCTCTAATCTGTATTTCCCACCATGTTTTCTCCTTCCACCTACCAGAACCGTCGACAAGTCCTGATCGAAGCAGAAGAGCCCCGGTCGGGGCTGGTTCTCCTGCTCGGGAACGAGCAGATCGCAATGAACTATCGGGCCAACCCCTACCCCTTCCGACAGGATAGCACATTTCTTTACTATTTTGGCGTCGACGTGCCCGGCCTCGCCGGCGTGATCGACCTCGACGAGGGATCCTCTCGGCTGTACGGCGAAGACCAGGGACTTGACGAAGTGGTTTGGATGGGCGAGCGTCCGAGTATTCAGGAATACGCCAATCGCGCCGGGGTTCGAGAGAGTTGTGCTCGCTCGACCCTCTCCGACGACCTCGGGGCCGCATTGCAAACCGATCGCCCCATTCACTTCCTACCGCCCTACCGAGCGCGGCACAATCAACGAATTGAGGCGCTTCTTGGCCTCCGCCCCGCACGGATCGAAGAGTATGTCTCTGCTTCTCTCACCCGAGCGGTCGTGCGCCAGCGGTCGCTCAAGTCCAGTGAGGAGATTCAAGAGCTCGAACGGGCCGTCGACGTGACCGCCACAATGCACAAGGAGGCCATGCGCAGTGCCCGGGCCGGTCGCACGGAGCGAGAGGTTGCTGGGCGCCTCACCGGGATTGCTGAGTCTCAGGGCCGGGGCCTCGCCTTTCGTCCCACGTGCTCCGTGCACGGCGAAGTACTCCACAATCACGTTTACTCCAATCAGCTGGACGACGAGGATCTGCTTCTCGTCGATGCCGGGGCCGCCTCTCCTGAGCACTACGCCGGCGACATAACCCGCGTCACGCCCGTCGGCGAGTCCTTTACCCCCCGCCAGCGCGCTGTTTACCAGGCCGTCTTATCCACCCAGCACGCGGCCATCGATGCCATCGAACCCGGTGTCTCGTTTCGAGACATTCACCTGCTCGCGTCCCGCGTTCTTGCTGAACATCTGATCGAGATCGGCCTCATGCAAGGAGACGCGGAAGCGGCCGTCGCCGCCGGGGCGCACGCGCTTTTCTTTCCCCACGGTCTCGGTCACATGCTGGGCCTGGACACCCACGAGATGGAAAACCTCGGCGAAGACGTGGTCGGCTACGCCTCGGATCAGAATCGAAGTGAACAATTTGGCCTCCACACGCTCCGCCTTGCTCGTCCCCTGGAGACGGGGTTTGTGGTGACCATTGAACCTGGCTGTTACTTTATTCCGGAGCTGATTCAACAATGGAGAAGCGAGAATCAGCACGCCGCGTTCATCGACTATGATGCCGCGGAATCCTTTGCAGACTTCGGGGGCATCCGTATTGAGGATGACATTCTGGTGACGGAGAATGGGGCTCGCGTCCTGGGACCGGGCATTCCAAAAACCATGGACGAGGTAGAGACCCTTGCCGGCACCGGCCATCAGACTGCGTGACGAAATGCCCGTCACCAGTAAACAGCCCAGTGACGAAGGAAGAATGGGGCCTTTCCTTTCGGCGTCCGGTTTGGTTCGGACAACGCCACGCAGGACGTTTTCACGCCTCACGCTTTTCGCTGAAGAAAGCATTCGGAGGGAGGGCCGTTACGGGATTGTGCACGTCGTCACGAAGCCGTTCTATTGAGATGGGCTGATAAACGTCTGCATCGGGGAAATGTAGACCCTACACCCGTTGGGTTATCTCCTTTCGAAACTTTTTGAGGTTCCCGTCCTCTGCAAATCAATTTCATGGGTTGTCCCGCGCCCCGCTTTGTTCTCTAGTCGTCGTCCATTCCGTTGTCCTTCGTCCTGAACCCCGTTCGTGCCCTTATAGACGGTCTCGGCCAACTCCTTGGTCGACTCGGCCTCGTGGATCCGCAGCGAGCCCACCGCATTGCGGATCTCGCCTGGCCTCGAATCGTGACGGGGCTGGCCCGCATGTCCAAGGCCACCGCCGACGTGGCCATGGTCGGGACGGCGCTAGGGGCCTCAGCCATCGCGGGAGTGGGGTACGGCGTCCCGTTTTGGACGATGACGTTCATGATTGGGGGCGGCATTGCAGGCGGAACGATTAGCCTTGTGTCCCAGCGGTACGGAGCGGGACGGCACCAGCAAATCGACGTGGCAATCAAGGTGAGTGCCGTACTTGCCCTGGTCGCGACGCTCCCACTTGTTGCGCTCTTTTGGTCGCTGCCTGAGCCCCTGATCCGCTTGATTGGCTCTGGGGAGGAGGCCATCCAGTATGGCACGCGCTACCTCCGCGTGGCCAGCCTGGCGATGCCCTTTTCCGCGCTTAATCTGATTGCCAGTCGGGCCTTGATTGGGGCGGACGATGCCTGGACCCCCATGGTTGTGCGGGCCGGCGGGGCCACGGTCAATGTTATTCTCAATGCCGTGCTTATCTTCGTCTTCGGACTCGGGGTCGTCGGGGCAGCCCTGGGAACCATTCTCGGCAGTGTGGGCAGCACTGCCCTCTTCGGTTGGGGGCTGGTGCGGGGCCGTCTTCCGTTCATCGGTCCTCTACCCATTCGCCTCCACGGGTCGGCGCCACACTGGAGCGGGGCCGACGCTCGACATTTGATTCGAATCTCTACCCCCCTCGCCCTCCGCAAGATTGCCCAAAATGGTGGGCAGTTCCCGATGCTCGCCATCATCAGCCTCTTCGGCCCTACGGTCGTCGCCGCGTACGTCGTGGCGCTCCGCGTGCGCGCCCTGATGAACACGCCGGGGTGGGGCTTCGGCCTCGCGTCGAGCAGCCTCGTGGGCCAGGCCCTCGGACGTGGTCAGGAGACAGAAGCCGACGCCTACGCCCACGATACCCTCCGATTTACCGTTACGGCCTACGGAATCGTGGGGGCACTGGTCTTTCTAGCGGCCGATCCGGTGAGTCGCCTCTTCGTCACCGACCCGGGCACATTAGAAACAACCGCAAATCTCATTCGGGTGACCTGCGCGAGCGTCCTCCTCTGGGGGGTTATGAACGGGGGGATGGGCCCCCTTCGCGCCAGCGGGGACACACGCTGGCCCTTCTACGGGCAAGTTTTGGGGCTCTTCGGCTTTGCCCTCCCTGTGACTTATCTAGGGGCGACGACTGCCCTCGGCCTCTGGGGACTTTACGCCGCGCTTATTCTGGAAACCGGGGTGCCCGCAGCGGTGATTTATTATCGCTTTCGGACCGAAAAATGGAAGCGCATCAGCCGCTCCTACCGATCGGCTGCTGTTGGGGCAAGCTAAACCCTCACGCTACCGACGGGGGAATAGACCGTAGGTGCGAACCGCTCAGGCGTGACCCATAGCCTGTGTGTGGTTTCGGATCAACTGCGTTCGGCCCGTGTGACCGTTTGTCTGCTGTTTGTTAGCTTGGGGCCAAGTCGTGCTTGCACCAATCGCGGCTTGCGTTCACTTGCTCAAATCTCTGACGACAGCGTGCCTATGGACGACGTTGAGGTTTTCTATGAAGCCTATGCCGACGAGGAAATGTTGGCCCTCCGCACCGAGAATGGTATTCAAATTCAGGTTTCGGCCGACGAACAAGAAACCTTCTACAAGCTGATCTACGAGATTTTTGGGAATCCCGATACGATCGCCGGCCAGATTTACCGGGACCTCCAAGAACGAGAAACGAGTTCCGGTATGACGGTTGCCGAAATGATCGAGGCCGGTCGCCAGGCCGCCGAGAACAATAACTAACGGATGCTGCCCCTGCTCCTTCTGATACCTTTTTCCTCCAAAACTGCCTCCTTCCCCATGCCCGACGAGCAACCCAACGAGATTACGTTCGTCTACGAAGACGCCGATGAAGTGTCAACGATCGCCGCGACGGGCGCTCATGGCGGTCCCACACCAGACGGCGCTTCGGTCGTGGCGAATCTGTACGTCGAGCGCGCCAGCATTCCCCACCACGTAAGCCACCAGATCGATGAGCGAGGACAGGTTGACCTCAGCGAAACCAGCCAGCAAGTCTCGCGCGGGGAACTGACCCGAGAGGTGCAAACCTCACTGGTGATGACCCCCGAGCATGCCATGCAACTTGGCCAGTGGCTTCAGGAAAATGCGAGGCAAGCCATGGAACAGCGGAAAGAAACATACAGCTGAACCAGGCGAACCCGATGGGACCCCGAACTTGCTAACCAACCAACCGAGCCACTGCTGTTTCAAAAGAACGACTTCTCGACGCCATGGCTCGTAGACTTTTCAGACTCACAGCGTGTTTGCCAGCCGCAAACGCGTTTTGTGCTCTGATGCAACTCATCCCTTCCCCCCGATGACACGAAAGCAGGCGAAGACACCGAGATCATCCTGACCGCAACTGCGGTGTTCGGGGGCAACCGCGAGCACACGCTGCGGGCCCTCCGGTTGAATCAACAGATCTTGCACAGCTGGCGGCCGGATGCCGACGCGGACAAGGCCGGCGTCCACGATACGATCGACGATCTGCTCGATCAGCCGTGCTCGACGCGGGAAAATGTTTGATCTTCTGGGCCTCTAAATATCCGTCTCATTTTTCTGGTCCGTCAACGGCCTGCAATAAAGCCGTTCCTGTTGCCAGTAGAACATCTGCAGACTTATACTTGCAATAACGGAAAAAAGACAATCCAACTCGACGACCTGGGTAACGTTCTGGTCCGATTGGGGGCAGCAGTCGCCTGAGTTCCGAGCGGAACAAACCAAGCCGACACGGTGGGTAGAGGCGGAGGCGTTTTCTACCGAGGACGAGAGAATTCTCGACGCTCGCAGCGCGCAAGAACTTACGCTTCGGCGGACGTTCGCCGGGCCACGAGGCGTGAGACGGCGACCCGTCCCCGGAGAAACGGACCCTCCGCAATCGTCACGTCGGCGGCGCCGCACTGAATGATCTCATCGTCCGCAAAGGCCTCGCGGAGCTCAGCCACGGGCACCATCCGGTCCGCGCTGCTGGGTCCCACACGGTCAAAGTCACCACTCCAGTGTTCGGGCCGGAACCACTGCCCGATTGCCACGCCGCCCGGTTTGAGTATTCGCCGGATCTGCTGGTAGAGTACGTCACGCTCGTCGGGGAGCAGTTGGAGAAACACCACAATTACGGCCTCCCACTGCCGGTCAGGCGACCAGGTACGCACGTCCGTCTTGACGGTGTCGATCGGCAAATCGTGATCGTTCGCCCAGCGGGCGGCCTCGGCCAAGGCTTCCTGCGAAAAATCAACGGCCGTACACCGGGCGTCCCGATCCTGGGCAAGCCAGACGAGGGTTCGCCCCTCCCCCGCCGCAAGCTCTACCACCCTGCCACCCTCGGGAATTAAGTGCGCCTGCGAGGCGACAAACGCATTCGGCACGGTGCCAAAGAGGTGGTCGTTGTCGTCGTACCGTTCGTCCCAGAAGGACGGCTGGCTGCTGGGGCGGGCCTCTTTGGAAGCCATGCTTATAGGCTGTGGACCGTGAACGTGCTGATGCCACTCGACGGGGGTAAGTGATGCGTGATCTCCAAAGAACTGCACCTGACCAAGGTCTTCACGCTCGTTCACGCATCACGATTCACGTTTCACGCACTGCCGCTTCGGACGGAGCATTCGCCGCCGTCTCCGCCAGCGACTCGGCCTTGTCAATAAGGGTTTCAATTTGTGAAAGGCCCTTTTCCCAGAACCCTTCATCTTCCAGGTCGACGCCAACCTGTCCCATAAGTTCATGGGGCCAGTCGGATCCGCCGGCCCGCAGTAGATCCAGATAGGCGCCGGCAAACCCGTCACCGGCCTCCTCGTAGCGAGCATGCATCGCAAGAACCAGGAGCTCCCCGAAGGCATAGGCGTATACGTAACCGGGGGTATGGAGGAAGTGCGGGACGTAGCTCCACCAGTGCCGGTAGTGATCGCCCAGGGTCACGCTCCCCTGGAACATGGCCTTCTGGGTGGCCATCCAGTGCTCGGAGAAACGGTCGGCCGGAAGCTCCCCTTCCTCCCGCCGCTCGGTGTGGATCCGATTCTCAAATCGGTTCATGGCCACCTGACGGAAAACCGTGGCCAGCGTATCGTCGATCTTGGCCACCAGCATCGCGAGACGGTTTTGGGGGTTGTCTTCCTGCCGCATGAGCCGCTGAAAGACGAGCATTTCCCCGAAGACCGAGGCCATCTCGGCCGTGGTGAGGGGCGTGGTGTGGTGAAAGATGGTCTGCTCCCGCGCCAGGTACTGATGGACCCCATGGCCCAGTTCGTGAGCCAGGGTCTGCACATCACGGGCCTTGCCGGTGTAGTTAAGCAACACGTAGGGATGCGCGCTCGGCACCGTTGGGTGACTGAAGGCCCCGCTCCGCTTGCCCGGCGCCATGGCGGCGTCGATCCAGTTCTCGTCAAAAAACCGCCGGGCCGCGTCCGCCATATCGGGATGAAAGTCCGCGTAGGCCTCTAGCACCACATCGCGGGCCTCATTCCACTTATAGGTCGTGTCCGCCTGCCCCACCGGCGCGTAGCGGTCGTAGTCGTAGAGCTCGTCGAGCCCAAGGAGGCGGCGCTTGAGATCGTAGAAGCGCGCCACGAGGTCGTAGCGGCCCGTCACAGCCTCAATCAGGGCCTGCACAGTGTCACCGTCCACCTCATTGGAGAGGTTGCGGCTCTCCAACCAGTGGTCGTAGTCCCGGAGCCGGTCGGTGGAGGCCTTATCGGCCAGCACGGTGTTGAACACGAACGTCAACGTCTGCTGATGCTCCTCCAGCCCCTCGGTGAAAGCCAGGGCCGCCTCTCGGCGAAGCGTCCGGTTCGGTTCGTAGAGCTTCGACAGGATCTGCTCTTGCGTGAGCTCTTCGTCGTTGAGGTCGAACCGCGCCGCCCCCAAGGTCTCATCGAAGAAGCGGGTCCAAGCTTGCTTGCCGGTGATGTTCTTCTCGGAAAGAATTTGCTCCTCCGGCTCGCTCAGGACGTGCTCCTTCTGCTGATGTTCGACCTCAAGATAGTGTCGATAGTCCGCCATCGCTTCGTGGTTGAGGAGCCGCTCTGCGCGTTCATCGGGAACGTCAGCCCACTCGACCTCCATGAACACGAGCGTCTGATTGATGCGATTGTATGTCTCGCGAACGGACTGAAGAAGGGCGCCGCCCTCCTCATCATTCGTATCGGCGGACCAGTTCAGGTGTGCAAACGCGTAGGCGCGGCCCAGTCGGTCCTGGATCGCATCGACCCGGTCGAGGGCGGACGCCAAACTCTCCGCATCAAGCTCACCGACGCGACCACGGTACTGCTCGGCGAAGTCCTTCGCCTCCTCATCGGCTGTAGCCAAGCTGTCCTGGACCGCTGCTGGGTCGTCGTGAAGATCCTCGAGGGTCCAGCGAACGTCGTCGGCCCCGGTTTCGGTAGCAGTGCTCATCGGCAAAGAAGAGTGTCATGATCGAGAGTGAAGGGCAACGGAGACCTCTTCCACGACCCGGGCAGACGCTCGTTCCTGAGGAAGTTGACGACTGAGTGGACACCTGCTTTTCAACTTTTGAAGCAGAAGTCCTCCCGCTTCTGTTACATTGATCGTCCACACTCGTCAGCCAAGAACCGACGCCGGACCAGAAGCACGCACATTTCAGTGTGGTCGTCAGCCTCGGCAGGAAAGGGCACCACAGTCCAGGTGGGCAGTTTGACTGATAGTTCACCACGGTAACGTATCAAGGGTCGACTCTTACGGTACGGAAATGTGTCTTATTCCCCAAAATGATCACCCTGCTCCCATGTCAGACGCTCCGTTTCATGAACTGACTTCGGATGCGGACTGGGACGACGCACTCGCGCAGTCCGAGGAAAACCCAGTGCTGGTGTTCAAACACAGCTCCACGTGCCCGGTGAGTGAGAAGGCCCACACCCAAATGACCGAGCTTGCTGAGGAGGAAGATGTACCTGTCTACCAGGTGGTCGTACAGGAGAACCGTTCGGTCTCCGACCGCATCGAAACGGATCTGGACGTTACACACGAAACCCCGCAGGCCATTCTCCTGCACGACGCGTCCCCGATGTTCGACACTTCTCACTTCAACGTCACCGCAGACACCCTTCGCGAGGAACTCCGCCGCCATTCCCGTTCGACCGACTAACTGCGCCGATGCGACAATTCCGCCTTCTGATTTTATGCGCCGGCCTACTCCTGGCACTACACGCCTGTAGCTCAGACGACACCTCCTCCTCTCTTGACGACACCGCTGAAACCAGCCAGCAGGCCCCCTCCAGCACCTCGTACGAGACGGACCCCGTCCCTGCACCCGACGTGTCGATGGAGACGATGGACGGTCAGGTCCTCAATTTAGCCGAGCAAAAGGGCAAGGTGGTGCTAGTCAATTTTTGGGCGACTTGGTGTGGGCCCTGTCGGCGTGAGATTCCGGACTTGATTGAGCTTTACGACGACCTCAAGGGCAAGGGCCTCGTCATCGTCGGCATTGCCGTCGATCAGGAGGGCGCCGAGGTGGTTGACCCGTTCGTCGAGGAGGAGCAAATCAATTATCCAATCGTGGTGGACCCGAAGCAGTCCTTGGAGAAGCATTTTGAGGCAATGTACGGCTTGCCCACCACCTACGTTGTAAATCCGGAGGGCAAGATCGTGCGCCGGGTGCTGGGGGTGTTCCCAGTTGAGGACATGAGACCGGAGTTGAAAGACATGCTCAGTGAGGGCGACGCGTCGACGTAGGATAAACCGCCCAACTCTTTACAGGCACTCGCCAGAGGTGAAAATCCCCGTAGACATTCGTCGTTGGGAACCGTCCCTCGCCGAGAGTACTGACGGAGTGGCTTCAACCGGTCCCAAACAGAGTGAGCACAGAACGCTTTTCTGCGCCTCTGAAAGCCAATATACGAATCGTCAGCGGGCCGAAGAGCCCAGACGGTGGGGTTTCACATCAGCCCCGAAGACGGTCCGTTCTACTCTTCATCTTCGGCCTCCTCTTCTTCTCGCTCACGTTCCATGAGATAGTCTTCCAGGCTCCCAACGACCACACGAGTCTCCTCGTCAACCTCTACGTCTTCAACGTCTCCCGCTCGGATGAGCTTTTTAATCTTCTTTCGATCAATCTGCTTAAGGATGCGTCGGGCCTCTGTACGACTCACTACGTCGTCTCGGTAATCGGCAGCAAAGTCTTCGAGGAAGTCGAGCGTATCGTCCGAGAGGTCAATCATCCGAATCTCTTCGTTTGACTCGGAGAGCGACCAGTATAGATCCGCATCGATGAGATGCCGATCGACCCACCGAACGATTGTCTGCTTCGAAAGTTGAAGGTGCTCAGAAAGTTCACCGAGAGGCATCGCTTTCGGCTGCCGCGAAGTCGCTGGTTGATCAGGCACAGTAGGATTGATCCTGTGGAAGGAGCGCTTACTTCTAGCCGATGTTAGATAGAAATGTCGGTATTTTGTTCCCCTTTTTCCTTTCACCGGCTTCTTCTTTGCGCAAACGTCGCATCACTCCGTCCCGTCCTCGCCGTGCCGACCCTCTCCAAAACCGACTGGAAGGCGCGCATTGAGCCGTACCTGTCGACCTCCCTTCAAACCGTGGCCGAGAAGATTACGCAGGCCGAGCCGGTCCAGGCTTGGCTCCGAGATGCCTCCACAAAAGCCGCAGAGGGACTTGGTCGGCAAGCAAATATGCAGGCGCAGATGCAAGGATATGCTCGCATGATGGACGATCTAGAAGAAGCGTTGCCGGAACTCCTGGCAGCAGTGTCTGAACTCACGGCGGACTGCGGGACGATCGACCTGGACTGGCATCCCCTTCAGCCCACCCTCAGCCGCCTGTATGTGGGATTCGACCAAGATGTCGATGTCGACCTCTTCGTGCGTCTGGATGACTGCACGACCGACGCAACCCGCGAGGTCCTCTCAACGGTTTCGGCGGCGCTTCCGGAGGGACAGCCTTATCCTAACCGTCCCAATACGGTTACCGGTCTTGCCGGGCGCGATGGGGCCAGTGTCGGTGTCCGGATAAGGGAATATCTGCAGAAGGACCAGGGCCGGCGGCGGTCGGCCACACTCATTCCGTCGAACGCTGCCCCGATAGAAAACCTGTCGGACGTGGAGGCGACGCGGCGGCTCCTTCACCTCCTCTGCCCCAATGAGTCCGATCGTTAAGACGCTGGGGGCGCTTCCGCCGGATCGAACGTCCTAACGTCATCCACCCCGTACACCGCCCACCCTTTCCGTTCTGCCCCGGTCCCAAACCAGAAGCGCGCACCCGGTTCGACGAACTCGCTCAGAAAGCGCACGAAGGTCCGCGGTGCCACATTGGCCGGGATCTCGTCGGTGGTAAGGGTCAGCACCCCGTCCCGAAGCTTGAAGTAACCAAGTGCGAACGGAAGCGGACCATCGGTCTTTGTGCTCAACTTCTCCCGGTAGACCTCGCTTTCCCGCCGCAGTGACTGGATAAGTTCGACCGTAAGCCAGTCCTGCTCCTGCCCGCCCACGTAGCTGTGATGGCGCCGTTCGAACATCTTGTAAACGAGATCCTCGACGGTTTCGCGGTGCTCGGCGCGAACCTCGACGTGTTCGGCCTGGCAGGCAATGCGGTCGGTCATGGCAAGCAGTCGTAACGGATTCGTATCGGGGCGGGCGAAACGGAACGGGACCCGAACACTGAGCCGCCGTACACGAACTGTTGAATTCGGTTCCTCTCCACCGACGCGCCACCGGAATGGACTCACTCACACAAATAACACTAGGGGCGGCCGTAGGCGAAGCCGTCGCCGGGCGTGAGGGCCGGGCCAAAGCCCCCCTCTGGGGCGCATTTCTTGGCACCCTCCCGGACCTCGACGTGCTCGCCAATCCTTTCCTCACGGAAGCCCAGGCGCTCCTCTTCCACCGGGGCCCCTCCCACTCCCTCCTATTCGCGTTTGTGTTGGCCCCGCTGGTGGGATGGGGTCTTTCCCGCCTCCACGAGGACGGCCCCTCTTGGCGCCGATGGGCAGTCATGGTAGGGGCTGTCTTGCTCACACACATCGGACTCGACTGCCTCACTGTGTACGGGACTCAGATTTTCTGGCCATTCTCTCGAACCCCTGTGCTCTTCGGAACGGTCTTCATCATCGATCCGCTCTACACGGTGCCGTTGGCCGCGGGCCTCCTCACAGCGCTCTGGTGGAGGCCGTCCGCCCGAGCACGCCGCCTGGCCAACTACGTCGGCCTGGGGGTGAGCTCGGCCTACCTGTTGGTCACAATTATAAACAAGGGACACGTCAATCAGGTCTTCGAGTCGGCCCTGCAGTCACAAGATCTTCCCGTCGAGCGCGTTCTCACAAAACCTACGGCCTTCAACAATCTACTATGGATGGGCCTCTCGGAGGGCAAAAACGGCTTCTACGTGGGCTATTACTCATTACTGGACGACGATCGGCAGGTGGCCTTCCGCTACGTTCCTAAGAGGCACGATCTGCTTGGGGACGCCACTGACAACCCGATGGTGGACCGGTTGCGCTGGTTCTCTCGAGGCTACTACACCGTCCAGCAAGCATCAGACGGGACCCTCACGATCCAAGACGTTCGCTTCGGGCGCAGCGACGCCGGGCTCACCCAAGATGGCAAATACATCTTCAACTTTCGACTCCGTCGAGATGAGAACGGCACCGTCACCGGGTTTCGACAAGAGCGACCGGACGTCAAGTTGACCGGTCCCCTTCTCCAACGGTTCGTTAACCGGGTTCGGGGCCGAGAGCAGGCCGAGCAGGCCAGGGGACTCACACGAAATTTCTCTGCAAGCGGCCCCGGTCCCACACCGGATTCATCGGCGGCGGATTGACTATTTTCCCCACGCGCACAAGATTAGCAGTCCCTTTAGTTTCCCAAATACCCCTTCCGGTTATGGACCAGCTTCTTTCTCAGGATTACTTTTCCGCCGAAGCCCTGAGCCTCACCGCCGACTACTTGCTCAGTGCGTTGGCTTTCATCGTCATTCTCGTCATCGGCCGCTACGTGGCGAAGTGGCTCCGCCGAAAGATCCGGAATGGACTCGATGCACCCGGCATGGACCGGACCCTGACGACGTTCGCAGGGAATTTTGTGTACTACGCAGTCATCCTCCTGGCGATTTTTGCCGCCCTGCAGACGGTGGGTGTCCAGATCGCGAGCTTTGTCGCGGTGTTGGCTGCTGCGGGCTTTGCTGTAGGACTTGCCCTTCAGGGAACCCTCGAGAACTTCGCGTCCGGGATTATGCTCCTTGTCTTCCGTCCGTTCAGCGTAGGCGATTACGTGGAGATCTCCGACGAGAAGGGCTTCGTTCAAGACCTCCAGCTCTTTTTTACGCGTCTCAAAACTCGGGATAACCGGATCATCGTCATCCCCAACGGCGACGTCTTCGGGGCCAAAATCACAAACATTTTCGACCAAGAAGACATCCGACTCCACTGTGATGTCGGCACCGATTACACGGCCGACATCGATGAGACGCGTCAGGTGCTGCTCAAGGCAGCCCGGAGCGTGGAGGAGCGCCTCGAAGAAAAAGGTGAGCAGGCCGCCCTCGTGGAACTTGGGGGGTCGTCCATCAACTGGCAGGTGCGCATCTGGGCCACGCCGGAGAAGTACTTCCGGCTCCGGCAGGAGCTGACACGCAAGGTCAAGTACCATCTCGACGACGCCGGCATCGGCATTCCGTACCCCCAGCGCGACGTGCACCTTGACCACCTCAACGGCGAGGAAGAATAAGCGCCGTTCTGTCTTTTTCCGACGAAGGCGCTCGAAACTTGGGAACGCGCGCCCAATCGCCGGTTACGAACGGCTGAACCCCTAATCGCTCTTCGAACAAGACGACTTCCTACTCCATGCCTACACGCTCTGCCGACGCCCAATGGGAGGGCAACCTGCCCGACGGTAACGGGACCATGACACTCGAAAGCGGGGCCTACGAAGGTGCGTTTTCCTACCTTTCCCGCTTTGAGGATGGCGCGGGGTCGAACCCCGAAGAACTGATCGCGGCGGCCCACGCCGGCTGCTTCTCAATGGCCTTCTCCAATGTCCTGGATGAGGAAGGGTACGACCCGGCATCGGTGGAAACAACCGCCGAGGTAACCCTCCGAATGCTAGAGGATGGCCCGGCCATCACGAAGGTCCACCTCACGTCGACCGCCACGGTGCCCAACCTGGACGACGACACGTTCCAGAATCTCGCCGACGCGGCAAAATCCGGCTGCCCCGTCTCGAAGGCGCTGGCCGGCGCAGAAATTACGCTGGATGCAACCCTTGAGGGCTAAGCGTCTCTTCGATGGCTGGATACGAAGCCGAGACGCAGCGGCCGACGGGCATGAATGGCATCCAAACGAGGCAAGCTCGCACGTGTGTCAGAGTGGAACGAGCGGGCGAGGAGATCTCAGATCTTCAATGCAGAAGCCATTCTGCCCGAGGTCTGCCCCGTCGCAGGCCGTAGACAATTCGCCAAACAGACGCCAAGGTGCCACGTCCCTCGTTCCGCCCCGGCCTTCTTCACGGAGGGCTGGGGTTTTTCTTTCGATGCGTGGCGTCCGAGGAATGAACAGCGGTCAACCGCAAATCACACATCACGCACTACGGCTCACTCGATGACCTGTAGCACGATCTTGCCCGCGTTCTCATTGTTTTCCATACGGCGGTGGGCGTCGCTGACCGATGTCCAGTCGTAGACCGAGTCGATGACGGGCTCCAGTTCACCATCCAAAAACTGCGGGAGCGCGTCGGCTGCAAAATCTTGGGTGAGCTCGACCTTGTAGTCGAGACTGCGGGACCGGAGGGTCGACGCCAGCAGATGGGCGCGCTTGGCCATCAGGGCGCGAAGGCTCACCTCCTCGACCGTACTTCCGCCCAGCGTGGCCAGCTGAACGATTCGACCGTCAACCGCAAGCGCGTTGACATTTTTGTGGAAGTAAGGGGCGCCAATGAAGTCGACGATGATATGAGCGCCCTCGTTCGTTACCTCCGCGATGCGCTCGGCGAAGTCCTCCGACTCGTAATCGATCGTTGTCTCCGCCCCAAGCTCGTGGCACACATCGTGCTTCGGAGCCGAGGCCGTGATGTGAGGGTGCGCATCCGCAAGCCTCGTGAGCTGGGTGGCGGCCGTGCCGACCCCACTCGCCCCCGCGTGGATGAGCACCTGGTGGCCGGATTGGAGCCCCCCGAGCCAGTGCAACGCCTGATAGGCCGTCAGAAAAACTTCCGGGATCGCCGCCGCTTCTTCCATCGATAGGCCGGGCGGGACCGCCATCAGACGATCCTTATGCACGGCGGCGTACTGGGCGTACCCGCCCCCGTCGAGCAGGGCAAAGACACGGTCCCCCTCATGCCAATCCATCACGTTGCGCCCGGCACCGGTCACCGTCCCCGACATTTCGAGGCCCAGTATGTCGGGGGCACCTTCCGGTGGCGGATAGTGCCCCCGGCGCTGGAAGGTATCAGCGCGATTGAGGGCCGTCGCGTGGACCTTGACCATAACCTCGTTTGCTCCAATCTCAGGCGTTGGCACTTCCCGAATCGTCATGTGCTCGGGCGCTCCTTTCTCGGTAACGACAACGGCACGCATGGGTCGTCGTAGTCTTATGGAATCAGAAATCGAGACGAAAGCGAGTCGGAACGGGGTCAGCTCTGATCCTGGCGCCGTGCCTGCTCTCGCCGCACAAGATCAAGGGCCGCTGAGGAAAAGAGTTCTTTGTTCAGCGACCGATCTTCGACAAACTGCTGCTGAACGGCGCGGGACCGGACGTCGTCCGCGTAGCCGAGCCAGACCGTACCAACCGGCTTCTCGGGGGTCCCTCCTCTTGGGCCGGCGATGCCAGTGGTGGCCACGCCGACATCCACATCAAGCCGATCCCGAACGCCCTTGGCCATTTGCACAGCCACGGCCTCGCTCACAGCCCCGTGCTCGTCAAGGACGTCCGCCTCCACCCCCAACACCGACCGCTTCACGGCGTTGGCGTAGGCAACGACGCTGCCCTGGTAGTAGTCCGACGAGCCGCTGACGCCGGTGAGACGGTGGCCAATGAGCCCGCCCGTGGCGCTCTCGGCGGAGGCGATCGTGCGACCCGCGTCCCGAAGCTGCTCGCCAAGCACCTCCTCCAGGATCGTGTCTCCAGTCCCGATGACGTGAATGCCCACTCGGGCTCGAATGCGTCCTTCGAGACGGTCGAGCCGCTCCCTCGCCGCGGCCGCCTCCCGATCGGTGGCCGTAAGACGGAGGCGCACGCCGCTCGTGGACGGCAGGTAGGCTAGGTGCAGGTGCTCGTCCAGGAGGTCGGACAGGTCGCCCAGACGTTCCTGTAAGGCCGACTCGGCAATGCCGGACGTCACGAGCGTGCGATGGGTCGCCTCTCGGAGGTCGGTACGCTGTTCGAGGCGGGGCTGGATCGCCGCCTCGAAGATGCCCTTCATCTCCTCCGGAATGCCCGGCAGCACACCGACCAGCCGCTCCCCGCCGTGTGCCGTCGTCTCGTGCCACAACCCGACCGCCGCCCCCACCGGATTTTCGAGTACGTCGAAGCCCTCGGGTACCTGTGCAAGCGTCGGACCGGCGCTCGGCATCTGCCGGCCGCGGCGCTCGTAGTAGCGTCGGATCCGGTTTAGGACCCCCTCGTCGGTCTGGAGGGGGGCGTCGAAATAGTCGGCAACGACCTCCCGCGTCAGGTCGTCGTGCGTCGGTCCCAGGCCGCCGGTCAAAAGAAGCAGTTGGGCGCGGCGAGCGGAGCGGTCGATCGCCTCCTGCATCCGCTCCGGATCGTCACCAACCGTAACGGTCCGCTCTACCTCCAGCCCGAGGAGGCTCAGCCTCTCCCCGAGCCAAGCAGCGTTGGTGTTCGTGGTCTGACCAATAAGCAATTCATCGCCGATGGTGAGAAGATGGGCACGCATAACGATAATGCGTTCGTCGGGGAGGTCGTGTTCGGTCCTTGCAAAAAACCAGGGAGAAAGCCTCGGCGGACTCGGGAAACGCGTCAATCGGGGCGGTCTCCACCGTGCTCCACCGACCACGTCCCCGGATCGGCCCGCCAGGCCCGGAGCACATCCAGTTCCGCCGTCGAGAGGTCGTCCTGCCCGTGGGCCACGTCGATCAGGGTGCTGAAGGTCGTCAGGACGTGACGCGGGACCTCTGCCTCCTCAAAGGCCGCCTCGGCCGCATCAAGCTCGTAGCTAAAGATGGCCAGCACAGCGGGAACCGTCGCCCCCCCCTCCTGCAGCGCCGCCACGGCGTCGAGCGCCGAGCCGCCAGTCGAGATCAGATCCTCGACGACCACAACATGGTCTCCTGGCTGTACGAGCCCCTCGATGCGGGCCCCTTGCCCGTGGCCCTTTGCCGAAGAGCGGACGTAGGCCATGGGTCGATCAACCGCCTCCGCCAACCAGGCTGCGTGAGGAATACCAGCCGTCGCCGTCCCCGCAATCGTGTCCGGCGAGAGGGAGTGCTGCGACATCATGTCAACAAAGCCGTCCCGGATGGAGGTGCGGGCGGGCGTGTGCGATATGGTCAGTCGGTTGTCGCAGTAGATGGGAGCGACGAGGCCCGAGGACCACGTGAAAGGGGTCGACGGCCGGAGCTCCACCGCTCCGATATCAAGAAGAAAGTCGGCGATCTCTCGACTCCACTCACCTTCCTCCGGCGTGCCAAGATCGGATTCAAGGGGAGGATCACGGGGATCTTCTGACGAATCAGCCATCACGCAGATCACTGAGGGAACGGCTTAAAGACAGGTACGCGCGACGCACTACTCTGCTTCGACCCGTTCCTCCACGGGCGCAATCAAATACAAGGCACCCGTCGCAACGGTGAACCCGACGACCAGGGCAAGCGCCACACCGGGTACATAGGTCTCGTACAGGATCCAGGTAGCCCCCTCTCGGAGCGGCGGACTCATGTGCGTGCTAGTACGCAGGAGAAGAATACCGAAGAGAAACGCAAGCTGAAAGGTCGTCTTCAACTTCGCAACCCGAAACGTCTGCAGGGTGTTGCCCCACGCCTCGACCCAGGTGCGAAGTGCTGTCACGGCTATGTCTCGCAGCGCAATGACGGCGACGGCCCACCACGGCACCACAGAGGGCGCCTCCACGGCGAGCATGCCAAAGGTACCAAGCACAAGAATCTTATCGGCCAACGGGTCGAGGTACTGCCCCAGCCGCGACCGCAACTGAAAGCGCCGCGCCAGCACCCCGTCGTAGTAGTCCGACAGCGAAGCCAGCACGAAGAGAACGAGCGCAGAGGCCTGTCCCTCCTGGCTGGGCACGGTCAGCAAGAGCAGCAACAACGGCGTGACCAGGATGCGCGCGACGGTCAAGAGGTTTGGTAAGTAGCGAAACCCGGCAGACGTGTACATACCCCGGAAGAGCTTGGCTGTATCAACCGCACGTGTGAAGGAACGACATCTGTAAGTGAGGGATGGTATGCACGGATTGGACAGCGCTCAGTTGCACGGCCCCTTTCAAAAGGTGCCATTCCTGCAAAGTTTTCAGACAGGAACGCAGCACGACGTCATTCCTGACGGAATTGAGGGCCCCGGTCATGGATGATGGCCGGCACTTCTGTCATTGTGACGGGAGCACACTTCAGATTCGGCCCGGCATCGTTCTTGATCCCCAGACAAACGGCGACGTGGGAGCGGGAAGCGCCCGCACACTCCGACCTGCCTTCGACATTCGACAACTCACGAACCAGAACCGACTTGAACCTATGGGCAAGATTATTGGCATTGATTTAGGCACGACAAACTCGGTCGTTGCCGTGATGGAGGGGGATGACCCCAAAGTCATAGAAAACGCAGAGGGCTCACGGACGACGCCGTCTGTCGTGGCCTACAAAGACGATGGTGAGCGCCTCGTGGGCGCCCCGGCAAAGCGACAGGCCATTACGAATCCCGAGAACACCGTGTCCTCGATTAAGCGGTTTATGGGCCGCTTCTACGACGAGGTCGAGGACGAGATCGAAGAAGTCCCGTACGAGATCGTCCGGGGCGAAAACGATACGGCCCGCGTCAAGATTGGCGACCGGCAGTATACCCCACAGGAGATCTCGGCCATGGTTCTGCAGAAGCTGAAGCAGACAGCCGAAGACTACCTGGGCCACGAGGTCACGGACGCGGTCATCACTGTGCCGGCGTACTTCAACGACGCACAGCGGAAGGCTACGAAAGAGGCCGGCCAGATCGCGGGCCTCAACGTGGAGCGCATCATCAATGAGCCGACCGCAGCGAGCCTCGCGTACGGCCTCGATGACGAAAGTGACCAGGTCGTGGCCGTGTACGACCTCGGCGGCGGCACCTTCGATATCTCGATTCTCGAGCTTGGCGACGGGGTCTTTGAGGTAAACGCCACGTATGGAGACACCCACCTCGGGGGCGACAACTTTGACAAGCGGCTTATCGACCACATTGCCGACGAGTTCGAGAAAGATAAGGGCATTGACCTTCGCGAAGACCCGATGGCCCTTCAGCGGCTGAAGGAGGCCGCCGAGAAGGCGAAAATCGAACTCTCAAGCGCCAAGACCACCACGATTAACCTGCCGTTCATAACGGCGACGGACGATGGCCCGCAGCACCTGAACATGGATCTCAACCGGTCC
>CAYULG010000008.1:0-36560 GCA_964445365.1 uncultured Salinivenus sp. | reverse complement strand
CGGCCGGGGGCGACGGGGCGCTGCCGGAGGCCTCGCTCCGGGCGCTGGAGGACATCGAGAATGCTCTCGGGGTAGACGGGGAGGAGCTGATCGGCGACCTGCTGGGCGAGCGGCCCGAGCCGGGACCGCCCTCGGTGGAGGCGCCGTTCGACGTGGATGCGATGCAGGCGCTGCTCGACGGTGAGCACGCCGACCTCCGTGACCACATCCGCACCCTCCTGAAGGATCCGGCCTTTGAATACCAGGACGATCTGCCCACCCCCGCCTACCGGGAGCAGGTGCTCCGCTGGACGCGCCTCCTGGCCGAACAGGGGTTTGGGGCCTTGGGCTTCCCGGAGCCGTATGGGGAGGGGGACATGGAGAAGTTTATCGTGGCCTTCGAGACGCTGGCCACCCACGACCTCAGCATGGTCATCAAGTTCGGCGTGCAGTTTGGCCTGTTTGGGGGGAGCATCCATCGGCTGGGGACGGAGCGCCACCACGAGGAGTACCTGGAGAAGGTGGCGTCGATGGAGCTGCCCGGCTGTTTCGCCATGACGGAGTGGGGCCACGGCTCCAACGTCCGCGAACTGGAGACGACGGCCCGGTACGATCCGGAGACGAAGGAGTTCGTCATCAACACGCCGCACGACGGGGCGCGGAAGGAGTGGATCGGCAACGCGGCGGCCCACGGGCGGCTGGCCACCGTCTTCGCCCAGCTGCACACGGACGGGGAGGACCACGGCGTGCACGCCTTTCTCGTGCCCATTCGGGACGACAACGGCTCCCCGATGCCGCGCGTCCGCATCGACGACTGCGGGGAAAAGATGGGCCTCAACGGGGTGGACAACGGGCGCCTCTGGTTCGACCGGGTGCGCATTCCCCGCGAAAACATGCTCGACCGCTTCGCCACGGTGGCGCCGGACGGCACCTACGACAGCCCCATCCCGAGCCCGGGCAAGCGCTTCTTTACGATGCTGAGTACGCTGGTGGGCGGGCGCGTGAGCGTAGCCCGATCGGGCCTGAGCGCTGCCAAGTCTGGCCTCACCATCGCCGTGCGCTACGGCAACCGGCGGTGCCAGTTTGGCCCGAAGGACGAGCCGGAGGTGCCGCTCCTCGACTACCGCACCCACAAGCGCCGCCTGCTGCCGCGCCTGGCCACCACCTACGCCCTCCACTTTGCGCTCGACGACCTCACGCAGCGCTACGCGGCGAAGGGGCCGGAGGACTCGCTCGACAAGGTGGAGGCCGAAGCCAACGCCCTGAAGGCCTACGCGACCTGGCACACCACCGACACGCTCCAGGAGGCCCGGGAGGCGTGCGGCGGGCAGGGCTACCGCGCGGACAACCGCATCGCTGCCCTCAAGGCCGATACCGACGTGTTCACGACGTTCGAGGGCGACAACACCGTCCTCATGCTGCAGGTGGCCAAAGGCCTTCTCTCCGACTTCCGCCGCGAGTTCCGCGACATGAACCTGCTGGGGATGGTGCGCTTCATGGTCGACGAGGTGTCCACCCGCATTTCGGAGCTCAATCCTGTCGTCACCCGCAAAACGAACTCGGATCATTTGCGGAGCAACGACTTTCAGCAGGCGGCTTTGGCGTATCGAGCCGACCGAATGCTCCTGTCGGTGGGGCGGCGACTCCAGGGGCGCATTGAGGACGAGGACATGGAGCCGTTCGACGCGTTCGTGGACGTGCAGGATCACCTCGTGCAGCTTGCCCACGCTGAGGCAGAGCGCGTCATTCTCGATCGGTTCGTCGACGCCGTGGGTGAGGAGGGAGACGAGGCCCTTTGGATGACTCTCAAACGCCTCCGCCAACTCTTTGCGCTGAGCCGGATGGAGAACGACCTCGATTGGTTTCTGGAGGCGGGCTACGTCGAGTCGAACAAGGCGAAGGCGATTCGCGGGGAGGTAAATGCCCTATGTGACGAACTTCGCCCTTCGGCAGAGGGACTGGTCAACGCCTTTGGCATACCGGACGCCTGCATCGCTGCCCCCATCGCAACGGGCGAGGCGTCGTCGTAAAGGAAGAGTTCACCCGAACATGCAGAAATAACCCGATAGGGCATGGGTCGACGTCCGCCAATGAGTTCTCGTTGTGCCGCGGGCGTTACCGAAGTCCATAGAGCCGATCGAGAAGATCGTCAATTTTTGCCTGTAGGACTCGCTCGTTTACCTCAGCCGCCGGGAGCGGCTCGTGGAGGAGGGTCCGGTACTCCTCGAGAGCATCAAGAATGGCTTCCCGGTCGGTAGAAGACGCGTCGATCTTCGAACGGGTATGGGATTTTCGATTGGTTGTGTGCATAGGAAAAGTCCTCTGAACGGGACGAAAATCCGTGGGCCACAAGGCGTACACCGTGCGATTGCAGTGCGTATACCTGCAAACGCTATTCCGCCTTTCCCGAACAGCATATTTCCCTCGATCGATAGGATCTGAAGACCGATTATCCGTGCGCCAGTTGTTGTTGGTCGCGGCTCATTGGCTGAGCTCAAGGACCAGCGGGGTGTTTGCCGGCACGGTCAGCGTGTCGCCGAACGCGTAGCTTTTCCCGCTTAGGATGTCGGTTCCCCCTGAATGGTTTTGGATCCGTTCCTCGAAGCGGGAGAGGGTGAGAGCACGCTCCTCGTCGGCATTGTTGAGGACCACCATCACCGTCTCTTTGTCGTTGTGTCGGAAATACACGTAGGTGTTGTCCTGAGGAATGAAGTGGGTGAGCCGGCCGTGATGGATGACGTTTTTGTCCTCGCGCCAGTTGGTGAGTGTGGTCACAAAGTCGTGGGCCTCGTTTTCGCGGGCTGAACGACCTTCAGAAGTGAACACACTTCGGTCGTCGTCCGGCCATCCGCCCGGCATGTCGGGTCGCTTGGCGCCGTCCCCGTCATCATCCGTCATCGGTTGCATCAGCTCCGTGGCGTAGTAGACCTGCGGGATCCCGCGGGTGGTCATGAGGAACGTGTACGCCAGCTTAAACGCGGCCTCGTCCTCGTCAACAACCGAGAAAAAGCGATTGAGGTCGTGGTTGTCTAGAAAGGTGACGAGCCGATTCGGCTCAGGATAGAGGTGATCCTGTGCCAGCGTCCGGTAGAGGTCATAGATTTCCCCGTCGTCCGGCGCGAAGGCCTCGTGCATCGTAAAGGTCAGGGGAAAGTCGGTGACGCTGGGGAGGTCCGAGTCGTAGCCGTCCGGATGTCCCCGGAAGTCGTCCTGCCAGTAGGCCTCGTGCGGAACGGAGTGCACCCAGTTATCCCCCACGATGTTGAAGTTGGGGTATTCTTCCAGCACCGCCGATGTCCAGCGCGACATGTACTCTTTGTCGGCGTAAAAGTAGGTGTCCATCCGGATCCCGTCGATGCCACTGGACTCGATCCACCAGAGCGTGTTCTGGATGAGATAGGTGGCCAGCAGCTCGTTGTCCTGATTGAGGTCGGGCATGGAGGGCACGAACCAGGCGTTCGTCAGCTGCTCCCGGTCGTGCTTCGAGGCGTACGGGTCGATCACGGCCGCCCCCTCGTAGTTTGTGGTGCCGTATTTGTCGAGATCATGGATCCAATCCTCGGTGGGCGGGTCGTCGAGCCACCAGTGCTCCTCACCCACGTGGTTGTGGATCATGTCCATGATGACCTTCATCCCGCGGTCATGAGCCGCATCCACGAGATCGCGAAAGGCGTCGTTGCTGCCGAAGCGGGGATCGACCCGGTACATATCGGTGGCTGCGTAGCCGTGGTAGGCGCCGTACTCGGGCGGCATGTCATTCTCGAAGATGGGGGTCATCCAGAGGGCCGTCATCCCGAGATCGTCGATGTAGCCGAGACGCTCCTGGATGCCGGCAAAGTCCCCGCCGTGGCGGGCGTCGGGGTCCGAGCGGTCCACGCCCTCGAGAAAGCCGTCGATTTCGTCGTTGGCCGGATTGCCGTTTGCGAAGCGGTCCGGCATCAAGAGATAGATGACGTCCTCGCTGGAGAAGCCCTGGGCGTAGGTGTCCTGGCGGCGGGGGCGTATCTCGTAGGAGCGAGTGATCGTGCCGCTGTCGTGCTCGAAACGGAGAGGAACCGTTCCCGGCTCGGCGGACGGGCCGATGTGGAGACGAACGAATGCATAGTTCGGATTCTCGACTGTCGTCACCCGCTCGAGGGACACGCCGGATGCCTTCCCGAGTTGGGGACGGGTGTCGGCAATGTTTTCCCCGTACACCATGAGATCAACCGTCGGCTCTTCCATATCTACCCACCAGAACGGAGGCTCAATGCGGTCGATGGTGGGAGACTGAGCAGCCGCCAGGAGCGGGCTGGTGAGAAGGAGAAGGGAAGCCAGGAGGAGTCGGCGCATGAGGACCGGAGACGTGCAGAAAGGGGGCGAAAGCGTAATCGGGCTGGACCTCAACATAACTCAAAAAGAAAGGGCTGTCCAGAAAAGTCCCGATGAGGAGGTTGTGGAGCAATCCACTCCCGTTCCTTCATGCTGCGACTCGTGGGCTTTAATTTCTGTGGATCGGATGTCGGTTGCGTCACATAAAAAGATCATGTTATCCCCCATTCTACTGAGAGCTCTCAATTCATCGCCGATCCGCTTTCTATGAGCCACTCCGATTCCGATCACGAGGATGAATCGTCGCTGTACAATCCCCCGGCAGATGAGGGAGAGACCGTGGATCCCGAGGCAACCGAGAAGCACGAAATTCTGCACCTCGACATTCCCAAAGGGTTGGCCCAGCAGTTGCTGGACGTAGCGACGCACCTCGGGCTTTCTCCGTCTATGGTGGCCTCGCGGGCCATCGATCTCGTGTGCGATGAAATTGACACAGTGGACGAGAGTGCCCTCTCTACCGGAACGCTCATTCAACAGTACCAGGCCCGGCTCGACATATTGCACACCCTGGAGGATGAGAATCAACCCTCGAGGGACGAAATGGAATCAGATGAGGAAGAGGATCCCTGGGAAGCTGTAGACGAAATCATCCGGAAGGCGGAAGGAAATGGCTGATTCTGTTTACTTCCCGTCCTCTGGTCTTTTCGGGGAAGTCGGAAGGGCTGCCAAGCAGGGTGAGTTCCGTGGGCGCGCCATGCCCGGGTCGACGTTCCGTGGCGGTTCGATAACGCGAATTTGTGCCTCCGCTGTCGTGCTGGGCGAGGTGAAGATCCCAGGGTCCGGGCATTCCGGCGCCCGAGTGTCTCCCCCCAATCCGAGCAGGAGCAGAGCGCCTAGAAGAGGGCCGGCGACGCTTTTCAATTGACTGATCTGCACGGTTCCGTAGATGTTCTCGTGAGTCGTTCAAGTGAATAGGATTCCGTTTCACCGGACATAAACGACGCACTGGGATGTGTTATTGCACGGAGACTGACTCGGTTTTAGGTTGAATATAGCACTACGCCGGTGGTGTGGCGGGGCTGGGTTCGCCCTTCAATGCCTTGACGAGCTCCCGGCAGAATGCGGGAATGTCTTTCACCACACGGCCCCACACCTGGTTGTGATCGCGGAACGCCGCTTCGTCGACCCACTCGGCACCGGCGTTGATCAAGTCGTCCTTGATGCCCTGACTACCGGTCGCCTGATGGCCCTCCACGATGCCGGCCGAAATGCCCACGAGGCCCGCGTGACAAATCTGCGCCACGATCTTTTCCTGTTGGTCCATTTCTCGAACGAGGGATGTGACGCCGTCATCCCGGCGAAGTTTGTCCGGCGCCCAACCCCCGGGGACCACGATGCCGTCGAGATCGTCGGCGTTCACGTCTCGTGCGGCGATTTGCGTCGTGGCGGAGAGGCCGTGTTTTCCCGTAAAGGTCTCATTTTCCTCTCGTCCGGCCACGACCACAGTGGCCCCTTCTTCCCGGAGCCGCATCACGGGCACCCAGAATTCCAAGTCTTCGAAGGACTTGTCGACGAGGACGGCAACTTGCTGGCTTTCGAGGTTCATGGGAAAGGGACCTGTTCATTTGAGAGGATGTGACAAGAGGAGGGTAGAAGTAAGTATGTCCGGAGCACGAAGTTTCCGAGGCGCGTCGAAGGAAATGAGCGAACTTGAGATCTCACCATGGGGAACGACCGGCGAAACCTGTCTCGTTGGGGGACTGAGCTCCGTCGTCGGTTCCAACCACTCATCGAATATCACCAGTGATTTAGTTCCGTTATTGCAATTGTGACCAAACCAAAAAGAAGAATTAAGGCAATAACTCGGGTGGCTAGCCAGTGGCGAGATCCCGCCCATCCGCCCCGTGCCGCCGCCCGAGAGAAAACATTAGAGGCCTCGAACCGCTGGACCGACCAGGCGCTCAGCCATGCCGTGAACCGGTGGATGCAGCGCCTGACCGTTGAGGGGATGACGAACTGGCTTGGCGAAAAGGACCCGTCCACCCGTCTCCGTCACGGCGTCGTTCACGCGAAAACGAGTCCACTGGCCGGGATTCGGGACGCTCTCGCCGTCTGGGCTCTCGGCCATGAATATGCCGGACACCTTCCGGCGTCTTCGCCCGCGATCCTCCCGGCGTTCGCCGATGAACTTGCCGAGCATGACGCCGACTTCTCAATTCAGTTCGGAGACCGAGAAGAGGTGTTCGAGCAGGCAGACGCGTTGCTGGCGCAGCCAAGTGAATCGCCCGACTCGATCCACGACGCCTGCGACGAGCACGAGATTCCGCCCGATCATCGTCTGATCCGACCACCGGTGTACAGCATTGGGGTGGTCGACGGCAATGAGTCGGAGGACGAGATGGAGCGCTTGGCAGAGGATATGCTTTTGTTCGAGGGGATGGGTCGACGCCGACTCGCCATTGTCTGGGCCCCGGAGGATCATTCTCCGGACTCCTACCTTCAGGCAATGGCTCGTTTTCGGGGGCTCTTTCCCGCCCATTCCGATACGCCTGGCACCCTGCAGATGCAGCAGGCGTTTTTGGAGGCCCGTGACCACCCGCACGCCTACGCGAACGGGTTGGAGTTTCTCCTGAGTCGGGGCGAGCCCGAGCCCCAACGGCCTGGTCACGTGCGCTGGGCGGAATACGACTCCTTGGACGCAGTGGGAAGCTGGATCGCGGACCACGAGGACGACGTTTATTGCTTCATCGCCCGGTCCGATCTCCACGACCAATTGCCGTCGGACCGTCCCGTTCGCACGCCGGGAGGGGTACACGTGCCTCCTCTGGACGACCCGGAGGGCCGCGAAGTGGCGGCGTTCCTGAGAAGAGGGGAGAGGTAAGACCGACTATTTAGATTCAAGATACTCGGAGAGCGTCGTTTCCACGTCGGCCGTGAGGTCTTCCCAGTTGGACTCAGGATCCTTGGAAACGGTGACAAATTCCGGGGTTATGAAGACATCTACCACCCCGGTAATCGAGAAGAGACGTTCCGCGAGTGGATGGCGGGTGGCCTCCTCATTCGACGAAATCGCTACGACATCGTCGTGGAAGAACCCCCCATCGAGGACCGCGTATTTGAGACTGTCGGGATTTGGGGTTCGTTCTGCCTGGATCTCTGCCATCGGGCAAGCAAATTGTGAGGTGAAGCTGCTGGTCAACAGCAAAATCATGAAATCAGATGACGAGATCGTACGCCGGGAGAAACAGCGAGTTCACGGAAGGCCGGCTTGATGCGTAAGGTGTACTTTCCCGCTAACGTCCACGTCCCGATGGCCAAATGCTCCGATTCGCGTCGTGAGCAGGGTTGCACGGCAATTCACTTGCGACTCGCGCTCGCTGTGGTATTTTTTATAGCCTACGTTCCCCGTCAAAATCGCGTGAGAGGCCGCACATGGAGACGCTTACAGATCGTTCATCGTCGAGCGGCGACGGCTCACCCGCGGACCAGCCCCGAGACGGGACGTTGGGTCGCATCGCCGGGCACACTCAGGGCCTCGTAGAAGACTTGCGCGAATGGATCGACCTTCGCATCGATCTGGCTATTCTCGAGGTTGAGGAGAAGGTCGATAACCTCCAGAACCAGATCGCACTCGGACTAACCCTGGCCTTTTTTGGCTTCTTTGCGGCTCTCTTCGTGTTCGTGACGGTGGCGCTTGGGCTTGGGTGGGTGCTGGGCCATCCCTTTTGGGGATTCCTGATCGTGAGCGTCGCGCTCGTGCTCATTGTGACAGTTCTAGCCTCGGCCCGACCCGATCTAGTACCCTCATCTAATCTCTACGACGAGATTCGAGGCACCGACGCCCCCGCCGACGACACCGAACCCCCAGTTCGTGACGCCCCGGCCTCGGTCTCGGAAGAGCCCGCCCGTAACCGCGAGTAGTCCACGTAGTTTTCTCGACCGACACCGCCTATCCCGATGGAGTCGAAATCCAGCAAAGCCGACGTTGAGTCTCGTCTGAACCAAACTGCCGAGGCCATGTCTGACCGCCTCGCGTCCATCCAGGAGGAGGTCTCCTCGACGGGGAGTTCGGTTCGAGAGTGGATTGTGGAAAATCCTGCGAAGAGCGTAGGCGGAATGCTTGCAACGGGCCTCGCCGTCGGACTGCTCTTCGGGGGAAGCCGGTCGCGCCTTCGGAAAGAACACAGCGAGCTTGTGGACACCTATCTTGACGCCCTTCGCGAGGAGGTGGAATCGGCCGTCGACGAGGGCGATGAGCCGGGGCCGGCCCTTGAAAACGCCCTCCGGCATCGGGTGCCTTTGGTCGTGTATTCCCAAGACGATGGGCACGCCACCGGTGGATCCAGCGCAGACACATCCTTTCTTCGGCAAGGTGCCGAGATTATCTTCAGCACCGGACTGAGCCTCCTGGCCCGTCAGGTTATTGAATCCCTTCTCGCGAACGTCAACGTCGAGGAAATCGTAGAGGAGGAACTTCAATAGTACCGTTAGCCCCCAACCCGTTTTTACTCATCGACCGCAACCAGTCAATGCGACTCGTCATTTTTGGTCCGCCCGGCGCCGGCAAGGGCACTCAGGCGGGCCTCCTGGAAGAACGCCGTGGCCTCGTCCAGATTGCGACAGGCGACATCATCCGCTCGGCGATCAAGAACGAAACCCCACTCGGCAAGGAGGTGAAGGCCTACGTTGACGCGGGCGAGCTCGTGCCTGACAAGGTGGTCCGCAAGCTTGCAGAAACTGCAATTGCCGACGAGGACCACGACAACTTTGTGTTAGACGGGTACCCGCGCACAACCCAGCAGGCCGAGTGGCTCACCGAGTTCCTGTCCGAAAACGAGACCCCACTCGACGCCGTGCTGAGCCTGACCGTGCCCGACGAGGTGATCGTACAGCGGCTCAGCCGCCGCCGCGTCCACGCGGAGACCGGAGAAACGTATCACCTCGATCACGATCCGCCGCCCGATGACCTCGACCCGGAACTCGTCGTCCAGCGCGACGACGACAAGCCCGAGACGGTGCGCAACCGCCTCTCGGTCTATCGGGAGGAGACTCAGCCCCTTGAGGACTACTTCGAGAGCCGAGATCTGCTCGTCCCGGTGGACGGAGAGGGCGACATTGAAGACGTGCACCAGCGGATTGCGACGGTTCTCGACGAGCAAATTGTTGCCTCAGGGGCGTAGTGCTCTCCTCGTCTACGACTGACGTCCGCATGACTTCTTCGCCTACTACCAGCCCCGCATCGGATCACGTTGCCGCGTTGCGTACCCGTGTGGAGGAGGCGCTCCCCCGGCTCGTATCAGATCGTGATCCCGCCGCGCTTTACGAGCCCATCGCCTATGTCCTCGAAGGGGGCGGCAAGCGGGTGCGGCCCACGGTCCTGCTTTTGGTAGCCGAGGCCTTTGACTGTCCGCCGGACCGGGCGTTGCCGGCGGCCCTCGCCGTGGAAGTGTTTCACAACTTTACCCTTGTCCATGACGACATCATGGACGAGGCCGACGAGCGTCGCGGGCGCCCCACCGTTCACGTAAAGTGGGATCTCGGGACGGCCATCCTGGTGGGAGACATGATGATGGGGCTCTCGTACGAATTGCTCAGTGAGGTGGAGGGGGCGGCCGAAGGGGCTCTGTACGACGTATATCACCCCATGGTCGAGCAGCTCTGTTCCGGGCAGGCGATGGACGCTTCCTTCGAGGCGCAGGACGATGTCTCTGTGGACGCCTACCTGGAGATGATCGATGGCAAGACGGCGGCGTTGCTCTCGGCCTGTTTTGAGCTTGGGGCTGTACTCGGAGAAGCGTCGGTGGGGGCACAGCGCGAGCTCCGCACCGCGGGGCAGCTCGTGGGCCGGGCCTTTCAAATCAAAGATGATCTGCTCGACCTTACTGCTGAGGGAGAGGATTGGGGAAAGGCGGTAGGCGGAGATCTGGTGACCGGCAAGAAAACGTTTCTCACCCTCCGCGCTCTGGAACAGGCCGAGGGAGAAGAGTACGAGTGGTTCGTTCGGATCGTGACGGAGGGGGGACTGCCGCCCTCCGACGTCCCCGAGGCTCGAAAGCGGATGGACCGGCTCGGCGTATTCGACGATGCGCGGGACGCCGTCTCTCGCTATAGTCGTCAGGCCCGCGACCATCTACGGGTCATCCCGGACGGGCCAGCCGTTGAGGCGCTTCACTGGTTGATCGATCAAATGGAGGCGCGCAGCTACTAATCCGGTCTGCCCTCGACGATGAACGAACATTCCGGCCCATTGCGCCTACAGTAGACCTCACTCCGGCTCCGTCCCCCCCGGTGTCCAGAACCGATAGCATGCGCCTCGTTTGCGTCCTCAGAGGCTGGCCTTCGGCCGTTGACAACTCGACGCCAGACCTGACGCCCCGCTGTTATGATTGAACGCGAGGTAACCGTTCGGAACCGTGCCGGGATTCACACCCGTCCAGCGTCGATGTTGGTGAAGACCGCCTCGCAGTTCGACGCGGAGGTGTTTCTCAGACGCGACAACTACGAAATCAACGGCAAGAGCGTTATCGGTGTCATGACCCTGGCCGCCGAGCAGGGAGCCACCCTTGACCTCATCGTAGAAGGGGACGACGAAGAGGCGGCGGCAGATGCCGTCGCTGGGCTCTTCGAGGACGGCTTCGGCGAGGAGATGTGACTCGCTCTTCCGCAACTCTCTGGCTCTTGGGTTGGGACGACATCTCATCATGAACGACGATCCGTCGGACACGTCCGCGTCCCGGTACGCCACGTCTTCCGCCAACGCGGTCGTAAGTGGCGTGGGGGCCGCCCCGGGGATTGCCATTGGGGCCGTTCAGTTGTACCACGCCACGACGCGTGAAGTCCGTCGAACGCACGTCGGATCCGGCGAGGTCGACGACGAGATCGACCTCTTCGATGAAGCGATTCAGCAGGCAAAGGACGACCTTAACAAGGTACGGTCCGTGGCCCAGGAGCACCTCGATCCGGACAGCGAGGCCATCTTTGAAGCGCAGGCGATGATGCTGCGGGACGAGGAGATCGTGCAGGAGGTCCGACACCGGATTCGGGACGAACGTGAATCGGCCCCTCAAGCCCTCCGAGCGATCCTTCGGGGGTACAGGGAGCGCCTGGAGAACAGTGACGACGAGTATTTACGACAGCGGGCGGACGACTTGGAAGAATTGAGAGACCGCTTGCTTCGGGTCCTTCAGCGGGGGAAGGCAGTGGCATCCCTCGAGTCCGACTCGATCATTGTGGCCGACCGTCTGTCCACGGCGGATCTCATTCGATTCAACCAGCACGGAATACTCGGATGTGTAACCGCCCAGGGCGGTCGCACCTCGCACGTGTCCATCATCGCCCGGGCCTTAAACGTGCCCGCCGTCGTGGGGGCAGAGGGGGCACTCGACGTCGCTGCCGACCACGACCGCGCGATCCTTGACGGACGCCGAGGGCAGCTTCTCCTTGAACCGGATGACGGGACCCTGGAGCGCTATCGGCGCCGACAGTCTCAACGGCAGGCCGTTCCGGCGGAATCTGGTCCTGCTCGGGATCAGTCGACAAAGACGGTGGATGGGCGCCGGATCGTGGTCCGTGCCAACGTCGAGTTTCGGGAGATGCTCGACACCTTCAAAGACTACGGCCCCGAGGGCATCGGCCTCATGCGTACCGAGATGCTCTTCCTGGAGGGACAGGACGTGACGGAGGAGCAGCAGTTCGACGTGTACCGACAGGCGGCTGAGCAGACCGGTGAGCACGGCGCAACCATTCGCCTGCTGGACCTTGGAGGGGACAAGCTTTTTCCGACTGCCCAGCCTCAGGATAATCCGTTCCTCGGCTGGCGAGGCATCCGAATCCTGCTCGACCGCCAGGAGGAGCTACTGCGCCCCCAGATTCGGGCACTGCTCCGGGCGAATTCCCATGGAACGCTCCGCGTCATGTTGCCAATGGTGACCCGTCTCGACGAAGTGCGTGAGGTCCGGTCCCTGATTGGAGAGGAGACAGACCGCTTGGCAACCGAAGGCGTGGATCACGATCCCGATCTTCCGATCGGCATCATGGTTGAAGTCCCATCCGTGGCCCTTCAGGCTGAGGCCTTTGCTGAGGTCTCCGACTTCTTGTCCATCGGTACCAACGACTTAACGCAGTACGTCCTCGCTGTTGACCGAGGCAACGACCTGGTCGCCGATCAGTTCGACGCGCTTCATCCCGCAGTCCTTCGGCTCGTCAAGCAAACCGTGGAGGCGGGGGAGACGAACGGTATTCCCGTGTCCCTCTGTGGTGAAATCGCAAGTGACGCACACGCTGCCCCCATTCTGGTGGGGCTCGGTCTCGACGTCCTCAGTGCTCCCCCGCCGTCCCTGCCGCGGTTGCGGGGACTACTTCGTCAGATTGCCTACGAGGACGCGAACGCCCTGGCGGAGGAGGCCCGTGCGGCCCCCGATGCCGCGGCCGTCCGGTGCCTGGCTCGCGAATGGATCGGCCGGCACCTCGACGCGGAGTACGTTCGTGACGCCGACCGGCCCCTGGATGGGACCGAACGCGTCGAATGTGAGTAGCTTGGACACCAATCAATGACCTGAACTGATTGCCTTATCACCCAACGCATTTCAATCATGTCCGACACGACATCTTTCCTCGACCGCCTCAACGAGGATCTCAAGCAGGCGATGCGAGACAAAGACAAGGTGCGCCGGCGCACCCTTCGCTCCCTCCGCGCGGCCCTCAAAAACAAAGAGATCGATCAGCGCGAGAACGGGGAGGAGGCATCGCTTAGCGAACAGGATCAACTCGCCGTGCTTCGAAAGCAGGTGAGCCAGCGAGAGGATTCGATCGAGCAGTACGAAAAGGCTGGGCGGGACGACCTCGTCCAGAAGGAGCAGGACGAGCTGGATATTCTTGAGGAGTACATGCCTGATCCCCTCTCTGAGGAGGAGCTGGAGGAGACCCTACAGGAGATTATCGACGAGGTCGGAGCTGAGTCGATGGCCGATATGGGCCCGGTCATGGGCCGGGCGATGGACGAGCTTCGGGGTCGCATCGATGGAAGTCGGGTTCAGGAGAAAGCACAGAAGGTTCTTAGCGAGTAAATCGGCTCGGCACTCGAGGCGGGCCATACTGATATGAACCTCATCCGCTTACGTCGCTACATCACAGCGCACTCCCGATACACACCCGGGACGGAGTTCACTTCGCCTGTTGCACCGCGGATGCGTCATGACTCTTGCCGCCCTTGACTGGTTTATTCTCGTGGTTCTCGCCGGGGGTCTTATTCGGGGTTTTATGGTGGGAGCGGTGCGTCAGGTGGCGAGTCTCATCGGCCTGGTGGTGGCATTCTTTCTGTCGGTTCAACTCATGCATCCCGTCGGGGCGCTCATCGTGTCGAGCCTCGGCCTGTCCGAAGCGGCGGGACCGATCGTGGGCTTTATCGTCATTTTCGTGGGCGTACAACTTCTTTTCCTCGCCCTCTCGCGCCTGCTGGAGCGCGTGCTCGAAACCCTCTCCCTCTCTCTAATCAACCGAGCGGCTGGGGGAGCGCTGGGGGGGTTCAAGGCAGCGCTTCTGTTGAGCGTGCTTTTTCTCGTCCTCGCGGGCCTAGAAATGCCGAGCGAGCCCGTTCGCGAACGCTCGGTGCTTTACTCGCCGGTGGCAGAGGCTTTGCCCGAGACGCTGGAGGCCACCTCTCCGTATTTGCCCGCGGCGAAGCGTGCTTCCGAGACGTTCGGTCAAACGGTGCGTCCCAGGATTGATTCTCCTGAGCAGGAGCCCGGGAGACAGAGTGGGAAGGAGTAGCGCCTTCTGGCCTCCGTTCCTTGAGGCGGCGATCGGTCTCACTCGACGACGTGAGTATCCGGCTGAACCATCAGCGTTTTTGACTCGCGGTGATGGAGCGTCCATCGAGGAACGGACTCGCGTGTTCTCAGACCGAATGCCGAAGACCATCATGCTCGTTTCCGGGGTTGTCGATGGGCACCGTCGTCTCCGTTCGAATCCGGTCCCTCCCAGACCTGGCACATCGGTGGGCCTGATCTGGGACCTTACCCGAGAGAAGAGAAGCAGCCAGACGGATCGTGGGCACCGGCAACGTGCACGTCGATCCTGCAGAATTGGCATCACCATAAGGCCGCTGCGATTCTAATTGAAAAGATGCAATGAATCTATAATCTTGTAGCATGACCTGATTCCTGTTTCCCTTTCGTGAGGCCGACTTCGATCCCATGCCCGTCGTTGGTAGCACAATCACGATTGACCTTCACGTCACCGAAGACGCCGATCTCGATTCATTGCAAGCCCTCGTCCGGGAGAACTCGCGCGCCCACCCTGAGATGGCCCAGGCCGTTCGTCGGGCGGTGGAGGCAAATGCCCGTGAGGCGCTGGAGGGGGCCGAGGTGGAGAGCTACGACCTCTCGGTGAGCGTGGAGCTGGTGACGGGCCGTCTCCCCGGCGCGCCCCGTGAGCGCGTCTCGGTCGATCTAGACGTTGAAGGAGAGAATGCTGTCGTCGCGGCCGCGGACGATGCGATCTCCACCCCGGAGCAGGCGGACATTGCCGACGCCGTGGAGGCGGGCGTGTTGGCCTACCTCGGCGAAAATGGGTTGGCCGGTGGCGTCGAACTCATCGTTAGCGTCACCCCTCTTCAGTTTCGGTAACAGATCCCTTGCGCCCCGGGTCCGGTCGTCCGGGTGGATCGGCCTGGCCTGTCTCGTGTAAAAACGAACCCTGTTTTCTGTCCGCCCTCGTCGTCGCAACTGCATGGTACCCGTCCGTCTCGAGCTCCAGAACTTTTTGAGCTATGGCACCGACGCTCCGCCCCTTGATTTTGACGCCTTCGACGTGGCCTGTCTCTCGGGGGGGAATGGCGAGGGCAAGTCGGCCCTGCTCGACGCCATGACCTGGGCCGTATGGGGAGAAGCCCGCAAGTCCAGCGGCAGGCGGAAGCCCGACGACGAATTGATCCGCATCGGGAGCCGGCACATGGAGGTGACCTTCACCTTCGATCTTGAGGACAGCCGCTACCGGGTGACCCGCAGCTTTTCTCGCTCGGCCACGGGAAAGACCACCTCTTCGGACCTTGAGTTTCAACTCTATGACCCCGAGGCCGAGGCGTACCGACCCCTCACCGGGTCTACCCAGCGCGACACGCAGGCCCGGATCGAAGAGACCCTGGGTATCGACTACGACACGTTCATCAACTCGGCGTTTCTGCTGCAGGGCCGCTCCGATGAGTTCACCCAGAAGAGCCCGAGCAAGCGGAAGGAGATTCTCGTCAGCATCCTCAACCTCAGTCGGTACGAAGCGCTGGAGGACCGGGCCCGCGACCGCTGGCGAGCGGCGAAGAACCAACAGCAGGGGGTGGAGGCAGAGGTGGAACGCCTGGAAGAGGCCCTCTCCGACGTCGAAGAGTGGAAGAACGAGCGAGACGAGGCAGAGGCCGCCGTCGAGGAAAAACAGGAAACCCTGACAGACCTGCGGGACGAGGAGAAGGCGCTGACCCAGAAGCGCGCCGATTTAGAGGCGAAGGCGCGTGAGGCCGAATCGGTGCGTGCGTCGATTTCGGATGTAGATGAGCGCCTGGAAGGGCATCGAGAGGAGCTGGCGTCTCTGGAGGAGCGGATCGCCGAGGCCGACGACCTGATTGATGACAGTGAATCGTTGCGCGAGGCGTACGAGCGCTATGAGGCCCTCCAGGACGAGCGCGACACGCTCGATGAAAAGCGGGACCTGCACCGCGGAATCGAGAAACAGATCGAGCAAAAGAAGACAAGTCTCCGGGAACGGACCAATGAGCTCGAGCGTCGGCTCGATCGGCTGAAGGTGCAGCGTAAGGAAGTGAAGAAGAACCTTGACGAGTGCACGTCGAAATTGGCCGAGCGATCGGCGGTGGAGGAGGCCCTTCGCAGTGCACAGGCTGCGCGTCAGCGGGCACGGGAATTAGCCGTGGTCCGACGGCAGCGGGAAGAGCTTCAGGATGCGATGGACGAGGCCGAGCGTGAGCTGGTGGGCATCCGACAGCAGCTTCAGGGAGAACTCGACACGCTGCGGGACCGCCTCGAGGACGAGCACGAAGCCCTGGAGCGTGCCGACGAGATCGACGGAAAGATCGAGGACCTAGAGAAAAAGAAGGAGAACCGGGCGGTCCTCGACGATCGGTTGAAGACCCTTGAGCGAAAGGGAAAGCAGGCGGCCCAGGCTGTTCAGGAACTGGCTGGCCAGGTGGAGGCCAAGACGGAGGAGCGGGAGCGAGAGGAGGCGGAGCTTGAGCGGTTTCGGGCGGCCGACGGACCGACCTGTCCGACCTGCGGCACCGATCTAACGCCCAAGCACCGACAGGAGGTCGAAACGACGCTCCAACAGAGCATTGACCAGCTTCAATCGTCCCTGCAGCACCGGCAGCAGGCCCTTGAGGAGGAGAAGGAGCGCCGTGACGATCTCCGACAGAAGTATGCGCGGCTCCGAGACAAGCGGCGGGAACTGGAGGACGTTGGAGAGCAACTTGCCACCCTGAAGGAGCAACGTCGGGCGCTTGCCGAGACCGAACAGGTCTATGAGCGCCACAAGAAACGCGCTGCTAAGCTCCAGCAGCAATTGCAAAGCCGGACGTACGGCGCTGCGCACCGACGCCGATGGCAGGGGTGCGCCCAGCGGCTGGCGGCTCTCCGCTTTGACCCCGACACGTTCGACACGCTCCAAATGCGGGCGGCTCAGCTTGACCGCCATGCCGACCGTCTCGTCGAGCTTAATGATCTGGAGGGGCGGCGCGACGAATTGCAGCGCACACTCAAGGAGCACGACGAGGAGATCCAGACGATTCGTGAAGGGCTCGAGGATGGTTCCGCCGTCGGGAATCTCCAAGAGGACCTGGCCAAACTGGAAGAGCAGCTCGACGACGTTGCATTTGATCCCGACCGCTTCCAAGAGGTGCGACAGGAGCTACAGTCCCTGAGTGGGATCGAGGATCAGATCAGCGACCTGAAGCACGCCAAGAACAACCTTGAGGAATGGCGTGACCAGCGCAAACGCATCCAGGAGCGCATTGAGAAGGAAGAATCTGAGCGAGAAGAAAAGAAAGAGCGACTCGCCCGTCTCGAAGAAGCGCTTGAGGGTCGGGAGGGCCTGGACGAAAAGATCGAGGCGAAAGGCAAAGAGGTAACGACAGCAGAGAACGCGCTCAATGACGCTCAACAGCGCCTCGGGATGTTGAATGAACGCCTTGATCAGGCCGAACGGGATCAGGCATCACTGGAGGAGGCGCAAGAGGAGCTTCGAACGAGCAAGCGCAACCGCCGGCTGTACAAGCACCTTCGCACCGCCTTTGGGAAGAACGGCATCCCCTCGCTCATCATCGAAGAAACGCTGCCGGAAATCGAAGAGCGGGCCAACGCGATCCTCGATCGGCTCACAAATGGGCGCATGCACGTCCGTCTCGATACCCTTAAAGAGAAAAAGAGCGGAGGAACCAAGGAAACCCTGGAAATCATTATCACCGATGAGCAGGGGGTGCCTCGTCCGTACGAGACCTTCTCCGGGGGGGAAAGCTTTCGGGTCAACTTTGCTCTGCGGGTGGCCCTCGCGCAGCTTCTGGCCGAGCGGAGTGGGGTCCGTGTGCGAACGCTGGTCATCGACGAGGGATTTGGGACGCAGGATGAAGAAGGGATCGAGCGGCTCGTGGAGGCGATCCAGGCCATCCGCGAGGACTTTGCAAAGATCCTCGTCATTACGCATCTTCAACATCTCAAGCAAGCCTTTCCCGTCCGGATTGAGGTGGAAAAGGACCCGGTTGTTGGCTCAACGTTCGAACTGGTCGGGGCCTAGACCTGCATACTGATCGGCGTGCAGGCTGTGGGCCGGAGATCGCTTTCTCTTTTCGATTTCGTCTTTCGTCACTCATCGTCCCGTCTCCCATGCCCGATGCCGAAATGGAAAAGCTCTACTACTCGATTGGAGAGGTGAGTGACCTCGTCGGGCAGGAGCCACACGTCCTTCGGTACTGGGAGCAGGAGTTCGACGTCCTGAGCCCCCGGAAAAACCGGGCCGGGCGTCGGGTGTACACGGAGGAAGACATTGCGACCGTCGAGCGCATTCGCCGTCTTCTGAAGGACGAGAAATACACGATTGCCGGGGCCCGCCAGGCCATCCAAAGGGACTCGGCCAGCGAGGAGGTCCGTGACGACTTGCGTGCGCTTCGAGGCTTTCTGACTCAGCTACGCGACCAACTGGACGACCCGGAAAACTGAGAAGACCATTTCGCTTCGAGGACGAGCATGTACCAGCACAACGAATGAGGTGCAGGTAGGGCGCTCGTCCCGCCTCCACGCAGCCTGATCTGGACTGTGTAGGCCAGGTTGCTTGATTTGTTTAACTCAAGTTGTGGGTTGAGAAGCTATTTGGCGGACGCTCTGCGGCCACCCCAGGAGTACTTCTTCGCTCCGCTCAGGGCGCTGCGACTTCGTGGATCTCGTGCAAAATGGCTTCTGCATTCGCCTGGTAGCCCCGCTACAAGGCTCAATTGAGCGCCATTTTGCACCGTCGCCCACTGTGTCTCGGCGTCGCATCAATCCACCAAACAGCTTCTGAGGGTTTTGGGTTGAGCATTTCCAAAGCTGGATACCCAAACAGGTTGCGAACCCAGTCATGAGTGCGGGTTTGCGTGATTTCGGTTTGTGTCGTCTCCGGGAACGCAACTCTCAACTCGCATAACCCATGACCCAAAACCTGGGTTTGTTTAGTGTCGGTCTGCTCCGTCGGGACATTCTCTGTCCTGGACGGTTGGATACCCGCCGGTTCCGCGCCTCCGTTGACCGAGTTCCCGTGAGCGGGGAGTCGTTCAACCCAAGCCGCTTATTGCCCCGCTCCCACCCTCTCCAGATTGCTTCACTTCTGTCCCGGCGTCGGCCAGCCACAGGCTTTTCTCCGTGATGGCTGATTCCGTGGCCTGTTCCCAGTACTCCGCGTAGGTGTCAAGTTGGTCTTGGTACCGGCGGAGGACGGAAGACTGCTGCGTTACAGGGACGGGCTCGGTTTTGAAGTCGACAAGGTGCCACGTTTTCCCTCGTTGGTAGAGGAGGTCAATGATTCCGTCGGTAATCGTGGGGCGTTCCTCGCTGGTCAGGCCGGCCACCGGGAGTTCGGTATGCACGACATCGGCGTTCTGAACGGCCGCCCATAGGTCGCTATTGAGAAACGAGGCAAGCATGCGTTCGGCGACGGAGCGGTGCTCTTCGGCTTCGTGCTCACTGAGGACGGCATCGATCACGTGGTCAAGTTCGTTCGGGCGTTCGACCCGGTGGCGCCGTGCGATTGCGTGCTCAAAGAGCTCGTGTAGAGCCGTGCCGAAGTCTTTCCCGTATCCGTCGGCGTGCACCACCGGATCGAGGTCGTCCGGTGTTTCCGTGACGGAGGCGGTGTCGTAGGTCGCCTCGGCAACTTGCCCCCGGCGGTCGGCTGCAGCGTCGGACAAGACGGCTTGGTCGCCACCGTCGGGGTGAAATTGCGGGGGATCGGTCGGGGGCTCGAGTGTGGGAGCCTCGTGGAGGAAGGGATAGAGCGGTGCCCAGTAGCCCTTGTCCTTCGACCAGGAGGGCGATCGATACCTAGAGACCACGAGCTGGTCCTCGGCCCGCGTGGCGGCGACGTAGAGGAGGCGTTGTTCCTCGGCCCACTGGTACCGCGCTTCGGTTTCCTGAAACTCGCCCGCCCAGCGTTCGGGGGCGTACCGGAGGGTTCGGTGGTAGCGGTGTTCGTCGTAGACCGGCAGGACAACTTCGCCCTCGTCGCGACGGACGTGCTCGTCGGGGTCCTTTGGATGGGAGCCGCCGTACGGATCGGCAAGGAATACGACGGGGGCCTCCAGTCCCTTGGCCTTGTGGACGTTGAGCAGGCGCACGGCGTCCGCGGCACCGGTCTCCAGGGTCATCCCATCGAGCGAGCGCTCGCCGTCGAGAATCTGCTCCAGCTCCTCCCGAATCTCATTCCAGGGATGCCCCTCGGCGTCGAGGCGCTGCACTTCGGTGAGGACGCGCAGGAGGCGCCCGGCGTGGAGGGAGCCCATGCCGGGGTCCCGCCGGGTCCGAGCCATGAGCCCGAGGTCGTCCACGATTCGTTCGATCGCGGCGGCGGGCCGGAGCGATTGCAAACGATCACGGGCGCTCCGTAGGTGGTCGTAGGCTGATTTGATTCGCTCGGCAAGATCGGGGGCAAGGCCGTCCAGCACCGCGCTGGGGAGCGAAAAGTCGCCATCGAACGTGCCGCCGGACGCCTTGAACCGGTAGAGCGCGTCGTCACTCAGGCCCACGAGCGGGCCGCGAAGGTAGGCGACACGCGCGACCGGATCCTGGGGCCGTTCGATGCAGGAGAGCAGCGTGACGAGGGCATCGAGCTCGGTGGAGGCCTGCACGTCGTCGCCCCCGGCCAGCGTGTAGGGGAGTCCCTGGTCGGCCAGGGCCTCAGCAAACTCGTCAAGTCGGGTCGTATTGCGCGTCAGAATCATGAAGTCGCCGGGGGCGTCCCCCTTGAGGGACGCGGCTCCGTCCTCGGGGGCATCAGCACAGGCCCCGGCGATGAGGGCCACAATCTGGTCGGCGTTGCGGCGGCCAATCTGACGGGTCGAGGAAGACCCTTTGACGTACGGCACTGAGAGTTGGTGCACAGGTGTTGCTTCCGATCCGTCTTCGGATCGCCCGGCCCGGAAGGGCACGTACTCGGCCTGGTAGGGAGCCTTCACCTCCCCGAAGAGGGAAGCGAAGGTGTCGTTGCACCAGTCCAGCACGCCCGGGACCGACCGGAAATTCGTTTCGAGGGTGACATCCTCACCGTTGGGAGCTGCGTCGATGGCCGTGCGGACGGTGCTGTATACGTCCAGGTCGGCTCGTCGAAAGCGATAGATGGACTGTTTGTCGTCGCCAACGATGAAGAGGCTGCCGTCGCGGGGCCGGCACCGCTGCCAGTCGCGTTCCGACGGGTCCTCGCTGGCGAGATAGAAAAGAATCTCAGCCTGAATCGGGTCCGTGTCCTGAAATTCGTCGACCAGCAGGCGAGGGAACCGCTCCTGCAGGGGGCGTCGGGCGCTGGGACTGTCGCGGAGAAGATCCCGGGTACACACGAGCAGGTCCTGGAAGGTGAGTTGGCCGGTTTGCCGACGATGATCGGCGTAGCGGGCCACTGCAGGGCGAACGAAATCGACCAGTTGACTGTGGGCGTAAGCTCGCCACCGACGTAGGGCGGGCTGCACGACATTTTCTTCGAGCGCGGGGAGCAGTTCGTTGTCCAGACGTTCCGCCAGGTCGTCGTCGAGCCAGTGGCTTTTGGTCAGGTCTCCGCGGACCGTGGTGTCGGTGCTCTTGCGGGTGTCCGATGTCGTGATGCCGTCGAAGAGTTCGATGAACTCTGCCTGGGCAGCTGGGTCCTCCAGCGGCCGCACCGTCAACATACGCTCAGCCGTACGGAGCGTAGAGGCAGCCGTGCCGGGCTTGGCGTTCCCGTCGGCGGGATCGTCCGGCAGGCCAGGCATCCAGCGCCCCACTGCGTTCCGGAGTTCTGCGACTGCATCCGCGAGATCGGGCGGCGCGTCCGGTCCGTCCACGTAGGGACCAAGATCGGGGTACCGGCAGAGCTGCCCGAAAAAGTGGGTGAGCTCGGACGGCTCAATCCCAAGGGCGGCAATGTCTTCGACCTGTTCCGAAGAGGTTGCCCATACGTCGGAGAGATAATTCTGCCACACACGCCGACGAAGCTCGTCTCGGTCGCGATCGTCGAGGCCCGGGACGAAGTCGGGGGGGACGCCGGCGGCGAGGGGATGTTCGCGGAGCAGGCGCGCACAGAACGCGTGGATGGTCCCGATAAAGCAGCGGGGGAGGTCGCTGAGGGCCTGCGAGAGGCGACGTTGATGCGCGGGGTCGGCCGCCGGATCCTCGTCGAGCCGGCGACGGGCCGTCCGGAGTTCCGTGTAGAGGCGCGCCTTCATCTCGCTGGCGGCCTTGCGGGTGAACGTGATGGCCGCACAATCGTCGACTGGCACACCCGTGCGGACCAGCGCGACCATGCGGGCCACGAGCGCGGTCGTCTTGCCGGAGCCCGCGGCGGCCCGGACCAGAAAGTTCGTGTTCGGGTCGAAATCATCAAGGTCCGGGATCCGGTCGGGGTACCAGGGCCCGATGCGGCGGCGAGTATCGGCGTCTGGGAGGGAGGGCGTGCTCATGGTGGAGAATGTGTTCAGGAAAACGGGGCCGGTTCGACGGAGCGGTGCTCGACGCGGACGAAAAGCGTGTGGGTCATGAGTTATGAGTCATGGGTTATGAGTTGCGAGTCATGAGATTGGGGGGAACGAGTTCGGGACAGGGGGAAGAGCGCGTTTCGGGGCGGGAGGGGACAGTTCGCCCTGTCAGTCGTCCCGGAGCGACGGGGGGGCGGGGCGGTCCTGGGGCCAGGATTTCGCGTTGAGCTGCTTGCGGCGTTCGGCGAGGTCGGGAAAGAGGCGGTCGTAGTTGTAGCGGAGGGTGTCGGCGTCGGTGACGGGGAAGGCCCCCGCCGTAATGCCGGCTGACACCTGTTCGAGGATCCGGGCGACGGCCCTCCGGTGGGCACTGGGATCAGCCGCGATGCGCTTGCCCATCTCGCCCGTGCTGGTGAAAAAGTACCCTGCTTTTGAAACGGGGGCATTCCCAAGGGCTTCGAAGGCGTAGGCGTAGAGAGCCCATTGGAGGTGGAAGTCCCCGAGGAGATCTGTCTCGTCGTAGTTGCGTGACGAACCGGTCTTGTAGTCCCAGATGCCGAATGACCCATCAGGAAATTGGTCGACGCGGTCGATTCGACCCCGGAGCGAGAAGGAGAGGTCCCCCCCCAGATTCAGGGTTGGGGGGGCCGCGTAGTCGTTCTCCTGACGACGATGGGGCGGGTAGCCAAAGCCCAACTCGACCTCGTGGGGATCGTGGTCGTCGGTGCGGGCCGCCTCGGTGCGCAAGAAGAGCAGCGCATCGTTCCAGAGCTGCCGTCGGGTGGAGGCAAAAACAACCTCGCTGGGAGGCGGGAGGTCATCCCGTTTTTCGTCGAGCACGTCGTCGAATGCATCCCGGAGATGGTCATTGTCGTCGGGGGTGGGCCGTCGGTTTAGACCGGCCATAAAGCGGCGGAATGTCTCGTGCAGGACGGCCCCTCGCCCGAGGGCGTCCAGCCAGGCGACGTCGTCGAGGGCCGGCTCATCCAGCGGGTCCACGTCGAGGACGTACTGTAAGAAGTATGCATACGGCGCCTGGGCGTAGGTTTCTAGCTGCCCGGCGGAGACGGGCCGGTGGCCGGAAAATGGGTCGAGACCGGGGTACGACCGCGAGGACAGAAGGCCGTCGTGGGTTGTGTAGGAGTCTGTACCGCGGGCGTGGCCGGCCGCGAGTCCGTGCTGGATCCAGGGAAAGTGGGCGGAAAATGCCTCTTCCAGCGCATCGGCAGTCGGGGGCGTTCGGCTGGTCCAGCGGTCCAGGTCCGACAAGAGTGTGCTGTCGGTGGGGGCCAGGGCATGGTGGCGAATGCGGGGATCGTCTTCGTCGTTCGCCGTTCCCCGTGCCGCCTGAGCGGCCTCTTTGAGTCGAAGAAACAGGGGAGCTTCGAAGAGATCCTCGCCCTCCGAAAGGTCGTACGTGCTGGCCGAGAGTGTGATGGGCCCATCGTGGCGGCCCAGGGCGCGGCGCGTGCGCCACGCCTCGGCGTCTGCCTGCGCGCTGCGAAGGGGCAGCGAACGGGTATCGTCGGACAAGGCCTGCCGCTCCTCGTCCGCAAGCAGCGGATCGTCGGGAACGGCGGCGGAGGTGGAGGCAGCGTCGAGGCCGACGACGTAAAGGTGGTCCCGGTCTGCAAAGCCGGTGCTTTCCAAGGGAATGACGTGGGCGCGGCCGGGCTGCGGGCGCTGGGCCCGAACGTAGGGAGAGAGGCCCATCCAGGTCGTCATGCGACTGGCCAATTGGCGGGCCGGAAGGCTGAGGGTCGTGCCCTGATCGGGAACTGCCCGGAGCCGCTCAATGAGCCGATTTCGGGCGGCCTCGTCGGGGGTTCGCTCCTCTTCGGGACCGGTTGGCTCAGGGGTTGGGCCGTAGGTTTCAAGAAATCGTTCTGCGCCCGTGGCCAAGTCCGTCCGGGACACAGCACTCCGGTCGTTCATCTGAGCACACGCAAGAAGGTCCTCGACGACCGCCCCCAACGTTTCCACGGCCGCTTTCTTTTCGCGAAGCGGACGTTGGGAGGCCGCTGCCCACGGTGCGTCAACGCTGGCGGCAATCTCGTCGGCCTCCGACTCGATCCGGCTGGCCCAGGCGGCGAAGGTGGTGGTGTATTTGCGGCAACTGTCAGGGTAGCGCGTTTCGGCGAGGAGCGTCGCCGCCCGACTGCTGTCGAGGATGTTGTTGGGATGGTCGTCGCCAAGGGGCTCTTCAAGGTGAAGGAGGCCGGAGCGGAGGAGGGAAATGAGGTCTGGGATGGGGCACCCGTCTGCGATCCAGTCAAAGAAGCCGCGGAGGGCCTGGCCGGGTCGCGTGGCATCGATGGAGCGGCCGCCGCTTACGGAGACAGGAATGTTGTATCGCTCGGCAAGCGTGTCGATGAGAGGCAGATACGGATCCGGGCTAGTGTACGCAATTTCGACCGTGTCGAGCGGGCGGTCGTGTTCAAGGATGTCCTCAAACACCGCCTGTACTTCGCGGCGGGTGCCGGTGGCCGTCCAGAAGTGATGGGCAGTGGCTTCCTCTTCGGTGAGGGTCGCCCCCGAGACAAGCGCCACCCGACCGAGGGGACTGGGCGTGGCCGAATCGGGATCTGGAATCGGTGCGTCCTGAAACTGTGCGGCGGCGGATCGGGAGGGCGGGTCGGGTCCGCCCGACGACGCTCCATGGTGGGGACCGATTCGGTAGAGGCCCGGTTCCACACCCGCCCCCTGCCTCAGATGGTCAACAAACCTCCGTTCTACGGCAGTGAGAGAAACCTCCCCGAGAATGGCGGCCACGGTCGCGGAGCAGTCGATGCGGTTCTCTTGAATCAGGGTTCTGGCCCGTTCAAAGAGATGTGCGGTGTCGAAGCGGTTGTGTTCGCCGAGTAGATCCTCGTAGCGGCTGAAAGCGGTGGCCTGGGCCTGCTGTCGGGCGGAGGTGGCAGCACGCTGGCGATAAGTCTCGGGAGACACCCGATGCTCCCGCAACGTAGCGAAGGTACGGGCCAGTGGGGCAATCATGCCAGAGAGGGGCTGGTCGCCGATGAGGGCGGTTCGTAGATCCTCGCTCAGTGTCTCAATAGCTGTGGCCGTTAGGAAGAATTGAGGGCCAGCCTCAAGCCTGGATTGTCCCTCGGCCCGGAGAGAAAGCGCGGCCAGGTCCTCTGCATACTGCTCGAGCGTTGTCACTGTGAGGCCGGCCGTACTGCCGCGTACCCGAACGACGGCCTGCTGGAGGGCGGTGCCCAGTTGAGGCCTGGGGACGAACACAGCGACACGCGCACTGCGATGCCGGTCTAGGACAGCGCCTACCTGTCGCACGAGCACGGACGAGACGGATTTGGGCATAATGGAAGGCTTAATCACAATCGAGTATTGTTACCCACTGAGAAGCTGTTTGGCGGACGCTCTGCGGCCACCCCAGGAGTACTTCTTCGCTCCGCTCAGGGCGCTGCGACTTCGTGGATCTCGTGCAAAATGGCTTCTGCATTCGCCTGGTAGCCCCGCTACAAGGCTCAATTGAGCGCCATTTTGCACCGTCGCCCACTGTGTCTCGGCTACGCATCCGCTCGCAAAACAGGTTTTGAACGTACGATCCATCCTGAAGATCAGAATGTCTGGAAGCACGCGGCCAGGTTTCCGAATCGTTCATCGCACGCTTCTCCTCTTGTCCAAGAGCGACGTGAAGTGCTTTCAATAGTTGCCCCAGATGGATCTCTGAAGGGCCGAAAGGGATCGGATAGTCGCTCGCTCCACATCGCTGTACAAATCGAACCGAAGATCCATCCCAGTCAACCTTCGTCCATCGCCTGTCCCCGGGGCTGATAAGGACACAAAGACAAGTTGGTAATTGGATTCGTCGAGAACTCATAACGAAGGTTGGCTCCACGACAGAGCGGACAGAACCTGCCCTCGATTGCGACATTATAGTTTTTGCTTGACTCGGGACATGGCGCAGTTCGGTAGCGCACCGCTCTGGGGGAGCGGAGGTCGCCGGTTCGAATCCGGCTGTCCCGACCTTTGCGTGCCGCCGCTTCTCGGCCTTGTGCTGAGAACTGGCGGCTTTTTCTATTTTTCCACTCTTTGTTGGCCCGCAACCCTCGAGTGCTCCGATAATGGACCTTGAAGATCGCCCCAGAAGGGGAGCACACCTCCGATGCTGTGGGATTTTTCTGGAGGTTGCGAACCGGTTTGCGCGGGTGTATAATTGAAGTGACCGGCCTTGCCCGATCGGGACATGCTCACTGTCCGCTGCATTGCTCTGGGCATTTCCACCATGGCTGACGAGACGACAGTTGCTTCTGGAAAGCGGTTTTGCCAGGACCTTCGCCGGATTCGAGAGGATCGGGACATCTCGATTGATGAGGTCCGGAAAGAAACCCGGATTGCTCGTACGCTCCTTGAGTCGTTCGAAGAGGGGGGGCTCTACGACCACGAGACGTTCAATGAGGTGTATCTTCGGTCCCTCGTGCAGGCCTATGCGGAGGCTGTGGGACTGCCTCCGGAGACCGCTCGGACTGAACTCGATGCGGCGCTGCAAGGGACCTACCAGAGCGCACTCGCCGACCAGTATCTTACGGATTCCACTCAAACCGACGACGTCGACGACGAGCAGGGCGACGACGAGGTTGAGGGGACGGCCTCGGCCCCACCTGATCGATCATCCTCCCCGGATGAATCATCGTCTTCTCCGTCCCCTTCCGAAGCGGGTGAGCCCGGGGGACGTGACGGCATCGTTGGACCCGCACGCGAGATTGGAGAGGGGCGTGATGAAGAAAAAAGGGCCGAGGAGGAAGAGTCAGTTCTCCCAGCCTCTGAAGGGGCAGAGGAGGACGACCAATCGGAAGAAGCCGATGCTGAAGCGGACGAAGCGTCGTCCGGTCTCCCCTCTGGCGAAGCACCCTCACAGGAATCATCGCCCGATTTTCCCTCTGAGTCAAAGGAAGCTCCCGAAGAGGACGGGGAGGATGATCCCGGTGGGCTGTCCGAAGAGCGCCGTCCCTCGTGGATGGAAGAAGGGGACGAGGGAGAGGATCCAACCGCCCGTGATCGTTCGGAAGGAGAGAGGGAGGCAGGAGCCGTCCGTGGAGGGGAGGAAGTCCCGCCCCCTCCTGCAGGAGAAACCGGTGAGACCGGTATCGTAGGCGAGCCGACGCCGATGGGCAGTGACGCAGGAGATCGACCTGCGGCGACACCTAGCGGAGCAGCCACGCCCACGAATGCTCCCGGGCGGACGCGCCGCCAAACGGGCTGGAGTGAATGGGTTCAGGACGAGCGCCGGGAGATCGTGTGGGCCGGGATCGGGTTTGTTGTGGTCTTGCTGGTGCTAGTGGGACTCGGTATTGCCTTCTTCACGGGGGAGTCTGAGCCCGCTTCCCAACAGGCTACGTCGGCCTCGACCGCCCCGGCCGTGGACACCGCGGCGTCTTCGGGGGACACGACCCAGTCGAGCCCGACAGATCAAAGCCGGCCGCCTCCCGCCAACGTCACACTCGGCTCCTCGATTCCACTCACTGTCCGTGCTACGAGGGACGTACAGGGCATTCGCATTGAACGGGATGAGGACCTGGCTCGGCCCTACTGGATCGAAGAAGGAGAAGCCGCTGTGTTTCCCTTTCAGAATCGGGTCATTCTCGACAACGAGTTGGCAAACGTTCAGCTCTTCCTCGCCGGGTATCCGTATCCCGAGCCCGCCACTGAAGGGCGGATCGTCATAACGCGATCCGAGGTCGACGCGTTCGTAGACACGCTCCGCGGCGCTCCAGCCGCTCTCACCACCCCGCCCGACACGATCCCCAAGGGCCCGCCCGATCAGTAGGCGATCAGCTCCCCCAAGCGTCAACAGTATCGTTCACGCACGTCGGATTCGTTCATGAGCTTAATTGAGGAGACGCGAACCCTACAGGAGACTCTTGAGGATGTCCAGGCAGAATCCCTACCAATAGAGGAGGCCCGCCCGCTGGTTGAGCGCCTTCGTGCCGTGGTCCGACGGCACGGGCACCGCTACTACGTCCAGGACGATCCGTTGATCTCGGACGTCGAGTACGATCGTCTCTACCGCCGCCTTCAGGAGCTGGAGTCGACCTTTCCCGAGTTAACGACTGCTGACTCTCCGACCCAACGAGTGGGCGGGGACCCTATCGATGAGTTTGACAAACACGAGCATCCCCAGCCCCTTCTCTCGTTGTCCAATGCCTTCGACGGGACGGAGCTTCGAGAGTGGTACGACCGGTGTCAGCGGGGCCTCGCTGATCGCTTTGGCGAAGTGACCCCCGCCGTGACCGCCGAACTGAAGATTGACGGCGTGGCCATGGCGCTCACGTATGAAGAGGGTCAACTCGACGTGGCCGCTACGCGCGGAAACGGCACCGTTGGGGAGGACGTCACACACAACATTCGCACCGTCGAGCGTATACCTCTCCGGATTCCGGTGTCGGGGGAAACCGGTCGACGCCCGCCGGCGCGCATTGAGGTGCGAGGGGAAGTGTTCATGCGCAAAAGCGAATTTGAGGCGCTTAACGACCGCCTGTTAGAAGAAGGAGAGGATCCATTCGCCAATCCCCGAAACGCGACAGCGGGGACGCTTCGGCAACTTGACCCATCGGTGGTGGCCCGACGCCCGATGAGCTTTTTTGCGTTCGCGGTCGGACCTGTGAGCGACGGGGCCCCGGACACCCACTCGGAGGTTCTGAATCTGCTAGGGAGTCTCGGCCTGCCCCTGGAGGAGCACAGCGAGCGGTTCGAAGCACTCGACAATGTTGTTGACTTTTGCGAGTACTGGGGGGAGCACCGCGATGCGCTTGACTACGAGGTCGACGGGGTTGTCGTGAAGATTGATCGTCACGACTACAGGGACGAACTGGGGACGATCGCCGACGCACCTCGGTGGGCTGTGGCCTACAAGTTTCCGGCCCGTGAGGCGACGACGACGCTCGTAGACATTGAGGTGAACGTGGGTCGGACCGGCGCGGTTAATCCGGAGGCGGCCCTCAAACCGGTGACGGTCGGGGGCGTGACCATTTCTCAGGCCACCCTCCACAACGAAGATTACATCGAGGAGCGAGACATTCGGATTGGCGATACCGTCGTCGTGAAGCGGGCGGGGGACGTGATTCCCCAGGTAGTCCGAGCCGTCCCGGATGCGCGCTCCGGCGATGAAACAGCGTGGTCCTTCCCCGAGGCGTGTCCGGCCTGCGGCACCGACCTGGTTCGGCTGCCAGACGAGGCCGATTATTTTTGCCCGAATAGCGAATGCCCGGCGCAGTTTCGTCGGCTGGTCGAACACTTCGTCCAGCGGGATGGAATGGATATAGAGGGGCTCGGCGAACGCCTCTGCCATCGCCTTGTCGACATTGGCCTCATTCAAACCCTGGCGGATCTGTACCGCATAGAGGAGACGGACCTTCTCCCGCTGGAAGGATTCGCCGAGAAGAGTGCGCAGAACCTGGTGACGGCCATCGAGGCCTCAAAAGACCGTTCGCTCAGTCGCCTGTTGTTTGCGCTGGGAATTCCCCACGTGGGCAAGACCGTGGCCGAAACGGTGGTGAAGCATTTCGACTCAATCGACAAACTCGCCGCGGCGGACTTGGAGGACCTTGCCGCGATCGACGGCATCGGGCCTACGATTGCCGAGAGCATTGTGGACTGGTTCGCGGTCGCGAAGAATTGGGCCCTGATTGAAGACCTCAAGGCCGAAGGCGTCAACGTGGAGCGGAAGCCTCACGAGGCCCCCAAAGCAGCTGCGGAGGACCTTCCGTTGGCCGATTGCACCATGGTCATCACTGGCTCATTGCCTGATCGTACCCGTACCGAGGCCAGCGATGCTCTTGAGCGGGCCGGTGGGAATGTCACCTCAAGTGTGAGCGGCAACACCGACGTGCTTGTCGTCGGTGAGAATCCAGGGTCGAAGCTGGGGGACGCACAGGAGGAGGGCACGGCGATCCTCAGGGTGAATGATTCGGAGACCCTTGATCGGTTCATCCGAGAGGGCTTGGCCGCTCTCTAAAGAACGAAATTGGTGTCGCTAGACCGGCGGGGCGGGCCCTCTCAGCTCCTGCCCCGGTGGTCCCGCCGCATTGCGGTCAAGAGGTCTGTCCCAGCGGATGTCCAACGGATCCTTAAGCCCATGTGCATCATTCACCCACCGAGTACATGTGATTAGCGGCTCGACGGGACTTCGTGGTCTTTGAGATGATGAGGCATTGTTATGGGTCTATTCGAGAAGCTCGGCTGGAGCCGCCGCTCAGCCCAGCCCGTGGGGCATGAGCTGGAGACCAGCGGCCACTCCGACGACGACGCAACGCCCGAGTGGCAAATTTGGGCACTGCGAGGGGGACTCCTCCTGGCTCTCGTCGGGATCACAGTGGCTGCCTTTCCGCACGGCGAGGTCTACGAATATACCGTCCAGGTGGGAGACACGTGGCGGCAGTCGACGCTTGACGCGCCGTTCAACTTCCCCATCTACATCGATAAGGAGCGGGTCCAGGCAAAGCGGGACACCGTCCGGAAGAACACGCCACCGTACTTCAAAGAGGTCCCCGACGCCGAGCAGAGGCTTAACAGTAATCGGGACACGCTCCTGAGCCAGCTCGATGAGCTGATGGAGGCGTACGCCAGTTTTCGGTACCACGAGTCGCGTGAGGAGAACGAGGCGGCACGAACGGACTCGACGCGCTACGTGCGCCTTCGTCGCAATGCTCAGGCAACCCTCTCGCGCTCCCAATGGCAAGTTCTCACCCGGCACTACGTGCGTCAGGTCCAGGGCCTCTCGGGGACATCGCGCGGGGGGCGTGAACAGGTCGACCGACTCGATCGAGCCCTGCTGAGCAAATCGTATCGACTCGCATCTCAGTTGGTTAATGTCGGGGTCATGGATCAGTCGCGCGATTCGATCTACACCGACAACATCCTCGTGCGCAACCAAAACGAGCGCACACAGCGATCAGTGGACAAGGACAACATTTATGGATTGAACGAGGCCTACGAGTACGTTGAGGATCGACTCGAGGAAACCTATCAGGAGAACCCGGAGCGGTCAGAGATTGCTTTCTCTTTTTTCCGAGCCATTTTTGAACCGTCCCTCAAGTACATGCGCTCCGAAACGATTCAGGAGCGGAACCGGCGTTCACAAAACGTGACAGCCATTCAGGGAGGGGTAGAAGAGGATGAGATGATCGTGAGAAAGGGGGAGCGGGTCACCGCGGAAATCAAGCGGAAGCTTGCGTCCCTCGAACGAGAAAAGAGCGAGCGGATGGCCCCGTCCATTCCCTGGATGCAATCTGTCGGGGAAGGCCTCTTCTCTCTGCTCGGCTTTGTGTTCTTCTTCTTTTATCTCTATCTCCTCCGGCCGGAGGTCTGGCGAGAAGACCGGGACATGATCCTGATCAGTCTCCTGCTTGCGTTCATCACAATTCTCTACGGGGTCGGGGTCCGGGTTGATTGGCTAAACCTGTACGCGGTGCCCGTTTCGCTGGCGTCCGTGCTGCTTACCATCGTCTTTAACTCCCGAATCGGGCTGTTCGGGACGCTCATTCTTGCATTTACCGGGGGCCAGATGCTCGGGCTCGATTTGGAGTATACGCTCGCCACCTTCTTTGCGGGGTCGTTTGGGATTTTCAGCGTTCGGGACATCAAAAATCGGGGACAGTTCTTTGTGAGTGCCACGCTGGTGTTCTTCGGGTATGTGCTGGTCCTCACGGCAGGATGGCTCTTCTTGGGGACGCCCGTGGCGCTCTACGGGAGCGAGCTCATCTACGCAGCGATTGGGGCATCCTTCACCATTACTGCGTCGCTTTTCCTCTGGGCTCTTGAGCGGATCTTCGACATCACGACCGATCTCACGCTCCTGGAACTCTCAGATACGAACAACAAGCCGTTAAAAGAACTCAGCCTTCGCGCACCGGGCTCATTTAACCATTCCCTCCAGGTGGCGAACCTGGCAGAGGCGGCCGCCGACCGCATTGGGGCGCATTCGCTCCTTACTCGAGTTGGGGCGCTGTACCATGACATCGGAAAGATGCGAAAGCCCGAGTATTTCGTGGAGAATCAGCAAACAGGTGCTAACCCCCATGATCAACTCAAGCCCCGGATGAGTGCGCTCATTATCGCAAGCCACGTGAAAGAGGGAAAGGACATGGGTGAGGAGTATAATCTTCCAGAGAAAGTCCTCAAATTTATTCCGACTCACCACGGCACGGCTCGGATCGAGTACTTCTACCGCAAAGCCGTAGGGGCGGCCGATGAGGAAGATGCTCCTGTCCTTGAGTCCGAATTTCGGTATCCCGGGCCGAAGCCTGATTCGAAGGAGACTGGCATTCTCATGCTGGCCGATTCGGTCGAGGCGGCGAGTCGCAGCCTCGATGATCCGTCGCATAAGAACCTTAAGTCGCTCATTGATTTGCTCTTCCAGGAGCGTATCGAAGACGGGCAACTCAACGAGACCGATCTCACATTTCAGGACCTTCGAATCATCAAGGAGACCTTTTTGAAAATGCTTCTGGGGATTTACCACGTTCGTGTGGAGTACCCGGACCAGAAGGAAGAGGAGGTCGAAGAGGCCGGTCCCACTGTGGTGGAAGTCGAAGGAGAAACGGCCTTCGAGGACGTTACGGTTGTGGTCGAGGAGGGCCCGTGGGGCGTGGAACCGGAGGACCAGACCGACGATCTCGACGCCGTGCCCGGCCTCCGCCATCCGCGTGAACCGAGTCCGGAACTGGCGGAGGCATCGCCTCACTATCGTGCCGAGCATGGGAAAGGAGAGCAACAAGAGCCGCCTCTTGATCTCCCAGAGGCGACCTCTCTAGAAGAGATTGAGGAGGAGGTGTCCCTCCCCGGGTCCGAGAACGAGGTGCAGACCCGCACCGCCACTGATGATGAGGACAGTTCGACCGCTGAGGAGGACGAAGAATCGTCGTCTTCTGAATCGAAGTAGCTGAATGATCCCCTCGGGGCATCCGCGGAGGGAACGCACGCACCGTCGGCCGGGTGGGCCCTTCCTCGTTCTCGTTGAGGCGGTGAGCCTTCTTCCTATGCAGGCACCGCTTCCATCATCGCGTCAATCGAATCCTGGCTTACTCGCACGCTGAGTTCTGCGTGGTCGGAGCCATCCTCGCCTAGAAAGGGAAGGAGGCGGCGCCTACTATCCGGGGTGTAAAGGAGAAGGTCTGTCTGTTCGATTAGGTTGGGGAGATGTTCGACTCCCTCCTCGATGGACGCTCCGAGTACCTGACCGCCGTACGCCGTCGTTGTCCGAAGCTGTTCGGAGAGAGGGGGGATGGTGTTACGATACCGGGTGACGAGCCCCAGGGTCTCTCGGTCGAGCAGGCGGGCAACCTGGTCCAGGATCCGGGAGGGGAGATGCGTACCAAAGCCGAGGGTGTCTCCCCGGGGAAGATTTTCGAGAACCCGAGAGAGATATTCGTGGGGCGTGAAGGCGAAGTCGGCATCTTGGTGCTGCTCAAGCCGCGAAAGGGGTACGGGGCGAACGGTTTTTTGGAGCGAAGAACTGATGCGTTCGGCGTACAGGTCATTCAACTCCGGGTGGGGGCCTAGAACGATCAGTTTTCGGTCCAGGCTGGCATGGTCCAGAAGATTTGCTTGTTCTTGGAATAGGGATTCAATTTCCGCGTCGCTCAGGCCGAGACCCACCAGGGTGCGAAGGGCGTCGTGGACGACTTCTGCTCCTCGCTCAATGCGCTCACTTTTGGCGAGGGGGGTCCGCTCCTTTACTGTGTATCCACTTCCGACCTTTGCGCTCAACAGCCCTTCTGATTCCAGTGTCTGGTAGGCCTTCCGCACGGTGTGGAAGGAAAGATCGAGCTGGTCTCCAAGGGTTCGAGTTGAGGGAAGCGGGTCGTTCACTTTGTAATGCCCGCTGGCAATCAGGTAGCGAAGCTGGTTGACGAGCTGATTCCGAACAGAAGTGCTTGAGTCCGGATCGATCTGAAGCCTCGACATCGGAGAATATGGACGACCGGTGTTTTTACAATTGTAATCGACATCCCCATAACGATGACAGGGGGGAGATGATCTGAGGAGACCATTCAACAAGCAATCCGTGATACAGTCGACTTGCCAAAATGGCACGTACGCCTTAAAGCGAATCCCTATGCGACCGATGGGGCATGCTACTTTTGATGCGAGTTAGGGATTGATTGCCAGTTATGAACTTACCGGTTCGCGTCCCAAAAAATTCCAGCCATCGGCACATCATCCTGAACTTGATTCCGGCTGTTTTCCAATACTGGCGACTGCTTTCGTCAAAAAGATCCCGCATCTGGGAGCCTGAGCCTTCTGGGAAGCTGTGCTTCTCTTGTCCGGATGACAAAAATTGGAATTTGTAGGGACAGTGAAGGTCTGAGTCCCCAACTCCTGGTTGGCCGTTTTGATATTCAGCTTGGTGCGGTCCAGAGGCGGTGAACCATGACATTTGTGTAAGCGGTTACTCAATCGATCCTCTATCTGTTGCCACGATGTTTACTGGATATGATCCGAAGAGGTGTAAACTGAAGAGACAGCCGTTAAACCCCGGGAACAGCGTGTAATCGAAGCAAAACTGGGAGGATTGCGGCAAATTTGACATTCTATAAGATCCGCCCCATCATGTAACCGGTTACGAATGAAACCCCTTACACCTGCTTTCTCCTGTGCCACCAACCATCTACGACATTGCTGAGCGGGCGGACGTCTCGACGGCTACCGTGTCTCGGGTGTTCAACGACGAGACGGGTGTTGCCGAAGAAACCCGACAGGAGGTCCTGAACGCCGCACGTGCGCTCGACTATCGGCCTCACGCTTCGGCCCAAAGCCTTGCGCGACAGCAGACGAACATTATTGCTGTGGTCGTGCCTGTTCTCGCACAGTACTTCTACATGGGCGTGATTCGAGGAATCCAGGACTCACTCTCCGACACGGACTTCGACCTCCTGGTGTATACGCCCTCCCGCCCCGGCGAAATCGAGAAACCCTTGCGTCGGGCTACGCAAAGGGGACGAAGCGACGGGCTTCTATTCCTATCAAAAGAGGTGACATCGACGATTGCCGACCATCTGCGGAGTACCTCTCAGGAGGTTGTGCTCGTCGACACAGTGCATTCAGATTTTGAGTCGATTTCCATCAAGAACAAGGAGGGCGGGTACATTGCGACTCGTCACCTCATGAGGCAAGGGCACCATCGAATCGCTCACATTACCGCCCAAAAGCCAGAGCCTTCGCCGGCTCAACAGCGTCGAGAGGGATATGAACAAGCACTCTCAGACGACAACCGTGATCCGATCCTGGCCCGCGGGGCCGAGGAACCGTTCGCGTTTTCGAAAGAGGGAGGATATCAGGCGATGACGTCGCTCCTGGACCGAAATCCGGTTCCGGATGCTGTCTTTGCTTCGTCGGATATGCAGGCGGTCGGGGCCCGACGAGCAATCAGAGAAGCAGGATACCGGGTCCCGCACGACATCGCTCTTGTCGGATTTGACGACATCGATTTGAGCCGATACGTGGGCTTGAGTACGATCCGGCAGCCGCTTCTTGACTTTGGGAAACTCGCCATCGAGAAATTGCTTGCCCGCATCGACGATCCCGGTCGCAACGTATCGAGCACCGTATTTGCGCCTGAACTTGTCGTTCGAAGCAGCTGTCGCCCCGCTCAAGAAGCAGATATGAAGTGACTGAGGCTCTTTCAGAGTGCATCCTCAGATAGCAGCTTTCGACTTTTCACCATTACAGCTTAGACCGCAATGAGCATCCTACTAGCCACCCATCGATCGACGATCGCTCTTTTCGTCGCGCTTGCTGTTTCCCTTCTTAGCGTGCCGGTACAGGCTCAAAATACCGGCACGATTACGGGTACCGTCTCGGACGCCCAAGCCAATGAGACCCTGCCGGGAGCTAACGTGAGCATTGTTGGAACGCAGAGGGGAACGGCGACGAACGCAAACGGGGCGTACACGATCTCAGACGTGGAGCCGGGAAGTTACTCCCTTCGTGCCTCGTTTGTGGGTTTTCAGGCACAGGTCGTGGAGCAAGTAGAGGTTGCGGCCGGGGAAGAAGTTGAAGTCAACTTTCAGCTCCAGACCAGTGAGCAGACCCTCGAGGAAGTTGTCGTGGTCGGATACGG